>NZFX01000085.1 GCA_002689385.1 Phycisphaerae bacterium
ACTGGCGCAGCACCCGTCATAATAGAGCCATCATCACGAAGGTGATTCTGGCCGAGTGAACCGTGGGCGGGTGAAGGTGTATATGGGTCGTACTCTTGTTTCGCCAATATCTTGTCCAAAACTGGATTACGGTCGCTTAAAAGGAAAAATACTTTACCTTGCTTTTGGATAGCGTCCCAGGAATCTGCTGACTGAGTTTGGTAACTAAACCCACCGCTTTCTTCGCCGTGACCGGGGCAGTTCAAGTGATTATGTTCGCAGTAACCTTGTTCTGCAAGAAGTTCGGCATCTGTTTGCTCTGGAGCAACGCCACCAAACAATGATGCGACTTGTGTTGCCTGCTTGGTTGGCGTGTTTCCGTCGTGGTCGAGTGCATAATTAAAAAGACCACGGCCCACCATCGCCATGTTGGATGCGCACTCGTTATTCAATGATTGATTACGTGCACTCTTGCTGATCATCATGAATACCGAAACAGTCACAAGAACCATTGCGGCAACACCAATGAGATCGGGTATACGAATTCGAAAGCCACGCTTTGTCGTTTCAAGTTGTGGAGTATGAATTTGCATGCGTTCAGAATGCTTGGCTTCGTACTGGTCGATGCGTGCAAGCGTTGCATGGATGAGTGTGTCGGATGCATCTTCCACAGGATATGCATCGAGGAATCCCAGCATGTGTAAAATTGCTTTTGCACGCTTTTCGTCTTCGGGAGTGAGATACGCAAGTTGGTCAATTTCAAAGCCAACATCTACAAGCCGGTCGAGCATTTCTGCATCTGCTTTAGTCAATTTAAGATGGTCGAATCCACTTGTCATACTTCGTCCTCACTGTTGGCTGTTTGCCATGATTGGCTAAATGCAGCGACCGCTGAATGCAATCGACTTTTAACGGTACCGAGTGGAATCTGCAGTGAATCTGCAATTTGCACGTAACTCATTTGTTGGAAATAGCTCAGCAAGAGAATCTCTCGCAAATGGCTGGGTAGTTGATCGACCACATTTCGTATGCTGTCGCTTTGTTCACTGTCGAGTAATTGTGCATCTGGTAGTTCCTGATCCGCTTCCATAAGGTCAACAAAGCGTGTGCCTTCGCCGTCCCCACCAATATTCTGCGACAGTGACAATACTGTGCGCTTTGAATGCTTACGATGCCAGTCCCTACCTTTGTTCGCTGCAATTGTAAAAAGCCACGGTTTAAATCGCCTTGAAGGGTCAAAAGTTTCGCCTGAAATGTGAATCTGGAGAAAAGTGTCCTGAAAAACGTCCTCTGCGGCCGCCCTAGAGCCCACAAATCGAATCAAAAAGTGAAGTAAATCATTTTTATATCGGTCCATTAATTCTGGAAAAGCGGAAGAATCTCCGTCGATATGGGCTGTTAAGAGCTCTTCATCGGTGCGAATATTTGTTTCAATAGGCATTTGTTGAACAGCGTACGGTATATAAGATGCTTCTGCAATCACTTCGTATTACCATACCGCTCCTATTCCTCATGACAACTTCCTCTACATCTTCAGAACAACTCGAATTCCTCGGTTTCGATGGATGCCCTAATTCGCCGGTACTTCGAAAATGCTTAGTAGAAGCAGAACCAAACGTTGTTATTGTTGACGTCGATTTGATGGTGCTTCCAAGTGGCGGTGCTCGGCTTGGTTGGGGCGCAACGACAATTTTGTTTGAGGAGAGTGATTTGTTTGGAGTACCTGCAAATGAAAACGGTGATATTCGTTGTCGAAATTGGAGCCGTGGTTTGCCTAGCGTGGATACCATTCGCATTGCCTTAAAGGAGATACATTAATGGGATGGTGGGTACATGATTTATGGGAAGCAGGACGGGGTACAGAACTCGTCGCATGGATTTTTTGGGTATTTTTTTCAATAACGATGCATGAACTTGCCCATGGATGGGCTGCGCTCTGGGAGGGCGATGACACACCTCGTGCTACAGGGCATATGACAGCAAATCCTGTTGTGCACATGGGCATGACTTCGATGATTTTGTTTTTGATTCTGGGTATTGCGTGGGGCATGATGCCTGTGAACCCTTATAAATTTCGTCACGGAAAATGGGGGCGAATTTTCGTTTCGTTCGCTGGGCCTGCAATGAACTTATTGATTGCACTGTTTGTGCTCACCGTGCTTGGATTTATTATTGATCCGATGACGGAACAGTCTGATGTTGAGATATTTTTGCTAACCGGCGGTTTCTTAAATTTGATTCTGTTTGCCTTGAATATGTTGCCTGTGCCTCCGCTTGATGGTTCAAACATTTTGACGAATCTGTCTAATACCATCGCGAGTTGGTACCGACACCCACAAGCCCAAATGGCTGGAATGCTCTTGTTTTTCCTGCTCATCATGACCAATATGTTCGATGTCGTGTTTATGTGGGCACAGTACGGAGCTGCACATTACGCGCTCTTTATCTGGTCTTTGATGCATTAACCCCGAATACAAGCCAAAAAAAACGACCCGTTTAATCTACCGTGGGTAGATTAACTCTCCCGCGGGATTGTTTTTGCTATAATTTGTGGCTCGAGTAATCGCTTCGCGAAGTGGTTCGCACGGCAAGGGTTAGATGGTCTAACGCAAGCTCTACGTTCCACGGTTCCTACGAACTAACGAAGCCAATCAAAAGGAGATACTGCCCAATGGTAGTACTACGCCTCAAACGTATGGGACGGCGACATCGCCCGTTCTACCGACTCAGCGCAATGGACAAACGATCACCACGTGACGGACGAGCAATCGAAGCACTAGGTTGGTTTGACCCACTAGCACCTGAAGATAAACAAATATGCTTTAAAGCAGACCGAATTGATTACTGGCTTAGCGTTGGTGCACAACCATCTCAAACCGTAACAAGTTTGCTTAAACGAATTGATGTTGATCCAACACCTGGAAAAAAGCTTAGCTAATTCTATAGGCCCACCTATGCGAATTGACATCCTTACTCTCTTTCCAGAGATGCTCGAAGCGACACTCGCAACAAGCATCGTCAAACGAGCACAGGATGGCGGACACGTTGAAATACACGTACACAATATTCGCGACTGGGCCGACAACAAACACCGCAAGGTGGATCATCGCCCATACGGCGGTGGACCTGGAATGGTGATGATGTGCCAACCATTGCACGACGCAGTGCAAGAAGTTGAGCGACAATTAAACAGTTCGACTGTTCGAATTCACTTTACCCCACAGGGCGAAGTGCTAAAACAAGAACGAGTTGAACAACTGGCCTGCGAAAAGAACTTGCTTCTAATAGCTGGCCACTACGAAGGGATCGACGAACGTGTTATCGAAACACTCGAACCCCTCGAACTGAGCACAGGAGATTATGTGCTCAGTGGTGGAGAAATCCCTGCCCTGCTTCTTGTTGATGCAGTCGTAAGGCTTCTCCCCGGCGTTCTTGGTCATGCTGATTCTGCTTGCCAAGATTCCTTTTCAAAGAGGGATGTCGACAGCAAGCGTTTGCTCGATTGCCCACACTACACACGTCCACGTGTATGGAATGAGAAGGAAGTGCCAAATGTGCTACTAAGTGGCGACCACAGTGCGGTCGACAAGTGGCGATCAGAGCAGATGGTTTCGCGAACAAAATCGCGTCGTCCAGAGCTGCTAAACAACGAAGAAGTTGACCCCTGAGCAAGACTCAAGTCACCCCGACCACTGGAAATTTCCAAGTCGAAACAAACGAAAGGATCCCTACCATGGGCCAACAACAAATAGTCGAATCAGTAACCACAGGTCAACTGCGAGCAGACGATTTCTTTCCTAACTTCAGTGTAGGTGACACAATCAATGTGCACTACACTATCGTTGAAGGTGAAAAAGAACGCGTTCAAATTTTTCAAGGCGTACTCATCGGTCGTAAAGGTCGTGGAGTAAATACAACCATCACGGTTCGGCGCATCGTTGCAAACGAAGGTGTCGAACGAATCTTCCCACTACACTCCCCACGTATTGCAAACATTGAAATCGTTCGCCAAGGCGATGCTCGTCGAGCGAAGTTGTACTTCCTTCGAGATCGAGTTGGCAAGTCACGACGATTACGTGATAAGCGTCGCGGTCTTAAATAAAATCTGCGTACCACGCTATAAAGAAAAAGGGCACTCCATTTGGAGTGCCCTTTTTCTTTGTCAGGAATGGGTCAAGTTAATGCCCCGAGTTACCCCGCCTTGCGATAACTTTCCCTTTCTCGAAAGAAAGAACTTGCAGGAGATTTTGGTTGCGCTTTTGCTTTACCGTTCTCAGCAATAAGCGAACCAATCATAAAATCAGCATCAGCCGAGGTCGTCCCCTCCGACGACCCAGACCATGCATTTTTTTCTGGTGCTGTACGTTTCGCTCTAGCGGCATCGATTGATCTTGCCATCGCTTCAAGCATTGGGCGTACATGTTCGGATGATTTGTTTCTATTATTCATACTGTTTGTTCCTTTGCCATCAATTAGAAGATGCAGTTATGGCGTATCGGCGGTAAAAATGCCCGACTTTTGTCACAACATAAAAAAATTACGTCCAATAATAAAGAGCGCCATTGGCGATACCAAGAAAAGCCCCACGTTTTGATTTTCTTTCAGGAATCTCGACGCTGTTCGCGCGCAACACTTGAAACATCGTCATAAATGGTCTCAAGCAGCCCAGCCATTGGGAACTTTCCATCCATCGGGGAGATGCCTAGCCGGCGTAATAGCGCATGCGGCAGATGGGTAGGCATTGGTGCACGGTCGGCTTCTTTTGGTGAATGCGGGCAACGCCAGAAATCTTCCAAACATTCCTCGAGCGGAAGCAAAACCGGCAAATCTTCATCTCGTACACTCGCGTGTGCTCTTGCCTCGCCCTTTGCTTCGAGCGTACGCGCCTGGCGCAACTTGATAAGAAGGTCGTCCTTATCAGTACCCTTCATTTCGAAAAAGGACAACGGGAATACGAGCAGTCTTTGCGCAGTCAAAAACATCGCTGCTGCTGCATGCTTGCACGGCTTGGAATCTTTGCAACCGCATCGAACTGTAATGTCGTCTGCAAAAGAAGCGAGTCCGCAGTCATGCATCATCATAGCTAGACTTGAAGGAACTTTTCCCGCAGAAAGCCGAGCCGCAATGCGGGCTTCACCTGCCATGTGTTGAGCAACTTTCGTCCATTCATCAGAGGATAAAACGGGTACGTCTATTTCTAATCGAAATGGTTTTTCTTCAGTGCACTGCACTTTAGATGTGATTTTTCCTTCAGACATTTTCAACAAACGAATTTGTCCATCCATCGCATAATTTTGCCCCGCCACGAGTCGAGCCATCGAAAAGTTTTTCTCGATAGAGTCAATAACCCATGCCGAAGGTGTATGAATGCGTAAATCTTCTATAGAAGTTTTAAGCTTCATGCTCGGCTTACCTTTACGTGAAACAGTTGGCTTGTTCATTATTCACCTTCCAATGCTGATTCACGCAACACAAGCATGTCGCGTAACTGACCTGCTGAAAGGTCGGACAACCACTGTTCACCAGAGCCAACGATGTTTTCAGCGAGTTCCATTTTTTGTTCGATCATTTGATCGATGCGTTCCTCAAGTGTGCCTGTACAAACGAATTTGTGTACATGCACCGTTTTCGTTTGACCAATTCTAAACGCACGGTCAGTCGCTTGGTTTTCTATCGCAGGATTCCACCAACGGTCATAATGGAAAACATGGTTAGCTGCAGTAAGATTTAAACCAACGCCGCCCGCTTTTAATGAAAGAATAAAGACAGGTACATTTCCATCATCTGCTTGGAAGCGGTCAATAAATTGTTGGCGTCTTTTTGGTGGTGTGCCACCATGCAAGAAAAGTGTTTCGCAATCAAGGTCGTGTTGAATCATTGCGGAAAGAAGGCGTCCCATTTCGCGGAACTGTGTAAAGACCAGTGCCTTTTCTCCAGTTGCAATAACTTCTTCAAGCAACGACATTAAGCGCGAAGATTTTCCTGAACGAGCTGATTGTAACCCAGGGGCTGACGAGTCTTGAAGAGTAACTCCATCTCGGTGCCCCGCCTGTGCATAATGCCCAGGGTGGTTGCAGACCTGTTTCAGTTTTACAAGTGTAGACAAGACAAGTCCCCGCCGTTGAATGCCTTCTGAACGTTCGACTTCGCTGACCATTTTGTTTACTACTTGTTCGTAGACGCCTGCTTGTTCCGCTGTGAGGTTCGCATACTCTTTTGTTTGAACGCAATCTGGTAGATCATCAATAACCGTTGCATCAGTTTTAAGACGGCGTAAGACGAATGGCTGAATCATGCGACGAAGTTGTTCGGCGCGTTTTGGATCACGGCGCTGTTCAATCGGCCGTGCAATTGTGCGTTTGAAAGTAGCTTGTGGTCCAAGGTACCCTGGATTTAAAAATTCCATGATTGACCAAAGTTCGATCAATCTGTTTTCAACTGGCGTACCCGTTAATGCAACACGGTGCCACGCTTTGAGTGCACGAATCGATTGCGCTTGCTTTGTTGGCGGGTTCTTGATGTATTGTGCTTCATCAAGAGCAACACGATGCCACGAAACCAAATTCAATGTGTCGCGATCTCGATGCACAAGTCCGTACGTCGTAATAATGACGTCGGTGTTTGCAACAATGTCGGCAAAATCCTCACCCAGCGGGCGGTCGATACCGTGATGCACGTGCACTTTTAACTCAGGAGAGAATTTGTCTAGTTCTCGTTTCCAGTTACCAATGACAGATGTCGGAACAACTAATAGTGTTGGTCCAACCCCTGCTGTTGGTTCGATTCGTTCGTGCTGGAAAAGCGCAATAAGCTGAATAGTTTTACCAAGACCCATGTCGTCTGCCAAACATGTGCCAATGCCAAATTTAGAGAGGAACGCCATCCACTGCAAACCAGTAAGTTGATAAGGACGTAACTGGCCTTCAAATTTAGGTGGTTGTTGAATATCAGGGAGTGATTCGCTGTCTGTTGTTGATTCGAGTAACTCATGCACCCAGCCCGTTGCGGTTAACCCTCCAATCGAGAGCGAATGCAATGTGTCGCCGTCACCTTGCGCCATTCGGAGCGCTTCAAGTAGCTGCATCTCTGATTTCATGCCGTCTGAAAACAACCGTTTTGCTTCTTCGATGGCACCTTTTTGCAAATACACCCATTTGCCCTGAACTTGCACAAGTGGTTGTTTTTGTTTGAGGAGTTCTTCGAATTCTTCTTGTGTTAATAAATGACCACCAACGGCCACCTGCCAGTTGCACTCAACGATTGCATTTAAACCGAGCACAGACGCGGAGCCAAATGAACCTTCTGCGCGTTCTGCAAGAGCCACCTCAAGTGAAGGTGAATCAATATGCAAGTTAGCACTTAGTGTGCTTTGTTCACTTCCCCACCAAAGTGGCACAGATGTTCTGAATCCGGACTCTTCTAACAGTGGCAGATACTCTACCAAAAATCTGTGCGCTTCAACAGTTGTTAGTGCTAGTTCACAAGGTGTTGATTCTTCAAGTGATTTTTCTAGTTTTGGGTACAACATTGCAGCGCGATCAAGTTCATTCAAGAATAATTCTGGTAGCCGGTCATCGCTGCCACCTTCGCTTCCAGATTCCGCCCAAACTTCTACTGCAGAAACTTCCCGAGAATCGTCTTCTGCTGACTGCAATGCGTATGTCATTTTCCAATCACCATTGACTGTGCTTGGTTCATGAAGTTCCAAGAGTAGACGCCAAGATAAATCTTCACCAACGTCGCAAAGTCTTCCAAGCCACCGGCGAGCATCGGTAAAAATGCCGAGCAACCGGTCGGGATCGCCTACTACAGAAAATTGTTCGTGCAATAGTGCTGATAGCCAAGACACATGTGCATCTTCCGATGGATCCCAGTCGTCAACGGCGTCAACAAAATCATCTTGAATCAAGATATCTCGGATCATGCCGTTTGTCATATCTTCTAATGCTGATTCTAGCAATACTCGCCCATTGTTTGCCGTCGAGCGGGCAATGGGCGGCATGGAACGGAGAAGCAAACCGAATCGCTCAACTACTTCTTCATCGTGTAACCAAGGTGTCCACTTTGCAGTCAGATGTTTCCTGTCCACTTGCAACATGGTTGGAACAAATCGCTGATCGATAAGAAGGTCTATCGCTAACTGCGATGCACTTGACCAAAAATGAACTGACTGACCAACTTCGAATTTTTCGCCACGCGCATGCCGCGAAAGATAATTTACTATTTTTGTTGCCTGAGCTGGATGTACTGCAATTGATGGAACTTCAAACTCGCTAAGCAACGGCTCGGCAGTTTGTTCATAGTCACCCATGACGCTCACGAGTCGGTCGCTCGGCCAAGGGCCCAGCAAATCGTGTGGCAGTTTTAAAATAACCTTTGATTCTTCGTAGCGAGTAAGTTGTAAGTCTACATTCGATAATGCTTGTAGTAACGCTGAGGAATCAATCGCGTACGGGTGTGCTGTTGCTTGCTCTGATGCAACAGTTATAGCTTGCCCTTTCAGTTCCCCTTGATGAATAACAATATTGGAAGATGGCAAAGCACTGAACGCTTGTAGCGATTCAGCCCATAAGTGAAGTTGACCAGCCTTCCAGTTGGCGTGAATAACAAGCATCAATTCTCCGTCCATGAATGATCGCGTTGGGGCTCGAACCCAAGACCGCCTGATTAAAAGTCAGGTGCTCTACCAACTGAGCTACGCGACCGGAATCGCTCATTCTACACTTATCCGCGCCCTTTTGTGAGGGGTACCTGATGAAGTTTTTCCATGTTATCGGGAGTAATTATTGAAAGGAATTGAAATATGTGGTCATTATCAACCTACCACTGTGCGTTCAAGGAAACCGAGTAACTCGTCCGATAAGAGTGCTAACCGGATATGGCTTTGGGTGGAACCCAGAGCCCAACATTCCAATCGAAGGCAACATACTCATGGATACGAGTTGAGCGCATTAAGTGGATGTGGTTTTTGACCACAAGCAATATACCTATGGATCGAAAACACGTAAACCCACGCCTAACTCCGAAATACACGCCAAAACGCGAGAATTCACTCAATTCCGCGTCTTTAACGACCGAGAACTCTTGTATGCCCAATAAAAACACCGAAATTCCGCACCGAGTTGTCCTTGTTAAGGCTGATCACCAATGGCGATTCGAGTGGCAAACAGGTCAAGAAATCTCTGCGGTTAAAGCAATCACAGAAATTGCTAAGTCGAGCGAAACTGATTTTGATTGGTTTGATGCTGCAATGGTCTGTCACGAAATGTCAAAGATAACTGCGAAGGCTGCATAAGAACTGGAAATACTATGAAAAAGAATATTGAACAAAACGTACCAATCGTAACCGCATTTCTTGATTACCTCATTGATGAGCGAGCATTTAGTGCGTACACCGGGCGGTGCTACGGGGTAGATTTACGGCAATACCTCGTTTGGATTACTGAAGAACAAAACCTCGCACTCGATATTCCCGCCGAAACAGATGCTTGGCAACGGTTTTCCAGTGGTGAAAAGGAAATCGCAGGTCACGTAGGGCCTGAAACAATTAGCGAACACATTGTTAGTGCAGACACAGAGTACCTACGAAGCTTTTTGGCATACTTGGCCGAGTCAAGCTACTCCCCTGCAACGATGGCAAGGAAAATTGCAACGCTTCGAAGTTTTTACAAATGGCTCGAACGGGACAATTGCATTGATTCAAACCCGATGACGCTCATTCGAACGCCTCGCCAAAAGAAGCGACTTCCCAAGGCGATCGACGTTGAACAAGTCGAAAAATTACTCTCTGCACCGAATGATAAAACACTTCTTGGTGCACGCGACCGTGCAATTTTGGAAACACTCTATTCAACAGGCATCCGCGTTAGCGAACTGGTCGGCATTAACTTTGGCGACATCGATGAAACAGGCCAAGCAATTGTTATCCGCGGCAAAGGGCGCAAAGAGCGAATTGTGCCTCTTGGCACGCACGCCATGACTGCGATTTCGCATTACCTTGGCATCATGCAAACGAGCAACGTACCAAACGAATCTGCAAGTCCTCTTTTTATCAACAAACACACAACACGACTTTCTACTCGGTCTGTGCGGCGAAAAGTAAGCAAATACCTTGAGCAAGTTGGTCTTGACCCAGCAATCAGCCCACATACCTTGCGGCACAGCTTTGCAACGCACTTACTTGATAATGGTGCAGACCTTCGAAGCGTTCAAGAATTGCTCGGACACCAATCATTGTCAACGACACAAATTTATACACACTTAACGACCAAGCGAATGCGTGAATCGTACGACCAAGCACACCCTCGCGCTGAAGCGAGCTGAGTACTCCGTTTTAAAAAACAATTGTAAGGGCGTTTGCATTTGCAAGCGCCCTTTTTAATTGCGGCGTGCAACAATGAGAGTAATATCGTCCGTACGAGGCGCAGTGCCACAAAAAGCAAGGACGGCTTCGCAGATTGCATCGCAAATTTCAGAAGGAGTTTTCGTGCGATTGGTAATAATCACTTCGACCAGCCGTTCTTTGCCGAACATTTCATCTTGTGCTTCATTCCATGCTTCCCAAATACCATCTGTTCCGAGTACAAGAAGGGAGCCACTCTCAATAACCTGTGGTCCTTTATGTCGAAACACCCAATTCGTGTTGATGCCAAGCGGAATATCTTCGCCTTCTAGTTCTGAAACCACACCATCACTAGAGACGACAATTGCGGGATCGTGGCCTGCAGAAATCCAGTGCACTTCGCCGGAATTTGCGATTAGCTCTAAACAATAAAACGTCATAAACCAACCCAAGGGTGTATCAGCAACTAGCCCATTGTTTACATCATGCAACTGCTTTGCAGGGTCCTCTCTAAATTGCAAACCACCTCGAATCAACGATCGTGCAGTTGCCATCATTAAGGCTGAAGCGATTCCATGTCCTGTCACATCGCCCAAAACTAAACGCAGTTCGTTTTCGCCTTGGATCGGAATAAAATCATAATAATCTCCGCCTGTGGCATCGCAATACATACTTTTGCCTGAAATATCCCAACCAGAAAACGTTGGGTTCTCGCTTGGTAAAAGACATTGTTGTATCTGCTTGGCAACTTCGAGTGAATCTTGCAATACAAGACGTTCTTTCAACTTTGGAATCATGGCATTAAAATGACGTGTCAACTCTCCAATTTCGTCTGCACTACAATTTTCAACTTCTACATCTAAATTACCTAAGCCAATCGATGCCGTTGCTTTTGTCAATTGCATGATTGGCTTACTGACAACCCGAGACACAACTAAAGAAATAATCAGAACTACAAAAAGAACAATTACAGAAAAAACAGCAATAGTCAAAGCATTCAATGCAGTCTTTTCTTTCAAAACATTTTCCTCTGCAATTGCCTTTGATGCAATCACATCATGGGGCACCCAGATAACAATCGATGCCTCCATGCCACCAATTGGTGCGTACGCCACGGTAAACCGCTGGTCATTTTTTACGTAATCCATTACACCAACACCAGAAGATTTTACTTGTTGGTAGAGATGTTGAAAGTCTTCCGATGCATCTTGGAATTTTTCTTGTTCCACTTGAGCATTCCAGTCAATTGTTCCATCTTCCATGTTTTGCAATGAAATAACAACAAACGAATCGCCCTTTGGCACAATAACACGAATGAATGAATCCGAACGCCATGCCTGAGGGAGTACTATTTCATGCAATACGTCTGTAACGAATCGTTCCGCGCCTGTAACACCAAGCACCGTGCCGTCATCGGAAACAACTGGAGCAACTGATGCAACGACAAACCGTAATGTGCTTGCATCAATCTCTGGAAGGGTGTGCATAACATCCCCAGTCGATGTTAAGGCAAGCTTATACCACTCGCGATCGCGTGGATCGTACCCTTCAGGCATACCGCCATGTCCTGGAAATGTTCCACCCATACCCTGTGCTGTGGCAGTGAAGTAGCGAGATGCCGGCAACCCAGGCGCCATTGAAAGTGCTCGGTACGTCTGATTCATCAATTGTAATTGTTTTGCTTGCAATGCAGCAACTGCATCCGAAACACCTTCAGAACGAATGATTGCCTGCGTTTCGTAAGAGACGGGACATGAAAAGATTGTGCCATTTAGCCGCATACAATCAAACATAGGTAGTGTTTGCAAGTTGAGGTGAGCCGTTTCTGGATTACCAAAAGAGTCAACAGAATATGTTTTTTGGTTAGGTGGGTCCTGCAATGTAAATGCTTTTAGCGCAGCAACCTGTTGCACACGTACTGCCATGTCTAACTGCAACGTGCTGAGGCCGATGAGTTTTCCATATTCATCAACTATTTCCTGCAGCAATATCTCAGCGTCTGCAATCAACGCATGCGTTGTTTCATCTGCAAGCTCTGCACCTAAATCTTCAAGAGAATAAAAACTGTTAAACCCAATAACTAACGTTGGTACTACAGAGACTGACAATAGCAAGAGCAACAGTTTAGATCGTAGTTTCATTAACGTAACTTTACTCTTGAGAGTTTTGTAACAAGTCGTCAACCGTATCGAAAAAACGGTTCGCTTCATCAAGTAACTGAGCAGGTATGAGTGTAGAGTTCACCGAACTGAACGTCGCAGTTGGTGGTATATTTGGCAGAAGTTGAATCGAAAAAAACCAATCCCTTTGATCAACTTGTTCATTTTGAAGTGGGAGCTGTAATGACCGATTAAGCGATCTGCGTACCTGGATGATACCTTTCGATGCGTTAGCATCGACGAGATTCTGGGTAACAATCCATCGTTTTCTTGGGTCCGCCGCGTCGTAATCTGGTGCATTTGCAGCCGCAACCATCGCCGTCCAGACAACGTCGCGATTGGTATCTGGCCACGAATGCTGAGGCGTTGAACAGCCAACAAAGCAAAACAGTATTGCAAAAAAAACAACGCGTTTCATTCTGATTCCATTGCTTCTTCAGGAATATCTGCATTTGTGTAGACGTTTTGTACATCTTCATGCTCTTCGAGTGCGTCAATGAAATTGAGCATTTTTGCCCCTATTGCAACATCACATTCAACAAGGTTTGCAGGAACCATTGTTACTTCTGCGGTCATTATTTTGATAGCAGCACCTTCGAGTGCCTGACGTAACATCAAAAAGTCGTGCGGTTCGCAGATTACTTCCCAACCGCCTTCGCTTTGTGTAATGTCACTTGCGCCAGAATCAAGAGCGACTTCCATAAGTTGCTCTTCAGATGTTTCGCTACCCTCTATCAGAATAACTCCAGTGCTTGTAAAACCAAATGCAACTGAGCCTGGTTTGGCAAGATTGCCGTTTCCTTTTTCAAACAACTTACGCATTTCAGGAGCTGTTCTTTTTACGTTATCCGTCAACACATCCACGATAATCGCAATGCCGTTTGGACCGTACCCTTCATACCGAACCTCTTCATATCGAACACCCTCGTCGCCTTCTCCGTTCGCCTTCTTGATGGCTTTCTCGATAGTGTCTTTTGCCATGTTGACTGCTTTCGCATCAACAATCGCATACCGAAGGGCAAGATTAACATCTGGGTCTGCTCCACCATTTTTTACCGCGACCATTATTGCGCGACTGCATTTAGACCACGCCTTGCCTTTTACGGCATCTTGCCTTGCTTTGCGGTGTTTGATATTTGCCCATTTACTGTGACCAGCCATGTTACTTTGCTCCGTTCATCTGTTCTACTGCAAAAACTATTGGCTCTTCGCCGTTGTTTATTGCTGCTAATTTTCTCACTAAGTTACGAGCGAGCTCGCCTAATTCTAAATCATACATCGCTTCTGGGGTTGCCACTGAAATACCCCACACTGAACGTACCATTTCATTATATCCCTCTAAATACGCTTGCTTTGATTCTTTAGTATTCAATAATGATGCGGCTGTTTGCCATGCACGCACTGCGCTTGTTTTGTTATCAAGCATCCAGTACGCATCACCTAAATGATCGTATGTTTCAGGGCTTGGNTGAAGTGAATTTTGTAACGCTTCAACAAATAACGGCACNGCTTTTTCTGGCTCTCCACTCAGTGCATACATNCAGCCGACTGTGTCCATTATGTATGCCTTATCTGGGTCCAATATATAGGCATACTTACACAAAGCAATAACATCTTCAGTNGCACCATCTTGAACNAGTTTCACCCACGCAAGATTGTTCGCTGTCAAAGGGTTATCAGGATTAATTTCAAACGAAGCCGTATTTAAATTTAGCGCGCCATCAACGGCACCAACGAGCGACATTGTTTGCGCTGCTGTAGATAATGCCTCCGCCCTAGTAACTGGCTCATCCCATTTCGGTGCAATCGGCAACAACTTCCCATCTTCAGATAAACTCACATACACTTGATGTGTTAAAGAGCCATCACCTGAGGAGGCGGCTTCTAATAATGGCAGTACTGTTAAGAGTGACCCAAGGACTTTTGGTCCAACATGTGGTGCACCTGCTGCGGCAACCTGTGTTGCAATTTCAACTGAACCCACGTCAACCAACTGCTGTAAGACCCCTAGCCAAACACCGCGGTTTTGGCTGCTTATTAACACAGATACTGCAGTGTCAAATGAATTTTGAAAATCATGCCGAAGCTCGGAATGCGCTTCGGTATGATGACCTAATTTAAACAATGTGAGCAGTGCCGATTCCCGCAATAATGCTTCAATTGGATCGCCATTATTTTGAAACCAACTTCTAGTCAACCAACGAAGTGCGGAATCAAGTTTGCCCATTCTTGCATCCGCTAATCCCACAACAAGTAGCGCGTCTTGATGCAGTGAATTCCTACGCAATACCTCTCTCCAAGCTTGCACGGAGCTGTCCACTCTGCCAATTTCAGACAATGCAAGTGCCAACTTTACCCAAGGCGCAGGCGCGTAAGGGTCTAACTTAGTAGCACGCTCGAAATGACTAATTGCATGACCATGTTTTCGCTGGGAAACAAACTGCATCCCAATTATGTATTCGCGAGCTGCCAACGGAACCGTTGGGGTTGTTTCATGCTCTTCCATTTCACCCACAAAAGGAAGTAACCACTTCTCTATATTAGATTCTTGCGCGCTAGAAAGTGATGTTACAAAAAAAAGAATACATGCTATGAAGCAATACCGGTTCACTTTTTTGTTTTCTTCTTAGTCGTTTTTTTCTTTGCTACTTTCTTTTTAGCCACTTTCTTTTTTGTTGTTTTTTTTGTTGCTGGTTTCTTAGTTACTTTTTTCTTCGTCGCAGCTTTTTTCTTAACTGGAGATTTCTTTGCAACTTTTGTTACCACTTTTTTCTTTGTTACAGATTTTTTTGCAACGACTTTTTTATTAGCAGGTGCTTTTTTTGCAACTTTTTTCTTTGCTGGAGTTTTTTTAACAACCTTCTTTTTTGCCTTTTTCTTTACTGGTTTTTTCACAGGTTGCTGTTCAACCCAAGACTGCAATCCAGCATGGACTGCCAATACTTCTGTTGCCTTTATTTGTCTTCCCAACCATGCAGCGGTGTCTGCGACATCTGCATCTTCATGCACAATACCGTTTGTTACCAACGCATCAAGCGTTCGCTCATCAACTGGTACTGCTGAAACATCAAAGTTCAGCGAAATTACACGATTGCAAACAAAGGGCGTAATCCCGCTTAGTGTTTCGAAATACTCACGAATATCTCGCTTACCAGCACCTTCAAGACTGTCTAATGAAACATTGTGCTCGCGTTTATAAATTGCGTTCAGAACAGTTTTTAATCGTTTTGCTCGATCTTCTGCCTGAGGGTACGAAATACCGATTAACTCGACCATTTCGAAAACATGATTCATACGTAAGTCGTTCATATCAACTGATGCTGAAATCATTTTCTTATACGCCGCCGTTGCTTGTTTTGTAGTAGCATTCCAAAGCAAGTGAGCATAAATAACTTCACCAATGGCGCCGTGTTCACTATGAACAACGTCTTCATTGGTTAATTTTTTACGAAATGTTTTAAACTTCTTTGCAAATTCAGTAGCGTTTTTCACTCAATTATCCTTCTTGTTTTTCAGATTTGCTCTTCGCTCATCTTCTCTGTTTGCCTCTGCAATAGATGCGAGGACTTCTTGCTGTTTAAGCAATTTTTCATCAATTCTAAATCTAAATTGCGGCATTCTTCGAAATCGAACCTTGTCTGCTACTTGCCTACGAATCCAACGTGATGCCGATCGCAAGCCATGCAACGATAACTCCTCATGTTCTGCTGGTGTTACGGTGCAATACACAGTCGCATTTGCAAGGTCTGCAGAAACGTCGATGCGTGTGATAGTAATTAAACCTTTCACGCGAGGATCCGCAAGTCCACGAGAAAGCACTTCTTGGAGTGCTCGTTTCAATGTTGATGCTACTTGTTCAGTTCGTTGCGTCATTGGGTTTGTTAAAGCGTACGCTTCACCTCTATAGACCTGTAACATTCAATAACGTCGCCAACCTTAATATCGTTATACGCCTCGATATTCATACCGCACTCTTGGCCAGACTTAACTTCTTTCGCATCATCTTTGAAACGTTTCAGTTGATCAAGTTTTCGGTCTGATTCAACAACAATGCCATCACGTGTAACACGGATTTGAGCATGTCGTTCAATGTTACCATCAGTAACATAACAGCCCGCAATCATGCCGATTTTCGAAACCATAAACACTTCGCGAACTTCAGCATGCCCAAGAACTTCAAGTTTGATTTCTGGGTCAAGAAGTCCTTCAAGAGCGCTTTTAAGATCATCAATCAAGTTATAGATGACTTCGTAATAACGAATCTCTACGCCTTTTTGCTCCGCAAGCCGCCTTGCCTTCGCAGTACTAGTTACGTTAAAACCAACGATGATCCCACCACTAGCGTCTGCAAGATTTACATCAGATTCATTAATGCCGCCAACAGCAGAGTGTTTGATAGCGATAGCTGCTTCGTCGTTTCCGATTTTGCCAATCGTTGAACGAAGTGTTTCGATTGAACCTTGAACATCGCCTTTTACGATTACTGGAAGTTCACGTATGTCCGCGCTCTTCATTTGGTCAAAGATATTATCGAGAGTAACTGTCTCGCGAGTTAGAGATTGCTCTCGTTCTTGTTCCACGCGTTCTTTCGCTGCTGCTTCAGCAGCTTTCAACGATTTAACAACGTAGATTTTATCGCCTGCCTCAGGCACCTCGCTCAGGCCAAGTATTTGAAGTGGCGTGGAGGGTCCAGCTTCGTCGACCTGCTTACCATTCTCATCGATAAGCGCGCGAATTCGCCCATAACCTTTTCCTGCAACAACAAAGTCGCCCTTTTTGAGTTTACCCTGTTGCACCAAAATGTTAGCAACTGGGCCACGCCCATCTGCAATATGCGCTTCAATGACTGAACCCTCGGCACTGCCACCAAAGTCTGCTTTTAGTTCTAGGAGTTCTGCTTGATAATCTAAAATTTCAAGAAGGTCTTGGATGCCAATATCTTCAATAGCGCTTGTGCGCACAACTTCTGTTGTTCCACCCCAGTCAACTGAGTTCAAGTCATGTTCAGCCAACTGGCCAAGGATTCGTTGAATATTATCGTCAGTGGCTTGTGCTTTATCTATTTTATTAAGTGCAACAACAATTGGAACTCCCGCACTTTTTGCATGGTTAATAGATTCAATTGTTTGCGGCATTACACCGTCATCAGCTGCAACAACTAACACAACAACGTCGGTTACTTTTGCACCACGAGCACGCATTTCTGTAAATGCCTCGTGTCCGGGGGTGTCGATGAACGTTACCAATCGTTCTGTTTCGCCGGCCTTTACGGGTACACAGAAAGCACTTGTCGCTTGTGTAATGCCGCCTGCTTCACCATCAGCAACATTAGCTTTTCTGATTTTATCAAGAAGCGATGTTTTACCATGATCGACATGGCCAAGAATAGTGACCACTGGCGAACGTAATTGTTCGTCAACCATATCACGCGATATGAAAGTTTCTGCAATTGCAGCTTCAGCGCTTTTTTGTTCTATAACATCGAGCTCGATGCCCCACTCCATCATCATTTCAATTGCTTGTTCTGTTTCGATAGTAGCATTCACGTTTGTCATGACACCTGCAAGCATTAGTTTCTTTA
This sequence comes from Phycisphaerae bacterium, assembly GCA_002689385.1. Classification (GTDB taxonomy): domain Bacteria; phylum Planctomycetota; class Phycisphaerae; order Phycisphaerales; family SM1A02. The sequence continues at coordinate 18,062 of NZFX01000085.1, forward strand.
GTATTTCATTTGCTCTAATGCCTGTTGTGGCTGAAAGTTCTTTGATTAAAATTGGTTCAGATATCGTTACCTTTCCGCCAGTTTGCTTAAGGGTTTTCGCTCGAACAATTGGCTTCCCACCCCGCTTTTGACTATCACGCCTTGCTTGGCGGAAGAAGCCTCCGCTTCGGCGAAGCCGGTTTTCTCGTTCAAGCAAATCCTGTTTACGCCAGCTCGCATCATTGCGATTTTGAGTTGTTCCTGGGTTTTTTGAACCCCGTTCGCTTTGCTTAGGCGCGCCTTCTTTTCTTTTGTTTTTACGTCCGCCACGGCCGTCATCCTGCGGTGGTGGCATTTCCTGTGGCATTCGAACACCGGACCCACCTTGTGGGGCTGGGCCAGGGCGTCGACGAGGTTGCCGTGGTTTTGGCTCTGGTTCAGGTTTTTCGATACGAATAACTCGAGGGCCTGCCATTTTTGCTTTCTCAGGCACATCCATCACGCGACCAAGCGGCATCACTTTTTCTGGAGTATCGCCAGATTCTGCCGTTTTCTTTGCTGTTGCTTTTGCAGGCGAAGCAGCAGGTGTCGCATTGCCTGCGACCTTCTTCTTCGTCTTCTTCGCTTTAGCTTTTACTTTAGTAATGTCAACTTTTTCAGCTTGTTCAATAGCGGTGGATTTTGCACCCGCCTCGCTGAACCATTCCTTAATAGTTGCTTCAAGACCAGCAGAAACTGCAGACTGATACGTTTTAATGTTCGGTATGTCTTCGCTCTTGCACTTCGCGATAATGTCCTTGGAAGTTACGCCAAGTTCCTTCGCAATTTTATGTACTCGATTTTGGGTTGCCTTTTTAGCCACGTGTGTGTCTCCGTTACTGCTTAACCAGCGTTAACATCCGTTGTTTCTGTTTCTTCAGTGTCCTCAGCTGGCATATCCAAAATTGAATCTGCTACTGCTGCACTTTTATCATCAATTTGCGCATCAAGAATAGCCATCGCTGCAGCTTCTTCTTCAACGCGCTTTGTTTCTTCTGCAAGTTTTGCTTCTTCTTGTTCTACCGTAACTTCTTTAGAACGTATCACGGCTATTTCGATACAGCGGTCCGCTGTTGGTTTTGGAAACTCTAAATCTTCTTCCAAAACATTTCGGCCAATTTCTTCCACATCGAAGATGCTGATAATGCCAAGCGCCGCCATTCGGTCCAGCATTTCCTCTGTAACACCGTCAACCGGTTTAAGTGCTTCCCACAGAATTTCCAGACTTTTTTGATACTCTTCGGGTGTCAAAATATCTATGTCCCAACCCGTTAACCTGGCTGCGAGTCGAACGTTTTGCCCGCGCCGACCGATTGCGAGTGATAACTGATCTTCACGAACAATAATCGTCGCTCGACCAAGTTCAAAACACAAACTTACCTCATCGACTTCGGCTGGCTTGAGCGCGTTTGAGATCAGCACTTGACTCGACTCGTTCCAGCGAACAATGTCGATTTTTTCGCCGCCAAGTTCTTCAACAATGTTTCGGATACGGCTGCCGCGAACACCAACACATGCACCAACTGGATCCACTTTTGAGTCGTTAGATGTGACTGCAATTTTTGTTCTAAAACCTGGCTCGCGTGACATCGCATGAATTTCAATGACATGCTCTTGCACTTCTGGCACTTCCGCTTCAAACAACCGTTGGATAAAGTCTGGATGACTTCGCGATAATACAATTTTAACTTGACTTCCGGTGTCGCGAACATCCAGTATTAGACAACGAACACGGTCACCTGGACGAAATTGTTCGCCAGGAATTTGTTCCGAACGAGGCATAAATCCTTCAACACGGCCCCCCTTATCGAGCTGCACGATAAGTGAACCGCCTTCATATCGACTGCAAATTCCTGTTGTTAACTCACCCGCTTTATCAATGTATTCATCAAAAATACCAGAGCGTTCGTCTTCCCGGAAACGCTGAATCATGACTTGTTTAAATGTTTGTGCGGGGATTCTGCCAAGTTCTTCAAGCGAAACTTCAACTGCGCCTTCATTTAAATGTCGCCAAATGCAAATTTCACCGCTGAGCAAATCCATGTTACAGGAAAACTCCTCAGTATCGAGTGAGTTGAAGTGCTTGCGGGCGGCACTGACCATCGCTAGTTCAAGGTCGCCAATGATGACTTGCTTGTCAATCTTACGTTGCTTTGCGATGGTTTCGATAATTTCTATTGCTTCACGGTTCATATCTTGTTCTTTCTTTGTTGTTGGGCTGTTTAGATGTTTGAATGTTGAGTTGTTGAGAATTAAAAAACGGGTCGCATTGCGAGCCCGTGGCACAACCTAAGTGGTTGTATGTGCAAAATACACGAATGCGATTTAGGGGAAAACCTAAATCACGGCTGAACCTCCATAGCGATGCGAACATCCATGGACGAATGGCTCAGGGCCACGGGTTGACTGCGATTAGCAGTCATAACTGGAAAAAAGTTGTAAGGATTCACCTTGAATCATTACTACACTCCTATAAGTACCTGTGCTGTCTACGCTGACAGCGTGAAACGGTACAGGGTATTCCCACCTTCACAAAAACGCAACTGCAACCACCAGTTGGACGTACTATATATACCTATGGAATTTACTAAATCACTGTTTTTGACTCTGTTTTGCCTGTTTGTTGCAAATGGGGTATTTGCACAACCTGGCAATTTTCACGATTCACGTGACAAAGTTAGCGTATCAGTTCACATTAGCCCAGAAATTGCGGTTGCTGGAAGTGATGCCATTATCGCTGTGGTCCTCGACCACGCAAACCATTGGCATTCACACACCAATGATCCGCAAGTTCCAGGTGCCCTTGGTGACCCTGAAGACTACATCGCGACTGCGATTGAATTTGAACTTCCAGATGATTCTCCACTCACATTTCATGACGGCTACACACAATGGCCTGAAACCACTGTTGTTAAAGTTGGTTTTGCTGGTACGCCGATTGACTACGGAGTTTTTTCCGATCGAGCAGTAATATATATTCCAGTCACCATTGCGAGTGATGCTACGGCAGGAGACGCTTCGTTCATTATTAAGCCCGTTTTCCAAGCGTGCGATGATACGACTTGCATGCAACCAACTCCAGAGCCTGACGGCTGGGGCTGGGAAGAATACGGAATAACAAAAACAATACAAATCGTTTCTGCTGAAAACAGTTCTGTTTCCACAGTCTCAAACATTTTTGATCAATTCGACGCATCGGTGTTTGCCGACATTCACGCAGGAATCGAAGCACCAAGTACGAATGAGATTAATTTTGATGCGTTTGGCCTTGCATTTTCACTCTCGGCTGATGGTCCTGCTGGTTTGTTTTTATTGCTACTTGTTGCAATGGGCGGTGGTTTTCTTTTGAACTTAACACCGTGCGTACTACCGGTCATACCAATCAAAATCATGGGGCTGAGCGCAAGCGCTGGAAACAGAAAAAAAACACTAATCCTTGGCGCGTGGATGATGTTTGGTGTGATGGCTTTATGGATATTGCTTGGCGTTGCAATTGCAGTTATTGCAGGATTTACCGCGATAAATCAGCTTTTTCAGTACCCAGCGTTTACTATTATTCTTGGTGTCTTCATTGGCGTTATGGCAATTGGCATGGGTGGCCTTTTCTCGATTCGACTACCCAGCGTTGTCTACCAAGTCAATCCAAAACATGACTCGTGGTATGGATCGTTTTTGTTTGGCGTGATGACTGCGGTCTTGTCGACGCCGTGCACCGCCCCATTCATGGGAGCTGCAGCAGCATGGGCAGCAACACAATCACCGATACTCACGTTGACTGTTTTTGGCTCTATCGGTTTCGGAATGGCATTCCCATATTTAATCCTTGCAGCATTCCCGAAACTCGTCGAAAAAATGCCAAGAGCTGGCGCGGCAAGTGAAGTAATTAAACAGGTCATGGGATTATTCATGCTCGCAGCTGCAGCATACTTTTTAGGCGTCGGACTAAGTGGTCTTTTGCAACAA
>NZFX01000086.1 GCA_002689385.1 Phycisphaerae bacterium
CCAACGGAGTTTATACTACCAGCAGCGTTACCGCTTTGTCAGATGTTACCAATGCTGGTTCTGGAATTATTATATCAGCAGCGGAAAGAACAAAACTCACTGGAATAGAAGCTGCTGCAGATGTAACTGATTCCACCAATGTTCTAGCAGCCGGGGGAGTAATGACAAGCGGAAACCAAACCATAGCCGGAACAAAAACCTTTAGTAGCGCGATAGCAGGTTCTATCACAGGAAACGCCGCGACCGTAACCAACGGAGTATACACAGGAAATTCGGTTACTGTTTTATCTGATATAACTTCGGCGGGATCTGGAGCCATTATAACCGCAGCTGAAAGAACTAAATTGAACGGAATAGAAACAGCAGCAGATGTCACAGATTCTACAAACGTTGCTGCAGCGGGAGGTGTCCTAACCAGCACGGATCAAACTATAGGAGGCACTAAAACATTCTCCAGCAATATAGCAGGCAGTATCACAGGAAACGCAGCAACTGTAACTAATGGTGTTTATACTACCAGCAGTGTTACTGCTTTATCTGATGTAAGCAGCGTTGGTTCAGGTGCCATTATCACCGACGCAGAAAGAACTAAATTGAACGCAATAGAAGCAGCGGCAGACGTAACCGACGCCACCAACGTTTCTGCAGCCGGAGCAGTTATGAATACAGGAAACGAAACCATAGCGGGAACCAAAACCTTTAGCAGCACTATAACGGGTTCTATCACAGGAAACGCTGGAACTATAACAACGGCAGCTTCTTCTGCCAATGCCGAAGAATACTTGGTGTTTGTGGCTACAGCCAATAGCAACCAATCATCTAAAATAAACACTAACCTCAAATTTAATGCCAGTTCAGGAACGCTTTCGGTACCAAATATAACTGTATCCGGAACTCAAACTATAACAAACTCTAACACTGTAACGATAACTAATCCCATTTACACTCTAGGAGAAGACACTAGCGACGACAATCTAGATCGTGGTATAATAATGAAATACAACAACAGCGGCGCCAAAAAAGCATTCATGGGCTACGACGACAGCGACGGTAAATTCGTTATGGTTCCAGAAGCAACCAACAACAGCGGAGTCATTTCTGGAGCAAAAGGAACTCTCAAAGCTAATCTCGACGGAAATGCTACAACAGTAACAAATGGTGTTTATACAACTTCCAGCGTTACAGACCTTTCCGACGTTACCGACGTCGGTTCAGGACAAATAATTACAGCAACAGAAAGAACCAAACTTTCTGGAATAGAAACTGGAGCAAATATAACCGACGCCGCCAATGTTGCCGCATCCGGAGCCGTAATGAACACTGGAAACGAAACTATAGCTGGCACAAAAACATTTAGCAGCGCCATTGCTGGTTCTATTACTGGAAATGCTGCTACAGTTACCAACGGTGTTTATACTACAAGCAGTGTTACGGCATTGACAGACGTGAGCAGCGTTGGCTCTGGTGCTATTATCACAGCGGCAGAAAGAACTAAATTGAACGCAATAGAAGCAGCGGCAGATGTCACAGATTCTACAAATGTTGCCGCAGCTGGAGCAGTTATGAACACGGGAAACGAAACTGTAGCAGGAACTAAAACTTTTAGCAGCACTATTTCTGGATCCATCACCGGTAATGCTGGAACTGTGACCAATGGTGTTTATACTACCAGTAGTATTACAGCTCTAAACGACATTACTAATGCTGGTTCTGGAAAAATAATAACTGATACCGAAAGAACAAAATTGAACGCAATAGAAGCAGCGGCGGACGTGACAGATTCTACAAATGTTTCCGCAGCCGGAGCTGTGATGAAAACTGGAGCGGAAACTATAGCTGGCACAAAAACCTTTAGCAGCACTATAACTGGTTCTGTAAGTGGAAACGCTGGAACAGTAACCAATGGTGTTTATACTACTAGCAGTGTTACCGCATTGTCGGATATTACCAGTGTAGGATCTGGTGCCATTATAACTGCCGCGGAAAGGACAAAATTGAACGCAATAGAAGCAGCGGCAGATGTCACCGATTCAACCAACGTTCTAGCAGCTGGGGGAGTAATGACAAGCGGAAATCAAACTATTTCGGGTACTAAAACCTTCAGTAGCACAATTACAGGATCAGTAAGCGGAAATGCAGGAACCGTTACAAACGGTATATACACTAGCAGCAGTGTAACTGGTTTATCTGATGTAACTTCAGCTGGTTCTGGAGCAATAATAACAACAGCGGAAAGAAATAAGCTTGCTGGTCTTACAACTGGAGCGAATGAAACTAACGCCACCACAGTTCTTGCTGCTGGAGCAGTGATGACGACTGGAAATCAGACTGTAGCCGGAACTAAAACCTTCAGTAGCACCATAGCAGGTTCTATTACAGGCAACGCAGCAACTTCTACCGTTGCGGTAGATACGACTAATGCCGACTTTTATCCCACATTTGTATCTTCGACTTCGGGTAGCTTAGCTGCTAAAACTGATTCAGACTTAAAATACAACCCAAGTTCCAATACTTTATTTGTTCCCAATATAACTGTTTCTGGAACTCAAACCATAACTAACTCTACAACGGTAACAATAACAAACCCTATTTACACTGTAGGAGAAGACGGGAGCGATGACAATCTGGACAGAGGAATAAGAATGAAATACAACAAATCAGGTGCTAAAAGCGCATTTATGGGCTATGACGACAGCGATGGAAAATTCATGATGATACCCGAAGCAACCATTTCGGGAAGCGTAGTCAGTGGAACTGTCGGAACTCTTAAAGCAAATATAGAAGGTAACCTTACAGGAAATGCTGACACAGTAACCAATGGTGTTTATACCACCAGCAGTGTTACCGCATTGTCAGATATTACCAGTGTAGGATCTGGTGCTATTATCACAGCGGCGGAAAGAACTAAATTGGGAACTATAGAAGAAAATGCAGACGTGACAGACGGAACTAATGTTCTCGCTGCAGGAGCAGTTATGCAAACTGGAAACCAAACTATAGCGGACACTAAAACCTTCAGTAGCACCATTACAGGTTCTATTACAGGAAACGCAGGAACTGTTACCAATGGTATATATACTTCAAGTAGCGTTACAGAACTGAACGATATTACTAGCGTAGGTTCGGGTGCTATCATAACAGATGCCGAAAGGACAAAGCTATCTGGAATAGAAGCAGCGGCAGATGTCACAGATTCAACAAACGTTCTAGCAGCGGGGGGAGTTATGACAACTGGCGATCAAATAATCGCTGGCGCTAAAACATTTAGCAGCACTATAACTGGTTCTATTACAGGAAACGCAGGAACAGTAACCAATGGTGTTTATACTTCCAGTAGTGTTACTGCTCTCGACGACGTCACTGATGCGGGTTCAGGTGCCATTATAACAGATGCAGAAAGAACTAAATTAGCAAATATGCCAGAAGAAGTTTTAGCTATAACTTCCGCCAACGTAAAAAGTGTAGGTGCCGTGATGACTACCGACAACCAAACTATTTCTGGAACAAAAACCTTTAGCGATGCCATAGCAGGAGATATATCAGGGAACGCAGCAACTGTAACTAATGGTGTTTATACCACCAGCAGCGTAACGGTTTTAGCAGACGTAACAAATTCTGGGTCCGGACAAATAATAACCACAGCAGAGAGAAATAAACTTTCCGCAATAGAAGCAGCGGCGGATGTCACCGATTACGATAACATTCTTGTAGCAGGAGGAGTAATGACTACCGGAAATCAAAATGTAGCTGGAATTAAAACTTTCGCAAACACTATCGTGGGAAGCGTGTCTGGAAACGCAGGAACAGTCACCAATGGAGTTTATACTACTAGCAGTGTCACTGCTCTCAACGACATTACTAGTGTAGGTTCAGGTGCCATTATAACCGCAGCAGAGAGAACTAAGCTATCGGGAATAGAAAACTCCGCCGATGTAACAGATTACACCAATGTATCGAATGCTGGTGCTGTAATGACAACAGGCAACGAAACTGTGTCTGGAATAAAAACTTTCAATAGCGTTATTTCAGGAAGTGTGTCTGGAAATGCAGGAAGCGTAACCGTAACCAACGATACTACCAACGCAGAAAGATTTGTAGCTATAGTTGGAGATAAAACCGGATCGCAAAATGTTATGACAAACACAAACTTAAAATACAACCCCAACACTCAAGTTTTATCTGTTCCCAACCTCACAGTAACAGGAACAACACAAACCGTAAATTCTAGCACCACCACTATAACAAATCCAGTTTACACAATAGGCGAAGACACCACAGACGACAACCTAGATCGTGGTATCTTAATGAAATACAACAACGGTGCTGCTAAAAAAGCATTCATGGGTTGGGACGACTCAGATGCTAAATTTACCATGATACCAGACGCCAGCGTAAGCGGAAATGTATTTAGCGGTGCGGTGGGAACTCTAAAAGCTAACCTCGAAGGAAATGCTGACACAGTAACCAATGGTGTTTATACCACCAGCAGCGCCACTGTATTATCTGATATATCCAGCGTAGGTTCTGGTGCTATTATCACTGCAGCGGAAAGAACTAAATTGAATGGAATAGAAACAGCAGCAGACGTTACCGATTCGACTAATGTTGCTGCATCCGGAGCCGTAATGAACACTGGAAACGAAACAATTGCTGGCACAAAAACTTTTAGCAGCACAATTACAGCTTCTATTACAGGAAATGCGGGAACGGTAACTAACGGAATGTATACCAGTAGCAGCGTAACTGCATTAACAGACGTAACACACGCTGGTTCGGGGGCTATTATCACCGCAGCGGAAAGAACCAAACTCACCGGAATAGAAACAGCAGCAGATGTCACAGATTCAACTAACGTTGCTGCTGCCGGAGCAGTTATGAATACTGGAGCAGAAACAATCGCAGGAGCTAAAACTTTCAGTAGCAATATAGTAGGTAGCATAACCGGAAATGCAGCAACAGTAACTAACGGTGTTTATACTACCAGCAGTGTAACAACATTGACAGACGTTAGCAGTGCAGGTTCAGGTGCCATTATCACTACCGCTGAAAGAAATAAACTAGGAGGAATAGAAGCATCGGCTGACGTAACCGATTCTACAAATGTTTTAGCAGCGGGTGGAGTTATGACAACTACAAACCAAACCGTAGCTGGAACTAAAACCTTTTCAAGTGTAATTACAGGTTCTATAAGCGGTAATGCTGGAACTGTGACCAATGGTGTTTATACTACCAGCAGTGTTACAGCTTTGTCGGATGTAAGCAGCGTAGGTTCTGGTGCTATTATCACTGCAGCGGAAAGAACTAAATTGAATGGAATAGAAACAGCAGCAGACGTGACAGATTCTACTAATATAGCAGCAGCGGGTGGTGTATTAAATACCGGAAACGAAACTGTTGCTGGAATAAAAACATTCAGCAGCACGATTGTGGGAAGTGTGTCTGGAAATGCGGGAACTGTTACTGCTACAAGCGACAATACCAACGCTGACAGATACGTAACCTTTGTAAATGGAACCAGCGGAGCTCAGGGCGTTGGGCTGAAATCTAACTTCAAATACAACCCTAGCACTGATACTTTATCTGTTCCCAATCTAACTGTATCTGGAACTCAAACTACGGTAAATTCAACTACTGTAACAATAACTAACCCCATTTACACTCTAGGAGGAGATGGTAGTGATGACAACCTAGATCGCGGAATACTAATGAAATACAACAACAGCGGCGCCAAAAAGGCCTTCATGGGCTACGACGACAGCGACGGTAAATTTATCATGATACCAGACGCTACCAACACCAGCGGAATAGTGTCAGGAACAAAAGGAACTCTTAAAGCCAACCTAGAAGGAAATGCCACTACTGTAACCAATGGCGTTTACACTACAAGCAGTGTTACAGTTTTATCCGATGTTACTTCAGAAGGTTCGGGTGCTATCATAACTACAACAGAAAGAAATAAACTAAATGCAATAGAAGCAGCGGCGGACGTGACCGATGCTACCAATGTTGCTAATGCAGGGGCGGTCATGAACACTGGTAACGAAACATTAGCCGGAGTCAAAACCTTCAGTAGCACTATTGTGGGTAGCATTAACGGTAATGCAGCAACAGTCACTAATGGTATGTATACTACTAGCAGTGTTACAGCTCTGTCGGATGTATCCAGTGCCGGTTCTGGTGCTATTATCACTACTGCCGAAAGAAATAAACTTAACGCTATCGAAGCCAATGCTAATGTTACTGATGCTGTTAATGTTGCCGCTGCAGGTGCGGTTATGAATACTGGAAACGAAACTGTGGCTGGAATAAAAACATTCTCAAGTCCCATCGCAGGTTCTATAACTGGAAACGCTGCGACTGTAACAAATGGAGTATATACTACCAGTAGTGTTACAGCTTTATCTGACGTAAGCAATGCGGGTTCTGGAATCATTATATCAGCAGCAGAGAGAAACAAACTTAATGCTATAGAAGCAGCGGCGGACGTAACAGATTCTACTAACGTTGCTGCAGCAGGTGCAGTTATGAATACTGGAGCAGAAACAATCGCTGGAGCTAAAACATTTAGCAGCACAATTGTTGGAAGTATAAATGGCAACGCTGGAACGGTCACCAATGGTATTTATACCACTAGCAGTGTCACAGCACTTTCCGATATAACCAGCGCTGGTTCGGGGGCTGTTATTACTGCAACGGAAAGAACAAAATTGAACGCAATAGAAGCAGCGGCTGATGTCACTGACGCTGTTAACGTTGCTGCCGCTGGAGCAGTTATGAAAACCGGAAATGAAACTATTGCTGGCACAAAAACATTCTCTAGCACTATCGCAGGTTCTATCACAGGAAACGCTGCGACAGCAACTATAACATCTAACAGCGCTAATGCGGACCAATATCCCGTTTTTGTAACTTCTAGCGGAAGTTCCGATCAGGCTTTACTAAGCAACGCAAATCTTAAATACAACCCCAGCACTCAAACTCTAACCGTTCCTAACATTAGCGTGGCGGGAACAGAAACTATAAACAACAGCACAACAACTACAATAACAAATCCTGTTTACACGATAGGAGAAGACACTACAGACGACAATCTAGATCGTGGCATCTTAATGAAATACAACAACGGAGCCGCTAAAAAAGCATTCATGGGTTGGGACGACTCAGATGCTAAATTTATCATGATACCAGACGCCACCGTAAGCGGAAATGTATTTAGCGGTGCGGTGGGAACTCTAAAAGCTAATCTCGAAGGAAACTGTACTGGAAACGCTGGAACAGTCACCAATGGTGTTTATACTACCAGCAGCGTTACTGCTCTCAACGACATTAGCAGCGCTGGTTCTGGTGCCATTATCACCACAGCGGAAAGAAGTAAATTGGCTGGAATTGGAGAACAGGCTGATCGCACGACTATTACCACAGTAACTGCTGCGGGAGCAACAATGCTTACAGGAGATCAGACGGTATCAGGAATAAAGACCTTTTCTAAAACTATAGTCGGAAACATAAACGGAAATGCTGGAACTGTAACAAATGGTATTTATACAAGCAGTAGTGTAACTGCCTTGACCGATATTAACAGTGCTGGTTCAGGTGCTATTATCACAGCGGCAGAAAGAACTAAATTACAGGGTATAGCAGAGGGAGCAGATGTAACTAACGCAGTTTCTGTAAGCGCAGCGGGTGCCGTTCTTAAAACTGGCGATGAATCTATTTCTGGAATAAAAACCTTCGCTAACACGATAGCGGGTAGCATAAATGGAAACGCAGCAACTGTAACTAATGGTGTTTATACTACCAGTAGTATAACCGCCCTGGCGGATATTACAAGTGCTGGTTCTGGTGAAATAATAACTGAAGCAGAAAGAACGAAACTTACTGGAATTTCCACTGGCGCCACAGTAACAAATGCTACTACTGTAGAAGCTGCTGGTGCGGTTATGAAAACAGGAAACCAAACTGTAGCTGGAACTAAAACATTCTCAAGCGTAATATCAGGAAATATTAGTGGAAATGCTGCTACTGTAACAAATGGTGTTTATACCAACAGTAGCGTAACTGTATTGGCGGACGTTAGCGATGCGGGATCTGGTGCTATTATCACGGCAGCAGAAAGGAATAAACTAAATGCGATCGAAGCCTCGGCGGACGTTACCGATTCTACAAATGTATCTGCTGCAGGTGCCGTCATGAAGACTGGAAACGAAACTGTGGCTGGAATAAAAACATTCAGCAGCACAATTGTTGGTAGTATCAATGGAAATGCCGCAACAGTAACGAATGGTGTATACACGACTAGCAATGTGACTGCATTGTCAGATGTTACCGATGCAGGTTCGGGAAAAATAATAACATCTGCTGAAAGAACAAAATTGGAAGGAATAGAAGCAGCGGCAGATGTAACGGATTCAACTAACGTTCTAGCAGCGGGAGGAGTAATGACAACTGGAAATCAAACTGTAGCCGGAACAAAGACTTTTAGCTCTGCTATAGCTGGTAGCGTGACAGGAAATGCGGGAACGGTAACCATGGCGGCTGGAAGCACAAATGCAGATCATTATATATCTTTTGCTTCTGGGGCTACTGGAGCTCAATCGGTTCTTACTAACGGTAACTTGAAATACAATCCTTCGAGTAATACTTTATCTGTTCCCAACTTCACAGTCTCGGGAAATATGACCACTGTAAGTTCTGAAACTGTTTATATAACAAATCCTATCTACACCGTGGGAAGCGACGGAACCGACGACAACTTAGATCGTGGTATCTTAATGAAATACAACAACGGAGTCAGTGCTAAAAAAGCTTTCATGGGATACGACGACAGCGATGGAAAATTCATGATGATACCTGACGCAACAGAAACCAGCAACGTAATCAGCGGTGCTGTGGGAACTCTAAAAGCTAATCTAGAAGGAAACGCAACTACAGTAACTAACGGAGTTTACACAACTTCTAGTGCTACAGTTTTATCTGATATCTCCAGTGTAGGTTCTGGTGCTATTATTACAGCGGCAGAGAGAACAAAATTGAACGGAATAGAAACAGCAGCAGATGTCACAGATGCCACCAATGTTGCTGCTTCAGGTGCAGTTATGAATACTGGAGACGAAACTGTGGCGGGCACGAAAACATTTAACAATACAATAGTAGGTAGCATTAACGGAAATGCCGCTACAGTCACTAACGGTGTATATACCGGGAATAGCGTAACCGTTCTCAATGATGTGAGCGACGCAGGTTCTGGTGCTATTATCACGGCAGCAGAAAGAACAAAGCTTACTGGAATAGAAACAGCAGCAGATATCACAGATTCCGCTAACGTCCTTGCTGCAGGAGCGGTCATGCAAACAGGGAACCAAACCATAGCAGGATCTAAAACCTTCAGCAGCACCATTGTTGGTAGTATCAACGGAAATGCCGCAACAGTAACGAATGGTGTATACACGACTAGCAACGTGACTGCGTTAGCAGATGTAACTAATGCTGGATCGGGCGCAATTATCACTAACGCAGAAAGAACAAAATTGAACGGAATAGAAACAGCTGCAGACGTCACTGATGCGGCCAATGTCCTAGCAGCGGGAGCGGTCATGCAATCTGGAAACCAAACTATTTCTGGAACGAAATCATTCAGTAGCACTATTTCAGGTAATATATCAGGCAACGCTGCAACTGTTACAAATGGTGTATATACTTCTAGCAGTGTGACTGCTTTATCTGATGTAACAAGCACAGGTTCTGGAGCTATTATTACAACATCCGAAAGAACTAAATTGAATGCAATCGAAGCCTCGGCTGACGTCACTGATGCCACCAATGTTGCTGCAGCTGGCGCAGTAATGAATACTGGAAACGAAACTGTAGCTGGAACCAAAACCTTTAGTAGCACAATAGCTGGTAGCATTAATGGCAACGCAGTAACTACAACAATAACAGCTGTAACTACTGACGCTGAATTTTTCCCGATGCTTTCGGCGGGTAACAGTGGTCCACAAGCTCACAATGTAAATACTAACTTGAAATACAATCCTAGCACACAGACGATGTCAGTTCCCAATCTTACAGTTACTGGCACTACAACTACCGTAAATTCTAGCAGCACAACAATAACAAACCCTATTTACACTATTGGAGAGGATTCCGTCGACGACAACTTGGATCGTGGTATTTTAATGAGATATAGAGTGGGGACTAATGCAAAAATAGCCTTCATGGGCTACGACGACAGTGATGGTAAATTTATCATGATACCAGATGCCTCAAACAGTTCCGGTGTTTTATCTGGTACAAAGGGAACTCTAAAATCAAATATCGACGGAGACTGTACTGGAAATGCCGCAACAGTAACGAATGGAGTATATACAACTAGTAATGTTACAGCTTTGGCAGACGTCACCCACGCCGGTTCGGGTCAAATTATAACTGCCGCAGAAAGGACTAAATTGAATGGAATAGAAACAGCTGCAGATGTGACTGACGCCTCCAACGTTACTGCAGCGGGTGCAGTTATGACCTCTGGAGCGCAAAATGTAGCGGGTGTGAAAACTTTTAGTAGCACTATTTCTGGAGCCATTACAGGAAACGCCGGAACTGTAACAAACGGTGTATATACAACCAGTAGCGTAACAGCGCTTTCTGATGTAAGCCACGCTGGTTCAGGACAAATAATAACAGCGGCAGAAAGAACTAAATTGGGCGCCATAGCCACTGGAGCTGACGCCACTACCTTCGCGACTGTAGAAGCTGCAGGAGGAGTTATGACAACTACAAATCAAACCATAGCTGGAACTAAAACTTTCAGTAGCACAATAGCAGGTAGCATAAATGGTAATGCGGCTACTGTAACAAATGGTATGTATACAACTAGCAATGTGACTTCTTTGGCTGATGTAACTTCGGCTGGTTCTGGTGCTATTATTACAACCGCAGAACGAAATAAGCTAAATGGTATAACAGCGGGGGCCGATATAACAAACGCTACTACGGTAGAAGCTGCTGGAGCAGTTATGAACACTGGAAATGAAACTGTAGCGGGTGTAAAAACTTTCAGCAGCACTATTGTTGGTAGTATATCAGGTTCTTCGGGAAGCTGTACCAATACCACTAACGTAGCAATTAACGCAAGCACGACCAACGCCGATTTTTATCCCACATTTGTCAGCGCCACTTCTGGCAATCTTGGACTTAAGATAGGTTCTAACCTAAAATACAATCCCAACACAGAAACGCTAAGCATTCCTAATTTAACCGTAACCGGAACTACCACCACCGTAAACAGCACAACTGTATCTGTTGCCGATCCTATACTTCAACTTGGNAGCAANGGAAGCGACGACAATCTAGACAGAGGTCTTGTAATGCTTTACAACGACGGNGCAGCNCGAAAAGCATTCATGGGATACGANGACAGCGANGGTAAATTCGCNATTCTAACNGCNGCCACAGANACTAGCAANGTATTTTCTGGAACTAAAGCNACACTAAAAGCNAACTTAGAAGGAAATGTAACAGGAAACATAGACGGCACCATAGGAGCGTCAACACCTGCAGCAATCACAGGAACAACTGTAACAGCTAATACGGGTTTTGTTGGTAATCTCACAGGTAATGTAACGGGAACTGTTTCTAACGCCACAACATCGGGAACTGTATCAAGCGGTTCTCAACCCAACATCACAACCCTTGGCGGAGTTACGAGCATAGGTAGTTCAGGAACTACTGTTGTTATTGCTGGTGATTTCACTGTTACTGGAACAAACAACAGTGCTGCCGGAAATGTTAGTATATGGACCGAACCGTGGAAATTAAGCACACAAAGTCTTTATTCTACGATCTACAGCGCAGCCGATACAGCTTCAACAGCATACTATCACGGTATTATGCTTCAGGACACGGGTGTATATAAAAATCTTAAATTCAGAACGAGTGACAATTTATCCGCACACACATTCACCGTAGTAGTGAGCCTTCACGCAGCAGCATCTGGACCTCAACCAAATACAACCGCTAGTTTCTCTGCTTCCAACGTTGTAATAGATAACACCAGCAGCAATAAAGGAGATACTGTATTCACAGCAACATTCAACAGTCCAACTCAGCTTACGAGAGGAACTTTCTACTACATAGGTATTACTTGGACTGCAGACAATGGTTCGGCGACATTCGGTCTTCAGGGAACAGAATTGGTCGGTGATGTCGCAAGCAATAAATTACTTTGGAAGAAACCAAGTGGAGGCAGTTTGTCTGCGGACGGGAACGCAGCCTATTGGTTCGCTTTTTACGGCGATCAGGTTAGCAACAGTGGCGGTGGTGCAGGAGGAAACCCAACTGTTACAACTAGCTCAACAAACTCAGATCATTATCCAACATTTGTTAGTGCTTCAAGCGGCACACCCAATCAAAATGTAAATACTAGCATAAAATTGAATCCAAGCACTGGAACTCTCACTGTACCTCAGATCGCTGGAACTAATAACTCGGGGATTAATTCCAATTACGGTTCTTCAAATTCTGTTGTGTTTTCTGGAAATCTTCTGCCCGCTACCAACAATTCTTTCGACATAGGAAACGCAAGCGTTAAAGTTCGGGATATCTACGAAGACGATTCTTCCGATATTGGATTGAAAGATAACATATCAGATTACAACGGTGGCTTATCTTTTATCAACAGTCTGCGACCTGTTAACTTCACTTGGAAACCCGAATACCACCACGGAGGAAAAGAACAAACCGGTCTCATAGCACAAGAAGTAAAAGAATCCATGAACTCGCACCCAGACTACAAATCATTCAGACTTTGGAGCGACAACGGAGATAAACAAGGCGTAGATCCAAAACAGCTTATACCTGTTCTTGTAAGCGCAATAAAACAACTAACAGAAAAAGTGACTCAACTAGAAACTCAAATAAATTCGCAAAATGTCTAAACTACTTTTTCCGCCAGAGCTTGGTAAAAACCTTGGTAAAAACCTTGGTAAAAACCTTGGTAAAAATCACAAAGTCCTAAAAATAGCTTTTGAAAAGTACTCTAAAAAAAAGGCACCAATTATTATCAAATAAAACCAAAATCAACCATGCTCTCTTTCTTCAACAACATCGTTCAAGCTCTTTACAACCAACAGTTGGCTGCAAGCATATGGACTGACTCAGTTTGGTCCAACATCGCTGCACTGTTCGCCAACAACGTAGGACTTGTAGGAGAGCAATTCCTCCAACACATCCTAACAACCGCGGGTGTAGAAGGCCATATTCACGGAGTCCCCGGACAACCTGGAGATGGTAACATTCGAGGATATCCAGTAGAAGTAAAGACAGCACGCCAAGGAAATCACAGTCCTAGTTTCCAGCACGAACTAGGTGCTACTCCTTGGGGAGCAGATTACTTAGCATTCCTAGACATATCTCCAACCGAAGTTTACTTAACATTGTTCCCAAATATTGACGAACCAACCTACACAAGTTCCAACCCCCGTTTTCCACTTTATCCTAATAAAAGTATCACGCATCGCGCACAAGGTGCAGGACACTATAAGTTCGACACCAACGTAGCAATCAACAATATTAAAGTTGCCTCTGGTAATACACTCCGTATTACAAACGAAACAACACCGGAACAGATAAGGTCCTATATCGACAGCGTAATTCCACCCATTGCGTAAAAAATAAAAAATTTTGGAAATTCCGAAAAATAAAAAAATAAAAAATTTTGGAAATTCCGAAAAATAA
>NZFX01000087.1:0-10149 GCA_002689385.1 Phycisphaerae bacterium
TCACCTTTTACGTACGGCGCTGTTCTTTACCAACAAATCCCAGGTGAAGGTCTTGCTTGTTTTTCGACATTCCCAGAAGATTTTTCAGGAAAACAAGAGTGGCTTGCTGCTTCCGTACGCGGCAATGTGCTGACTACAACGAAGAATGACCGTCTTGTAACTTGGGATTCAACAGCAAAAGTTTTGCAGATTCTGGACCCGTATAACGGCTCAGTTACAACAACAATTTCTCTACCCGACGCAAAAGAAGTACTTGCTGATTCCGTTGATAATGGTTCAATTTTTATTCTCACCAAAAACGACGAACTCATTCGTCTCGCTCCAAGGTAACAAAAAATGGCATACGACGCTCCCGTCATTCGTGCGCTCATCTCGGTTAGTAATAAGACTGGCATTGTCGATTTTGCCCGAGCTCTTGCCAACCGTAACATCGAAATAATTTCAACTGGCGGGACAGCAAAGGTTATCTTAGATGCGGGCATTGCAGTCACAAGCGTAGACACTCTAACTGGGTTTCCAGAAATGCTTGATGGCCGAGTTAAAACATTGCATCCTATTATTCATGGTGGACTGCTTGGTGTTCGTGACGATCCGTCACATGTTTCTTCAATGGAAGAATATAATATTCAACCTATTGATCTAATCTGCATTGATCTTTATCCATTCGAAGAAACAATTGCAAAAACAGGTGTTACTAAAGCTGAAGTAATCGAACAAATTGATATTGGCGGTCCTGCAATGATTCGATCTGCAGCAAAAAACCATAAATTTGTCACTGTTGTTACAAACCAACATCAGTACGCACTTGTTATTGCAGACCTTGACGCAAACGAGGGCGCCACTACTTTCGCATTACGAGAAGATCTTGCACGAGATGCTTTTTCGCGAACGGCTGATTATGACACGACAATTAGCAAATGGATGAAGAGCGATACTTGTGAAATGCCTGCTAAACTACGAGTGAATGGTGTTCTGGATCAGACGCTCAGGTACGGTGAAAACCCTGATCAAAAAGCTGCTGTCTATAGAAATCTTGAACACTTTGGCCCAAATGTAGTGCATGCAGATGTTGTTGCTGGAAAACCACTAAGCTATAACAATCTCATGGATGCCGCTTCTGCTTTGGAGTTAGTCCAAGATTTGTATACCGCTACGCAACTTCCTTCCGCAGTAATTATTAAACATGCTAACCCTTGCGGTGCCGCAGTCGCAAGTTCGCTGATTGATGCTGTTGATGCAGCTTGGAAATGCGATCCACTGGCTGCCTTTGGTGGCATAGTTGCCCTCTCAGATGAAGTAACGCTTGAAACCGCACAAACAATTTCGCATGGTGAAAAGTTTTTAGAAGTTATTGTTGCGCCTGCCTTTACGAAAGAAGCGATTAATGTTCTTAGCGAACGCTGGAAAAATATTCGATTACTAGCCGTAGGCTCTCAACCCCGACCTTCTTCGTGGCATCAGATAAAATCTATTGAAGGTGGTTTATTAGTTCAAGAAAATACGCCAATGACTGCAGACGCCTCTACTTGGGAACATGTAGCGGGCCCCGAGCCAAGTGAAGAACAACAACGAGATGCAATCATTGCGTGGATTTCCTGTGGTCATTTAAAATCAAATTCCATTTCTATAGTTGACACCAATGCACTTATTGGAGGCGGGATGGGTCAAGTTGACCGAGTTTCAGCCGCACGCCTTGCAATTTCGCGTGCTGGTGAGCAATTACAACATGCTCAATCCCCTGTTGCTGGTTCTGATGCGTTTTTCCCTTTCCCTGATGGCCCAGAGTTACTTATTAATGCTGGAATCAGGTGTATCGTTCAACCCGGTGGTAGCAGAAGAGATCAAGAAACAATTGACCTCTGTAACGCGCGCGGCGTCACTTTGCTCCACACTGGTACTCGTTGCTTCAGGCATTAACCTTCATCGAGTTCGATAGACCAATACGCATTGTCTAAAAAGGCTTTCCAAGAGTAGTATTGCCGCGAACCGATTCGCAACTTGCGTGCCACACAGTGCGTTGGCTTTATTGGCCTTTGTATCAATCGCATGTTCGCTTGCCTTGGTGTCCTGCCGCCTTTTTTAGTATTGCATTTCATGCAAGCACAAACAAGGTTCACCCAAGAATTCTCGCCACCCTGCACGCGTGGCACAACATGGTCAAGCGTCAAATCACCTGCCCCAAATCGTTTACCGCAATATTGGCATTTGTTTTTATCACGTGAAAACAAATTACGTCTTGTGAGGCGAACCTCTGGCTTCAAGAATGCATCATAGGAAAGAAGACGGATAATTTTTGGAACTGCTATGTCAATTGTCGGCAGGCGCAACCATCGATGCTTAGTTGGCTCTAATTCTTTTTGCAATTGAGCAACATCCATCCAGTCATGCAAACCATAGGTTAAATACTGTCCCTCTTCGATAGATAATATTTCTGCTGCTTCTCGGCAAAGAAGCGTAAATGCCTCTCTTGCGTGGCAAATACGGATAGCAGCGTAGCCACGATTAAGGACAAGAACTTTTTCATCAATAGACAAAGTAGCTGACATTACATACCTCCGATGTACTTTGTAACAGATTGGTAATAGAAATGCAGCGCTATGTAGCGCTGATTGTGACATCGACAGTCGGTGTTGGAATCGTCAAATCGATACCGAGCGGTTTGCGTTTGCCATCGCCATCGTATGGAATGTTGTCTTCGTCGATTATTTTTTGTATCGCCATCACTGCATCGATAAGCATTTCTGGGCGAGGAGGACAACCAGGAACGTAGACATCGACTGGCATAAACTGATCGACCCCCTGAACAACTGCATACGTATCGAACAAGCCGCCAGTAGAAGCACAGGCACCCATTGAAATAACCCATTTCGGTTCGGTCATTTGCAAATAGATACGCTGAAGTACTGGCATCATCTTTGTAGTCACTCGACCTGCAACGATCATTAAATCAGCTTGACGAGGGCTGAATCGAAATACTTCTGCGCCAAAACGAGCTAAATCGTACCGACTTGATGCGGTCGCCATTAACTCGATGCCACAACATGCTGTTGCAAAAGGCATTGGCCAGACACTTGAGCGTCTCGCCCAATTGATGACTCGGCTGACTTGCGTGGTCATATAACCGTCGACTGGAATTGCTTGTTCTAGACCCATAAGATGTACATAATACAAACTGTCGCAACAACTGGGGGAGTTGATGCGACAGAGTTGCACAATGATTTAGTTTCATTAACGGAAATTTAGGCAGCAGAACCAAAATTTGCTTTTGCAGACACTATTTCAAACAATCTGTCGAGCCGCATAAGTTCAAAGAGTTCCTTCAGATGGTTGGTTAGACCAACGATGGAGGTATCCGCATTGCAGTGCTCTGCTGTGTTACGAACATCAATGCACATGCCGAGACCTAGGCTTGAAATGAATTGAATCTCGCTAAAATCGAGAACGAGGTTATTTACCTTGTTACCCATTTCTTTAAGTTTTCCATTCACAGCGTTTGCCACGATTGATGCTTCCCTTTCACCAATACGAGGTCCGACGATGCAGGCCTTCATGGTTCCGTTTGAAAAGGAAATATCGACAAATAAAGATTGGCGATTGTTTGTGCTGTTATTTGTTTTAAATTCATTCATATTTGTGCTTTCGGTCATAATAGTGCTCCACTTTTGCGTACTCAAAGAAAATGCACCCTTTTCTTCATTCCTTTCACTGTCTCGCTAAAAAAACTCTAATAATGCACTTAAGGACAAAAAATAACGAAAAAACTTCACTGGAAAATGAATTCCACTTGAAACTATCGATTAGAACAAGATAAATGTCTCAAAGGAATTAGTCTGGATGTTTGACGTAGTGGACTGTTGAAGCGATTTGAAGACCAAGCAAAATAATGAGCCACATCAAATAAAGCCAAAACATGAAAATCGGAACGAGTCCAAGCGAACCGTATATCTGGCGAAGTGAAATTGCATGCTTAAAGTACAGCCCGAGCGATTCCTTACCAAAAAGGAGCATAATGGAAGCCACGAATGCACCAATAAGAACGGCTCGTAGTTGCAGACGAATTGTTGGAACAACCAAGTATATTAATCCCAAAAGTGACCATCCAAGGAAAAAATCCCACAAGGTATCAACAGACCATCTTAGCCATTCCCAAGGAAAAACAAAGTCAAACAGAGAAGCGGCCATTGAATCAAGCCACAACGCTCCTGCCAATAACGCTGGACCAAAGGAAAAGCACAGCAAATAAAGAGGTAATCGTTTTGCCCAAGCCCTTCCCTTGGTACTTCCACAGATATTTGAAAAACAGGTTTCAATATCAACAAGTAATGTGATTGCAGAATACGCAAGAACCCCCAGCCCAACCCAAGTCAATGTGGCAATATCCACATTCATTCCGCTTGAAATAATGTCTGAAAGCCAACTTCCAAGTGTGACGATTCCACCATCATTAACTGTTGCAAGTTGAAATTGATTCATGCCCGAAACGGCAATACTTTGATGCAAATATTGCGAAAATTCCTCTTTGCCAAGAAACCATTTTGCCACGGCAGTGCCTACGACGATCATAGGCAACATTCCAAACAGCGTTCGGTACGTAAGAGATGCTGCCATCATGCTTGCTCGGTCTTGGGAAAGTTGTTTTATCCCCTGCCTAATCAACTTCCACGTGTACAACAAAAATCGCTCCCATCGTGTTAATTCTTCAATTGGGTTCTGAATTGCTTCTTGTAGTCGTTTAATTATCGTATGGAAACGCATGGAACTTGGTAGACTAGCCAAAATGGGCTGGAATACCAACACCGAATCATCAGAACATGACCCGACTTTGCCATTTAGAGATGCAAACCGTGGCCAGCGCCTTCAGCGAGTGATGGCAACAGGCGGTATTGCTTCTCGCAGAAAATGCGAGGAAATGATCGAATCTGGCGAGGTAAAGGTCAATGGCGTTCTCATCGACTTCCTCCCCGCCTGGATCGACCCCGCAACTGACCGGGTCACCATCGCTGATCGTAAGCTTAACCTGCACGCTGAGAGCGTCTATGTGATGTACTACAAACCACGAGGCATTGTCTGCACAATGGCAGATCCTGAAGGTCGCCCTTGCATTGGAGACATTGTCGTCCATCCCTCGGGAACTCGAATCTTTCCTATAGGCAGGCTTGATATGGATAGCCAAGGACTTCTTCTTCTCACTAACGACAACGTGTTAGCCAACGAACTAACCCACCCAAAACACCACGTCAGCAAGACATACGAAGTGTCCGTTCGTGGCAAAGTTGATGAAGAAACCCTTGATAAGTTACAAAAAGGCATCTATCTCGCAGATGCACACACTAAGCACGACACAAAACGCAAAGGGCAACGTGCGACTATAAAAGGCGTGGAGATTGTTCGGCACGAACGAGATCGCACAATGCTTAAGATTACCCTTGCTGAAGGTCGAAATCGCCAAATTCGTCGTATGCTTGCTGTTGTCGGGCACCCTGTAAAGCGCCTTCGTCGCACACATATAGGGCCAGTAGCACTGAAGGGACTCCGTCCTGGGCAATGGCGCGATTTAACGGGACACGAGTTTAATGCTCTTCAGCACTCGGTTCGTCGCGAGAAGAAGTAGCATCAAAGTCAAGCGCTAGCGCTTCGTCGAGCAATTTAAGGATAATTTCCCCACTCGTGTCCTCGCTTTGCGTAATAGTGACCCTTCGCATGCGAACCAACTCGAGTGTCGCTAAAAACATTCCAACGCGCTCTGGGGCTGTCAGCCCTTCAAACGTCGAAGAAAGTGGCAACTGACTCAATGTGCTCAGTTGCAATCGTTCCAACAATTCTTCTTGGCATACTTCAATAGGCACGTCATCAAATGCAATGTGATGCCCGTCTAGGCGGGAAAAGTCAATAGCGCTTGCAATGTGTTCGTACGCATCAGATAAATCTAAAATATGGACATCAGCGAGTTCAAGTGCTGGTTCCTCGTTAATTTTGGGTAGTTTATGCGATCCAATTTCCACCTCATATCGAAGGCCAAATGAAATTCGGCGTTGTTCTAGCAATTCTGAAGCAGTTCTAAACCGTTGGTATGAAAGCAATTGTCTAATAAGATCCCCGCGAGGATCCTCTTGCGCGTCATCTCCATGTTCTTGATCATCTTCGGCCGCTTGCTCTGGTGGTACAAGTGAGCGGGATTTGATTTCAATCAAGGTCGCTGCCATGACAAGAAACTCACCGGCCATTTCTACATCAACACCGGCACCACTTTTAAGCACTTCAAGATATTCATCAGCAATTTGTGCAATCGGGATATCATGGATATCCACTTCAGCACGACGCACAAGGTACAAAAGAAGGTCCAAAGGGCCATCAAAAGCATCGATTGCGATTCTAAATTGTTCTTGGTGAATTGACATAGGCGTAAACTTTAACCGTTAGGTACAATGCATATCATAGTTTCATGAACGCACCACGCACACAATCAAACACACATTTATCTGCCGAACATGCATTTATTTGCGATGTCCTTCATGCAGAGTCCAGCGCAATCGATGCCGTCATAGAAAAAATCCATTCAGACAAACCTCATTGCGAGAAATGGTCGAAAGCAATCGACATTCTTGCGGGCTGCGAAGGACACGTAGTCTTTAGTGGAATGGGAAAATCAGGACTCATCGGAGCGAAACTTTCAGCGACGTTTTCATCTATTGGGCAACCTTCCCACGTAGTCCACCCTGCCGAAGCAGTGCACGGTGACCTGGGGTCAATCCGTAGAAATGACGTGGTGGTGCTTATGAGTTATTCGGGCACCACGGAAGAAGTAGTAAATCTTGCTGCAATTTTGCGGACTGATGGTATTCCTTGCATTGGCATTTCTAAAGATGACGACTCACAACTTGCACAGTTGTGTACTGTGCATGTTTCTATCGGATCACTGTCAGAAGCTTGCCCTTTAAATTTAGCACCTACCGCTTCCACTACAGCGACCCTTGCAATTGGTGATGCTTTGGGGCTCGCTGTTTCGCGAAGAAGAAACTTTACTGCAGACGAATTTCATAAACATCACCCTGGCGGAATGCTTGGTATCGGACTTAGAACAATTACAGAGATTATCCGTTTAAAAGTTGGCGAAAATCTCCCCGTGATTCAAGACAACACTTCTGTCGGAGACGCACTAGAACAAGCACGCCCTCCAAACGGCGTTCGCCGCGCAGGCGCTATTCTACTTGTAGACAACGAGGGTAAGTTAACTGGCATATTCACTGATGGCGACTTACGCCGTCTAGTTGTTGATGACTCCGCCCCGATGGAACGTGTAATTAGCGAAGTCTCCACGAAGAATCCAAGAAGGTTACTTGCAAGCTCGCTCGTTCGCGATGCTAAACAGCTTGTAACTGAATACCGTGTTGATGAAATTCCAGTTGTTGATGATGCCAACATTCCAATTGGACTTATTGACGTACAAGACCTAATCGCAATGAAAGTTGTTTCTGAATAATCATGTCTATCATCGTCGCAATCAAAAAAAACAATCGGATCGTCATGGCCGCCGACACTCTTACAACGTTTGGTGACTCTGAAGTAATGCCACAGGAAAATGCACGCACACCAAAAGTCGGGCGAATTGGTGACTCTCTAATCGGCGGAGCTGGCTGGGCAGTCTACGATGACATCCTAAACAACTACCTTTCGACAAGGCCAACGCCCGACCTCACAAGCTCGAAAAAAATATTTTCTTTCTTTTTAGAGTTTTGGAAAGCGCTGCATGAACAGTACACTTTCGTAAACGACCAAGCAGCGCAAGCAATGTCTCCTTTTGGTGATTTAGATTCAACATTTTTGATTGCAAATTCCGGAGGCATTTTTACAGTAGCCTCAGATCTTGGCGTTACATCTTTGAGTCGCTATTACGCAATTGGCTCTGGTGGCGAATACGCTATTGGTGTGCTGTACACGTTGTACAACAGAACGGATGACATTAAAGAAATTGCAACGGACGCGGTTAACGCTGCTATTGCAATGAACCTGCAATGCGGCGGAGCAGTAGACGTGCTGCAACTTGATATATGATTACTTCACCAGAAAATATTATTGTGTTAGCACTCGATGTTGATGGTGTTTTGACTGATGGAACAATCACTTTTTGGGGCCTGCCACATGTGTTTCAGAATGAATCTAAAACATTCCATGTGCATGACGGCCAAGGAATTTCACTCTGGCAAAAAGCTGGGTTTCATGTCGTTCTAATTAGTGGGCGCAATGCTGATTGTGTATCAATTCGTGCAAAAGAACTAAATATTCCATATGTATACCAAGGTAGTAAAGACAAAATCGCTGACCTTGCAAGAGCACTTAAAAAAATTGGAGCTAGCCCCGAACAAACTTGCTTTGTTGGGGACGATTTGGGTGACTTAGCAGTAATGAGACATGTTGGTTATTCAATTGCTGTCGGGAATGCTGCAATGGAAGTAAAAGAAATCGCTAACGTCACGACTGCTGCACTTGGCGGACACGGTGCTGTTCGAGAAGCTATTGAACATCTCATGCAAGCTTCCGGAACCTGGGCGAATGCAGTTGATTCAAGCAAAACTGAACCAACGCAACAATGAACCAATATTCTCCACATAAAAACGCTTCAAAACGAGTTGGCATTTTAGTCGTTGGCATCACTTCACTGTTTTCTATGCTAGTCATCGCGCTGCTGTTTGCAATCGGTGAAAATGAACCAGAACAAAAGATGCACACAAAAAGTGAAGATATTATTGAATTACTGGAAACAACTACACCAGAGCCAATCACGTCCACGCTTAAGAGCAACGAAAGTATTGGGCTTGAGTTGCCACAAGGTGGCTGGGTGCAACAAACAGATGCGTTTGGTAATTTATCTCAACAATACCGCTGTGAATCCTTAGACCCAAATCCACCAGACCTGCCAACTGGTTGGATTGAAATGCAAAAACCAGAAGTCGAAATTTTTCTTTCTGACAATAAACTTATCGTTATTACAGGCGATAAAGGCATAGCCAATGCACCCAATCGGCTTCTTGAGTCCGGCGAAATTGCCGGGCACGTTCGTGTAGAAATGTATGAACTTGACGTTGCTGGGCAGCGCTTAACTTCTGAACCTAGCATGGTTTTAACAACTCCCCAAGCAAGTTTTGACAACTTTCTTGGAGAAATAACATGCGATAGCGAAGTAAGAATTGTTTCCGAATCCCAAAAACTTTCAGGCAGGCGGCTGACTGTTCGATTCAATGACAAAATCGGTAGAGTTGAATACTTGCGACTCGAAGAACTTGATTACTTAGATTTTTATCCTAATGCTTTAACAAGATCGCCTCAACAGCCCAAGCCAACTGCATACGTTCACCCAAAAAATACTCGCAAGGAAAAGAAGCAAACCCCTGCCTCAAACCATCGTATAAGAGCGGCAGCCGTTGGTTTAACAAATGAATACTATCTTCTTTCCTTCCTGGATAACGTCACTATCTTGCAGGGCGAACAGCATACTGGCCGTGTTGCCTATGGGGACAAGTTAACCGTTGCATTTTCTGATGAAAGTGATGCGTCAACGACAGCAAATAGTAAAATAACACCAAGGAACAGCACTATGATTACTTCGAGCATTCAAACATCTATAGTTGCCATAGCACTTTCAGCCCCCCAAGCTACCGCTCAAACGCTGCAACAACTCCCTGTTCGCTTAACGTGCAACGATGGCTTGATGATGCTTCCGTTACTCGATGATACCCTCATGCCTTCCTCTCCTGAGGACACGCGCATCGAACTTTTTGCATCAGCTGATTCGCCAGTAACTTTGATTGACAACATAGAAAAACTAACTGCGACTGGGGATTTACTTCGTTATGAGATAAAANACGACCNTGTTGATTTATTCGGAGCACCTAGTNTGCTTGTGATGAACGATATGGAAACNCAATCCAGCCATCTATGGGTTGCACGCAATGAGGGANAAGGNGGTGCTATCGGAAAGGGACAAGTAANACCNGTGCAAACAAGCACACAAGCGACATCTCTTGTTTGGAATNAAGGAGTAGACTTCTTTTTCGATAGCAACNATGATGCCCTTGAAAAAGTTATCTGCAANGGCGAAGTAACACTTGCAGATGAAGGTTCGACAGTCGACTGCGAAACACTCACNNNNCA
>NZFX01000087.1:10154-17047 GCA_002689385.1 Phycisphaerae bacterium
CNCCAGANGCAGAAGGNGGTTCGTCGCCAACAGTTGCCGTTGCTACGGGGCAAGTTAAAGCAAGCAGTGACACACAAACAATGTGGTCGGATTCAGTGCGTGTCACCTTTATATCTTCTGACGGTGAAACAACGAACGATGGTTCGATGTTTAAAGGCACTAAAGCAGATAAAATGCTAGCAAATGGAGATGTGCAAGTTATGCTTGATGACGGCGGGCGCGCCTACTGCGACACGCTTAAAGGAAACATCTCTCAAGATATAGCTGTCCTTGAAGGCAATGTTGTTATTGCGTATAAACGAATGCTTATGAACCGCGGTGACTTTGCGACACTAATGTTAAACCGTAGTTCAGGCAAAGGACGCTGGAACGGCGCAGGCCAAGCACTTTTCCTTGATTCGCCTATTGACGTATCCCCAAATCACAGAATTAAACGGCCCGACGTTGATCCAAAGGAAGAAACAACCGAAGCAAACATCAATATTTCTATGCGTGCTAACTGGAAGAAATCCATGCACATTGATCGCACATTCAATAACCAAGCCGGGGCAGTTGATTTAGCTGGAAGCGTTGATGTTCGGTCAAAAAGAACACCGCTTGATCGAAGTCAGATGTCAGGTGAAGATTTGCGTCTCGAGTTTGAGTTACTTGACGCTAAGGAAGAAGACACTGAGCGTCAACTTAAAAAAGTTATCGCAAAAAATGATGCAAAAATAGAGCACCGTGCATGGGAAGCGCAATCACTTGAATCCCCCCCTGTTGTCTATTATATAGGCGGCAACCATATTGAATTTGACGCAGTCACTTTGGAGACGCTAGCTGTAGGTATTGGGGAACTTGTCCTTCGTGACCCTCGCATTCCAAATAAAGAGTTGCACCAGTCTTCACTTGCTGGCAGGGGTACTACCCGTTTCACTTGGGACAAAAAACTCAAAACAACAAAACTTTCAACAAATTTATACCGAATCGAGATGAACGGCAATGTGCAGATGTTGCATAAAAGTCTCGATGGATCGATTGGCATGCTCACTTCAGAAAATATTGAGGCGATTGCTGTTGACCCAGATCAAGTAAAAACGAATGAAGATGGAACCTCAGAACTTACCATGCGAGGCATGGATTTACAGCAACTTATTGCAACAGGTACCGTCTATGTCGCAACTGAATCAAGGACGGTTGACTGCGACACCTTTGACTATAACTTACGCACTGGAATTGCAAATTTATCTTCTGACCCACAGAAAAGCGTCGCCATTTTGACACAAGGAAGCCCTTACCCAGTCCGAGCGGAATCAATAGTATGGAATATGGACCCTGCAATAGATACGATTACAATTCGTGGGTTGCAGGGCTCAAGCCCCCAGTGACCAGCGGTTATTCGATACAATACCGACAATGAAAACACGACTTGATCATCCAACTATCGGCCGCGTCAAAGAAGAACTTGACGATATGAAACTGCGAAGCACCGAATTTCGAGGTGATACTACACTTGTTGCAGATCCGAGTGACGCGCATCGTCTTCTACGATTTCTTCGTGACGACCCCCAATGCAACTATAACCTTCTTTGCGATGTTACTGCTGTTGATTATCTTGACTATCCAGCCAAAATGATTGGCCGTTTTGCTGTTGTTTGGATACTTGCGAACACCGAAACTTCTTGTCGAATACGAGTCAAAACTTTTTTGAATCCATCGCTCGATACATCTGGCATTGCAGACGACCCAGCACTTTATGTTGATTCTTCCACTGATATATGGGAAGGTGCTGAATGGCGCGAGCGTGAAGTTTTTGACATGTTTGGCATTCGGTTTCGCAATCACCCTGATTTACGTCGCATTCTTCTGTGGAAAGATTTTCCTGCTTTTCCGCTTCGCAAAGACTACCCTTTGCAAGGCAGAGGCGAGCGAACAAATCTTGCAGTAGTCAAACGAGACGACTCGTAATTTATCCACGATAGACACATCTGCAAGTGCAGGTTTCTTCAACAACTACTTCAAACAATTGGTCTAGTGTCGGCTTGAGTTTATTCCATATCCAAACTGACAATACTTCGCTTGTCGGATTTTCAAGACCAGTGATTTCATTTAAGCAGTAATGGTCTAATTGCTTTTCTAAAGGGCTAAATGCCTCTTTGATAATGCTGTAATCCATAACCCATCCGGTACTCGGGTCAACTTCGCCTTCAACTACCACCGTTACTCGAAAAGAGTGACCATGCATTCGCCCACATTTGTGCCCCTCAGGCACATTTGGTAACCAGTGAGCGGCCTCAAATCTAAATGTTTTTTCTAATCGCATGCAGGGTATATTACACTCCACGAGCATCAGGAGCCCACACATAACGATGAAGTTGTAAATGTAAGCGCACGTTTTCTCCTGAGTCAAGAATCCAACCTGCAAGTATCTCTGGAGCTAAAGCAGCACACCCTTGTATGCATGAATTACCTTCTTGAAACATAACTGGAGAAAAATGCACCTCAGCTACCTTTTCGAACAAAACATTTTCACGAACCGTCTGTAACGACCAGTCGAAATCCTCTTTGTTTGTTATCACAAACTTCACTTCATCAGTATTTTTTAATTGTCCATAGTTTTCCTGAAGAAATGAATAACTAGCGCCGCTGTTCGGTGTTTTAATATCAATAATTCTTTTAACCCTTGCATCGCACTGTGCAATAGGCAACTGCCCACATGTCTCAAGCAATACTTCAAAATCCAGGTCACACAATTGCTCCATCAAGGCATGCACTTGAGACTGCATGAGTGGTTCACCACCAGTAATCTCAACAAGGTTGCAACCAAAGGACTGTATTCTCTCGATAATCTCTGCAAATTGCATACAGGCGCCCTCTTTGAAGGCGTATGAAGTATCGCAATAGTGACAACGCAAAGGACAACCCCGCAGGCGTATAAATACGCAGGGCAGGCCAGATTTGCTCGATTCACCCTGAATTGAGTAAAATATTTCATGTATGTTTAATGTGTTCTTGGGCATCTTTACGGATTCTACGCTAGCAAGCAAATGCTTGCCGTGGTAGAATCGTATTCCCCATCGCGCTGGTGGCGGAATTGGCAGACGCGCCAGCTTGAGGTGCTGGTGGGAGTAACATCCCGTGGAGGTTCGAGTCCTCTTCAGCGCATTAAAAAACCACGGCACTGCCGTGGTTTTTTCTATGCAAGTGCTACAGAATAACCTTAATCAGGACACGGCCCCCATGCTCCAACAACTTGAAGCAAGTCCGTCACATCAACTATCCAGTTGTAATTAACATCACCTGGTGGAAAATCGCCTTCACAAGAAATGCAGTCACCCCAATTGCCAATCAAAGCAAGCAAATCAACAACATCGACGGAGCCATTTCCATCAACATCCTCATAGCATGGGTTATCAATAATATCAATTTTAAGGTTAGCAGAGACTGAGCCAGATTCAAGTTGTACTGCAACAGAGCCCCATGGCCATCCTAAATTGTAATCTGCCTGACCAAGGTACAGGTTTTCCATACTAAAAGTTGCAATACCACTACTGTTAATGTCCACAACCCAATCGTACGACAATGAGGGAGGATCTTGATCCGCAGGAGTTACAACTTCAATTGAATCGTATATAAGCGGGCACGGTCCGGGCTGTGTTCTAAATGTACTGATAACATCAGCTGGAATCATATCCATCACATCTATAGGACCAAAATCAATTCCGATATAACTCACCATAACGGTCGCGCCCGTAATTGTATAGCGCATTTCATAATGTCCACCGTCTGTTCGTAGTGGAGTTGGCGCTGTCCAAGATACATTCGTACCGCTTGAGGTAACTGTGTATGACCAATCTCCATGATCTGTTGGACCAATTAGTGCACACCCACTTAAAAGTACTACTGATACTAAATCCATAATTCAATCTCCTATGTACATACTGTACTCTTTTTTAGAAGAAATACAAATGAAAACAAGTGAAACAAATGATTATAGATGGTTCTAATAGTCTAGAATGCACATTCTACGCATGGGAATGACGAAACCAACTAAGACTCCTGTTATTGAAAACCGCAAGGTTCGATACGAATACCACATTCAAGACACGCTTGAGGTAGGAATTGTGCTAAAGGGCACAGAGGTTAAATCTATCCGAAATGGTCAAGTAAGTTTAGCCGAAGGTTGGATTAGGGCCACAGCTCGACCCCTAGGACTTTCATTGCACGGAGTACACATTGCAGAGTATTCAGACGCTGGGCCAACACAGCAACACGACCCAACCAGAACACGCATATTACTTGCCCACAAAAGGGAAATTTCAAAACTGGCAACCTTCACAAATTCTCAAGGCAACACACTCGTTCCGCTAAAAATATATTTTTCAAATAATCGTGCGAAGATGCTGGTTGGATATGCCTCGGGTAAAAAACAATCAGACAAACGCCAGGACCTTGCCAAGAAAGTCGCTAAGCGTGACATGGAACGAGCCATGAAACGCAAAATGTAATGTTACGCAGCGTGTTTTCTTTTTTCTCCCGACATCGATACCCGTTTGGTAGAAATATTCTTTGCAGAATACATTGCTTCATCTGCGAATAGCACAAGTTCATCAGCGTTTAATGGTTCGTTGATTTGTAAGTGCGAAACACCGATTGACATAGAAACGGGAATCCCGCCCTCAACAACCGCTGCAATTGCCTCGTCAAAAGCACTTGCAATTCTATGCGCAACACGAATCGCCGCATCAGGCTCTGCATGAGGCATTAATACGCAAAATTCATCGCCACCATATCGTGCAGACACATCTATCGTGCGGCAATTTGCCTCTAGAACACGCGCTGCAAGTCGCAGTATTTCATCACCTTTTTGGTGCCCATATCGATCATTGAACGGTTTAAATCCATCAAGATCTATCATCAAAAATGCAAGTGGAATATTGTTCCTTGATGCCTCTTCCCACTTACTTTCAAGCATCAAATTCAACCAACGCCGATTACTTAATTTAGTAAGATCATCTGTCCTAGCCGCAACTTCAAGACGCTGAATCATCTGCTGTAATTCACGATTGGCAACAGCTAATTCAGAAAGCGATTGGCTAAGTTCGGCATGAAGAGCATCATTTTCTGTGCGAATGACTTGCAAGGCTAAACATTTCTGTACCGTTACTGGCAAAGTATTCGTTTCATGCCCAGTGATCACTAAATAGTCTGCGGCACCCGCTCGAATTGCCTCGACTGCAGTATCGGTTTCATCTGGCATACCTGTCAAAATAACTGGAACATCTGGCCTGAGCCCTTGGACAAAGGAAAGTATGTCAAAACCAGAACAATCACCAAGGTCCGAAGCACTAATGACTACATCCCAATCAGCGGGATTACTTTCAAAGAATTCATTCTGCGAATCGTATACAACGCACTCAATTGCTCCGCTTTGATTCTGTACGTTGTACGTCGAATCTGTATTCGGTGTAGGAACGAGTGCAGTTACAAGTCGTTTCGCGAGCGATGCATTACTTTCAACAAGTATGATTTTCCGTGTTGTCATTCCATTGGTGTAAAATTGGTCCATGTGGCTCCTTGCCTATTTGTTGCCCGTGCATGACAACCTTCGACACGTAAACCCCGCCTCATTACCTTAATACGCACTTATGCCCCTTCTTTTGCCTGCATAACCCGACCTTCCTGCCCGAACCCCCAAAAACTCCAGAATACAAAATTAATTCCTCAGAGACGTTTTTATCAAAAAAACGTCTCTGAGGAATTAATCTTATTTCAAACCGGTAGTTATTGCTCTGAGTTGCCGAAATCAGAAGAAGCACAAGAAAAATGAGGGTGATTGGTCAGTGTTCAGCCGACTAAGCGAGCAATATCATTGTAAAACGTAACAATAAACAGCGTTGCAATCAATCCAAGACCTAAAACAGCCGCACCATTCTGAAATGCAATTGATGGTGGCTTACTGAAAAGCTTTTCATATATGAGATACAAAAATAAGCCACCATCAACAATTGGCAATGGCAAGAAGTTCAGAACAGCCAAATTTATACTGATAATCGCAAGGAAGAAAAACAAATAACTATATCCACGATCTGCAATTTTCGATCCAACATGCACAATGCCAATTGGTCCTCGTAGTTGGTCAACTCCAACACTTCGCCGAAACAATCTGTCAAGTGTAATGTACGTCATCTCTACCATTGAAATAGTTTCATCGAAACCCATTTGCAACGCGGTCAATGGATTTCCTCCACTGCTTCGTAACACATAAATTGGCTCAAACATCTGCATGGGCAACGGAGACGTCCAGCGAAGGTTCGCGAGCTTCGTTTCTTCCGTTTTTGAAAGTGTCACATTGACTTCATGACTGCTCGCTGTCATTGTTGGGCTCTGCAGTGTCATAGAAATACTACTACCTGCAGCAACAAGGGCAGAGCGAAACTCTTGCCAGTTGCGTACGGCATTGCCAGATACGCTCTGTATAGTTGCTCCTGCAAGTAATTGTGA
Organism: Phycisphaerae bacterium; assembly: GCA_002689385.1. Lineage (GTDB taxonomy): Bacteria > Planctomycetota > Phycisphaerae > Phycisphaerales > SM1A02. Next base: position 16,638 of record NZFX01000087.1, read on the forward strand.
ACTAGATATTGGAGTTGCTATAGTTTCATCACCGACAATTTCCTGAAGAATGGGTTGAGCAATACGAGGAATGTCTAATGCTTGTTCGAGAAGAACACCCAGCAAACCATTTTTAATTGAACCTTGCACTTTCATGCTCTCGCCGTTTCTTAACACTAAAAAATTTATTTCTCCATCTGAGAACGTTGCTAAAAAATTTCTGAGTTGCCCCATACGAGGCGCTTCTAAAGAATCTGCTTTCAAAATCACATCTCCCGCAAGCAGTACACCAGTGTTCGAACTACTCGAAAGCACTGAGCCAATTTTAGTCAACGGACAGAGTCCAAGAAGTCCCCGTTCATAATTCTGCGGTGCCGACTGAGATAGATTTGGTATTCGAATAACTGAAAGGTTCGGAGAAACTGGAACCT
>NZFX01000001.1 GCA_002689385.1 Phycisphaerae bacterium
AAGACAATCAATTAAAACAAGTAGCAACATCTTTAATGCTGCAAGGATTTTTTGCACTGAGCAGTTCAGGCGCTTCGTGCTCATTAAGAGATGAGCAGGACCTCCCTTTTTTATCGTGTTGGAGTACGAATGGAAGCGCATTGGGGGCGGGGTGTTCTACTTACCTGAGTGCCTATTTACAATTCAATTCAAAAACCCCAAGATGGAGAGCTGATGCGAGTTGTGGCTGCTATGAGTATCAAGGCTATACCCCAGACCAAAATAATTATGAAAACAGCATGGCAATTAGCAACGAAGTGCTTAATCAAAGGTCAAGTCATGCTGACGAAGATGATGGAACGAAAGTTCTTATTGAGACGTATGCTTTTTCGCCTGGTGATGCTGCAAGAAAAAACAATTCTAATAATGCTACTTACGGTGAATGGTTAGATAATAACTCGGTCGAAGACCCGCAAACGGGAAAGCCTGCAATCATGGAACTTGAAAATTTAGGTTATCAGTTAAATCAATTCAGTCTGAGCGAACAAGACGGACACTTTATTATTGGTTCAAATGCATGGCAAAATAAGGATGGCTCCTGGCACTATGAATATGCAATATGGAATCACTCTAGTCATGAATGTGCAGGAAGTTTTAGCATAAATTTGCCATCAGGCGCTACGGTTGGAAATGTCCAATTCTATGCACCAGAAAAAAAGGATGCAGAAAGATACAGTGATAATCCTTGGAATTATGAAATTGCTAATAATAAAATTATCTGGTCAACACTACCGTTTACCGGAACATTAGAGGATGAATTCTCTGGGATTTTTAATGAAGAATCTAATCCTCTTGAATGGGCAACACTTTATAACTTTAGTTTTGATTGCAATATAGAACCAGCAAGCGCCCGAGGAATTGCAAACAATGCTGAGCTGATTGGTTACCGTCCAAATAATGGTGGCATTGGCAATATTGAAATTGCTGTAAAAGGCCCGGCTATTGCTAGTAATTGCATCGGTGATCTTGATGGTAGTGGAGAGGTTGATGTTCAAGATCTTCTTATCATGATTGGCGATTGGGGTGAATGCGAGTGTGAGTCTGATTTTGATTCTAACGGCGAAGTTGATGTCGATGACTTGTTACTACTTATTGGCGCTTGGGGTGTTTGTCCGTAATGTTACGCGCCCTACTCATCTCGATGTTCTTAACAAGTACAGCACTTGCTACCACATGGACTGTCAACGATGACGGCAAGGCAGACTTTGATAACATTCAGACAGCGATAGATGCTGCAAGTAATGGTGATGAGATTCTTGTTGCACCTGGGACATATACGAACAGCGGTAGTTCTTTTGTAATCTTCTTTGCTGGTAAAACGCTCACCATTCGCGCGACCGGCACACCAGAAGAGACAATCCTGGATGGCCAGAACGAACGGGGAGTTGTTGTATTTGCTGGTGGAGAAGGACCAGACACACTCATTGAAGGTTTTACCATTAAGAGAGGCTACGATTACAGCGGCGCTGGTATTGCTTGTCCAAGCAATGCGAATCCTACTATCTCTAATTGTTTGATTACAAATAACACTGCTATTCAAAGCGGTGGAGGAATTCGATGCGATGGAATTCTAACGATTACTGATTGCACAATAAGTGATAACAATGCAAGCATCGGTGGTGGTGGAATCTACTGTTTAGGGAATGATGCTGCCGCTACAATTACAGATTGCATAATCTCAATGAATTCTGTTTCGGATGATACCTCTGTATACGGCGGTGGAATTTACGCCCTTTATTCTGACAACATCACGATTTCTAATTCTACGATTTCTGAAAATACTGCTACTTCACATAACAACAGCGCCTATGGTGGAGGAATTTATTTCCGAGAGAGCAGCAATGCAACTTTGGCAAATTGCATACTTACAGAAAATAATGCTAGTGGTGGCACTCCGTCATTTGGTGGTGGAATGTACTGCCAAACGAATAGCAATCCAACTATAACTGAATGCGCTATTTTAGATAACAACGCCGACAATGGAGGCGGAATCTATTCTTCCGGAAGCAACCCTATGCTTATGCATAGCCAAGTTTGCGGAAATGAACAGGGAGATCAAATCCAAGGAAGTTGGACAAATGGTGGGAATACATGTGTATCTGAAATATGTATTGCTTGCGATAGCATTTTAGAAGTGCCATCAGAATATGCAACGATACAAAGCGCAATTGATGCAGCGGCTGATGGAGATACTGTGCTTGTTGCCCCCGGTACATATACAGGTTCATTGGGCACAGCGTACGTCTTTCATACGCTCGGCAAAGCAATCACTATTCAAGCTAGTGGCTCCCCAGAAGAAACCATATTAGATGGCGAGAATTCAAGAAGAGTTGTGTTGCATAGTGGCGCGGAAAATGTGGTCACAGTAATTGATGGCTTTACAATCACACGTGGATTTACTGAAAACAGTTATGGTGGTGGATTCGCTTCTACCTCTTCAAGTACAAGCCCTACTATTACAGATTGCATTATTACAGGAAACACTTCTAATAGTCGCGGCGGCGGGTTATACTTCGCCAGTAGCAATAGCCCAACTATCACAAACTGCACAATCTCGAATAACACAACTAACTCTGAGTTTTCTAATGGAGGCGGCGGAATGTATTTCGAAAACTTCTGTGATGTCATTATTTCAAATTGCACCATTACAGGAAATACTTCTGGTTTCGACGGTGGAGGGATATACTGCACTTACGTCGAAAGCACTACGATTACAAATTCCATAATTTCGGGTAATACAGCGAACCACGATGGTGGCGCAATGTACGGCTATTACATGGATTCAATGCTTAGTGGCTGTACGATAGAAGACAATAATGCTGGTAACGAAGGCGGTGCAATCTACTACCATTTCAGCACCGCCACCCTGAGTAATTGCATCATCTCTGGAAACAACGCTCATTCCTCAGGGGGTGGCATTTTTTGTAACGGAAACGAGATATATAATCCCATACTCATACAATCAGACGTTTGTGGAAATACACCAGATCAATTCGTTGGACCATGGACTGATGGAGGTAGCGTCTGTACAACTTCAACATGTGAAGTTTGCTTTGCACTGCATGTGCCCTCAGAGCACCTAACGATTCAAGGAGCAATTGATGTTGCAGAAAACGGAGATACGATCCTTGTAGCTCCAGGAACATATACGAGCAATGGAGAACGAGTCATCGACACGCTTGGAAAAGCGATCACCATTCGAGCAACTGGTTCATCCGAGGAGACCATTCTTGATGGGGAATTTGAGCGCGGTGTTGTGCAGTGTATAAATGGTGAAGATTCAAATACAGTCATTGAAGGATTTACAATTACACGAGGAATTGCTCTAATGGGCTTTGGTGGAGGAATGCGAAACTTCAACAGTAGCCCCACAATTACACATTGCATATTCACGAGCAACACTGCCGACTACGGCGGTGGGATGGACAACGACAATAGCAGCCCCACGCTGACAACCTGTACCTTTGAAAACAACACAGCGAACTTTGGCGGTGGAATGTCCAACTATTACAAAAGCAGCCCAATGCTGTCGAACTGCATATTTACGAACAACTCTGCTGGCGATGGCGGCGGGATGTATCACTATTCAAGCAACGCTACGCTGATTGACACAGTCGTTTGCGGAAACACACCTAGTCAAATCTATGGTGATTGGACTGATAATGGCGGGAACACCATTACAGAGATTTGTCCTATGGACTGTATTTCTGACATCGATGTTGATGGAAATGTAGATATCCAGGACTTGTTGATCCTTATCGCTGGATGGGGTACCTGTACAGACAATTGCTCTGGCGATGTCAATGATGATGGAGAAGTTAATGTGAATGACCTGCTCATTCTGATTTCTGCATGGGGCGAGTGCGGGTAATCAAAAATACTTCCGACGAACAAGGTAGATTGTCATACAAGGTGGTGTTTCAGCACACGCATGGACTCCAGACAAACTGCAAGAGATAGTCCAGCACAGACAAGTAAAAAAGGCCTGTTTTTTATTTGTGAATATAGTCACCTCAGACATACTCCCCATCATACTGATATCCTGTACACAGAAATGCATGGCGCATTTCGTGCATGGCGCCCAGGACCTAAAAGGAAACATGAAGATGAACCAACGACTTGAACGACTCGAAAAAGAACTCCTCTCGCTTCGCAAAAGCACTCGGCGCTGGCGCGTTGCTTCATGCACACTGCTACTTGGCGTGGGATTGCTCGCAGCAGATGTCATAGGCCCCACCGTTATCGACCACCTCATTGTGAACCGAATTGATGTTGTTGGAGACAAGGGCACACCAGTAGTTTCCATCGCAAAAACTGACGATGGTGGTCGTTTAGATTTATACAACCAATCAGGCATCAATTTACTTCGAGTTTCAAGCACGCCAAGTGGCGGCGATGTCGCCATTTGGGATGAAAAAGGTACAAACGTAGCAGGACTTTGGTCAGCAGAAAACGGAGGAACTTTTTCCCTTTGGAATGCCGCAGGTGAAGAACTTTCACAATTTGCAAGTGGCGCTTTAACGTTAAGCGGACCAAGCGCTTCATTGCATATCCAGAATAAACAAGGCGACCCGATTGCAGTCGTTGCAAGCGACCCACAAGGACATGGACGTTTTCAGATTGCTGATGCATCAGGCAATGTTGTTTCAGAAATGTTAATGCTCCCTGAAGTGGGTGGTGCTTTAGTTGTGAATTCAAATGCTGGCAAGAAAATGGCAATTCTCGCTGCGACCGATGAGGGCGGTAGATTGAATTTAATGAATGCTCGAAGCGTACCCGTTTTCATCGCATCTCCAACTGGTGATTCAGGTGGTGGCGCGATGACAATTACAAATCAGCGCGGTGTACCAGTTGTAATAATGAAATCCGATGAAGAACATCGCGGTATTATTGAAATTCTCGATGCTGACGGAAATGGAGTCCGAAGGATTCGACCGCTTCGTGGTTACTCGCCTTGAAATTCTTTAATTTCAATTGCACCATTTACGTGCTCGTAGGCAATATCAAGTTCTTTTAACGCTTCGAGTGCAGCGAGCTGTTCTGCTTGTTTTTTTGATGCGCCCCATTGCGGTGTAAAACGCTTACCGTTTAACTCTACACATATTTCAAAACATTTCGCATGGTCGGGCCCCTTTTCATCAAGGACGACATACGACGGTGTTACCCCTTCGAGCTTTTGACCAACCTGTTGCAGTACCGATTTGTAATTTTCTTGGTGTGTAGATGCTGCTGCATTTGAGATTCGATTCGTCATCGATCGAAGGACAAAATCGTTCGCTGGCTCAAAACCACCATCTAAATAAATTGCCCCGATGACTGCCTCGTACGCTGCCCCTGTAACCGATGATGGAAGCGTTAAGGCATTCATACCCTTCCCAACACGCAAGAGGCGTCCAAGGTCAAGCTCGTCTGCAACTTCGGCGCAGACGCGTCTGCTGACCACTGCAGATTTAATTTTGGTCATTTCGCCTTCTTCATACTCAGGGTAGCGCTCAAAGGTTTCGTTGCAAATGACAAAGCCCAAAACTGCGTCACCGAGAAATTCGAGGCGCTCATTTGAGTTTTCACGCTGATCCACGGCAGATGAATGCGATAAAGCTTGCTCTAAGAGGGTTTTGTCTGTAAATTCGTAGCCAAGAATGCTTTGAACGGCTTGTATCCAGTCGTTATCCATGTGTCAATACTCCTATTGTACCTTGCTTGCCAACAAGCGTAATTTCGGTTAGTATGTGTTGCTCGGCTAAAAAGCCCTTTTTAGGAGTATTAACCATGGCAGTCCATTATCCACGACGAACTAGTAACATTAAACGAGCCCGCTCTATCGGATTCCGCGCTCGGATGAAAACCAAGAACGGTCGCAAAATCATCTCACGCCAGCGTCGAATTGGCCGCAAACTCAGCTAATCCCCTAAATCAAAACGATTTACCCAGAAAGGGTCGCTTTTTGAGCGGCCCTTTTTTATTCACTTGTTTAACAAAAATTAACCCTGATGTGGCGCATAACCACCTTGTGCTGTCGGACGCCCATTTTCGATAAAATCGAGGATCCTCAGTTTGCAGTCATCAATGTTTCCTGATGTATCGACACCGCAGGTACCAAGCATGGCGTACGCTGGGAGTCGCGACAAGCGAACCTCTGCATCATCCGAAGTAAGCGCAGGACGATCATCGCCCAAAGCAATACGATGCGCCGTTTCATCTTCATCAGCGGTCAAATTAAACACAATATCGCATGTGGAAAGTGCCTTCGCCACTAGTGGAATCATCGGCGCACCCCCGCCAAGGGCAAAAATGGCATCCCGTTTTAACAATGCAGGAATCACATGAGACTCCGCATCACGCCATGCCTGCTCACCCTCTGCCTTCCATGCCTCTGTAACACTCGAATAATCCATGCTCGCGAGAACCTCATCATCCGTATCGACAAATGGAACGCCAAGCTCACTTGCAAGCCATCGTCCAAGAGTTGATTTCCCAGAACCTCGAAATCCAATAAATGCAATCTTTGCCATGCTTACATGGTAGACTTGAACAGCAATGACTGCCAATACCCTACCGTTGTTAAAACTAGAAGAAATCCCGCTTGCTGGAATACAAAATAAATTCGTTTCGGTACTCGGATATGGAAATCAAGGCAAGGCACACGCTCAAAACCTCCGCGACAGCGGAATTGAAGTCGTTATTGGCGCAAGAAACGTCACACGCGCCGCAGAAGATGGATTCAATGCAATCAGCATCGAAGAAGCATCAGAGGCAGACCTCGTTATTATTGCACTTCCGGATGAAATCCAAGGAGAAGTCTACTCAGCAAGTATCGAAAAAAACCTTAAGCCAGGAGCTACGCTGGGCTTCATTCACGGCTTTGCCATTCACTACGGGCATATAAAACCACCACCGGGAATCGGCGTTGTCATGGTTGCGCCTAAGGGGCCGGGCATCACCGTTCGAGATAAATTCCTCAGAGGAAATGGTGTGCTTGCTCTGCTGGCAGTCGAACGTGAAAATAGAGCCAATACTGCGCGGGAACTTGCGTTAGGCTGGGCACATGGCATCGGATCTGCTCGCATTGGAGTCCTTGAATCCACGTTCAAAAACGAAACTGAAACAGACCTTTTTGGCGAGCAAGCAATCATTGTCGGCGGACTCACCGCCCTTATCAAGGCTTCTTTCGAAACACTGGTCAGCGCGGGCTACCCACCTGAATTGGCGTACATTGAATGTTGCCATGAAGTAAAGCAAGTCGCAGACATTATCCACGACGGCGGTATTGCCAACATGATGGACGCCATCAGCAACACAGCTGAAATTGGGGCTTACGACGCAATGGCAAAACTCGATGACGAACATCTTCGCGAGCAACTTCGCGAGCTCCTAAAGAATGTACAAGATGGCTCATTTGCAAACCGGCTTGTTAACAACGAAATCGACAATAGAAGAGAAGAGTTAAACAACCATAAAATTGAACAAGTTGGCGAACAAATCAGAAGCATCATGCGCCAAGATGTCGATTAGTGCGTGATGGATTATCTACAAGCAATTATTTTTGGCATCGTTGAAGGCCTGACCGAATACATCCCCGTAAGTTCAACGGGTCACCTTATTCTCGCAAAATCATTCATGGGGCTAACCCAAAAAGCAATCGACCCGTATCTCATCGTTATTCAAAGCGGCGCGATCCTTGCCGTCCTTGGCCTGTACCGTAAGAGAGTACTCGACATGATTAAAGGGCTTCTTGGTAAAAACCCAATAGGGTTAAAACTTGCCATTAATCTCATCATTGCATTCTTGCCCGCAGCTGTTTTTGGCGTACTTCTTAATGACTTGATCGATGCATGGCTCATGGGGCCAATCCCCGTCATCTGGGCACTCGCAATCGGCGGGGTTCTCATGTTGTTTGCAGCACGGTGGCAACGTAACGCTTTTCACGAGGGCCAAGACGCAAAGAGTTTTATAGACATCGAACACCTAACTTGGAAACGTGCACTTATCATTGGCCTCGTCCAATGTCTTGCCATGTTCCCAGGAACAAGTCGATCGATGGTGACAATAGTTGCAAGCATGGCAATGGGTATGAAGCCAAAACACGCTGCTGAGTTTAGTTTTCTTCTTGGTCTTCCAACACTTGGCGGAGCAACCGTCTACAAACTTATCAAAGATGCTGATGCGCTCTCTACGCTTGAGATTGGACCAATGATTCTTGGAATCATCGTTGCATTTTTTGCAGCAGCAATTGCAATCAAGTGGCTCGTTGCATATCTTTCAAAACATGGACTCGCGCTTTTTGGTTGGTACAGAATTGCTCTTGCAATTCTTGTTGCGATTTACTTCTGGGATGGAAACAATGCATCCAATACACCATTAGGTGGCGAAGACACTTCTTCAACCGTTGCACCAGTTACTTTTGAAAATGACCATTGCCCTGCATTCCCTGTTGCAATCCATAAAACACCATTAACAATCACAGGGCCAACGGCGGATTGCCATCTTCCCGTTTTTACTTCTTGATCGCCACGCATCAGTGACCACTGCAAGCCATTAATTTCTCCGCCAGAAGAAACGCGCCAGTAGACGCCGCCGGTCTCTGGAAGATTAATAACAGTTGGCTGTGGGAACAACGCCCCGCCTAATGTCCATGCGAGCAAGCCCGCCATCACGAAGAAGATGGCCGCTTTAATCAATAACGAACGAAAACCGAGTGCAACTTGTCCCATAGGTACTACATTTTACTCTGAAAGCGATGCCATGAGTTGTGATTCATTCCAAACTTCAACGCCCAATTCTTCTGCTTTATTCAACTTGGACCCAGCCTTCTCGCCAGCAATCACAATATCAGTCTTTTTTGAAACAGAGCCGGTCACTTTTGCACCGCGCTGTTCTAACTCTTCAGTCAATTTTTTTCGGTCCCACTGTTCTAACGAACCAGTAATCACAATAACTTTTCCATCAAATACTGGGTCAACCGAACTTGTTTCAAAGCTTTGCAATTGAACGCCAACATCAGATAACCTTGAAAACAACTCTTCTCCTTGTGGACTATGCAACGCGTTGAACAATGTTTCAGCAGTAATCTGGCCAAAGTCTTCGAGCATGAGCAACTCCTCAACATCCGCTGCTTTCAACAATGCGAGGTTTGCATATTTTTTCGCAATTACTTTTGAAGTAGCTCGGCCAATCAATCGAATACCGACACCTGAAAGTACACGCGCAAAACCACGCGTTTTACTTTCTGAAACAGCACTTACAAGTGCGTCTGCCGACTTTTGCGCAAAACCTTCAAGCGGCAGTAAATCTTCAGACGTTAATTTGTATAAATCTGAAAAATGCTTCACTAATCCAGCATCAATCAATTGGTCAACAACTTTATCGCCAAGGCCGTCGATATTCATCTGGTCCCTTGCAGCAAACCATTTAACTTTTTCACGAAACTGTGCAGGACATTCAGGGTTAACACAATAGATCTTTGGGCCTTCCTTTTCAACTGGTCCATCGCATATGGGGCACGCCGATGGTGGCACAACTGGAATCTGTGAACCATCTCGTTCTTCTTGTTTAGCACCGACAACTTGTGGAATAATTTCCCCTGCCTTCTCAACTATTACGGTATCTCCAACTCGTATGTCTTTACGAAGAATTTCATCAATGTTGTGCAACGTAGCATGCTGTACTGTTGTTCCTGCAAGTTGAAGTGGTTCCATCGTTGCCCTAGGAGTCAACGTACCGTTTTTGCCGACTTGCCAATTCACTCCAAGTAATCTTGTAAGCCCTTGTTCGGCTGGATATTTAAAAGCGATGCACCATCTTGGCGCCTTTGATGTGTTTCCAAGTTCTTCTTGCAGTGCAAATGAGTTTACGCGAATCACCATGCCATCAATCGCAAAGCCCGTGGATTGTCGTGCAGATGCAAATGCATTCACCGTTTCTTTAATCGACTCAGATGAAACACACATAGTTATTTGTTCAGAAACCGGAATGCCCAGCGTTTGTATTTTTTCTACAAAACCAGACCAAGTCGCAGGACAATCATTCCACTTCACTTCACCTTTACCGTGCGCTAAAAATGCGAG
>NZFX01000002.1 GCA_002689385.1 Phycisphaerae bacterium
ACATATCACCAGGAACAACAACCGCGAATCGTTCGCAAGGCACTTTCGTTTCACCGAAAGAAATTCGTGGAGTAGTAAAGCACCTTAAAGAAATTGCAGCACCAAACTTCGAACGAAGTTTGGTAACAATCAAACTAGGAGGTGGCGGCGCTGTTGATGCAGGTGGTGGTGTGCAGGAGCGTGACGATCTCTTTGATGATGCCGTTCGCATCATGATCGAATCTGGTCGCGGTTCGGTATCGCTTCTGCAACGTCGAATGGGTATCGGGTATGGCCGCGCATCACGCCTTGTGGACCAAATGGCGGTCGCTGGCATAGTCGGCGAACACAAGGGTTCCGTTGCTCGTGAAATCCTCATCTCCCTTGAAGATTGGGATGCAATGCAACACCTCGAAGACGAAGAAGATCCCGACCTCGAATAATTTGATTTTGAGTCAGTTACTTTTGCAATTAATTCCTCAGAGACCAATTTTTAAGTAACAATGGAGTTTTTAGCGCTTTTTGGTCCTTCACACGCAACGCCAATTACCTCTGAGGAATTAATCAATTTCTAGCATTGACTCTGATATCCTGCGCACTATGAGTGAACTTTCCACATTAAAACAAGTAACAGAAACGCTCCTCGCTGCGACAGAGCAGATTAAACTCGGAGGCGGTGAACGCGGCATCGAACGTCAGCATCGCCATGGGCGACTGACCGCTCGTGAACGGATTGAAAAACTCGCGGATAAGGGCGCTCCACAGTTTGAATGCGGATTGTTCTTCGCACACAACATGTATAAGGAATACGGTGGTGCACCCTCTGCAGGTGTGGTCACTACGATTACCCATGTTGGTGGGAAACAATGCATGATCATCGCAAATGATGCCACGGTAAAGGCCGGTGCGTTTTTTCCTATGACATGCAAGAAAATTATCCGCGCACAAATTATTGCTGAAAACGCACGATTACCTCTTTTGTATTTAGTTGACTCTGCAGGTGTATTCCTTCCGCTTCAAGAAGATGTATTTCCTGACACCGATGACTTTGGTCGCATCTTTAGAAACAACGCTGTTTTTTCCGCAAAAGGCATTTCGCAAATTGCCGCAATCATGGGCAACTGTGTTGCAGGCGGCGGATACTTACCTGTTCTTTGCGATACACTTCTTATGACAGAAGGCAGCGGACTGTACCTTGCGGGCCCTGCTCTAGTAAAGGCCGCAATCGGGCAAGAAGTAAACAACGAAGACCTTGGCGGTGCAGAAATGCATGCCGAAGTTTCAGGAACCATTGACTTCCATGAACCAGACGACGAAGCGTGCATCAAACGACTTCAAGCACTCGTTCATAGTGACATGTCCGTACAATCCGTCAGCGAACCTCCCTATGAAGTTGTTGCAGCATCTAAAAATCCAGAAGATATCGATACTATTTTCAAATCAGAGCCGCACGAGCAATATGACATGAACGAGTTGTTATCGTGCATTGTCGACGATGAAAGTTATAACGAATACAAAGCGGACTACGGGCGTTCGATGGTCTGTGCATACACCCGTGTTGGCGGTTGGCCGTGCGGAATTGTTGCAAACCAACGGTGCCTCACACAAAAGAAAATGCCAGGCGGCAAGGCTGGCCCTTCCACATCGGCGAATATGCCTGCGGTTATCTACACAGAGGCCGCTGACAAATCTGCCCGGTTTATTATGGATTGCAACCAAAAAAGAATACCACTCATTTTCGTCAACGACACAACCGGTTTTATGGTTGGACGAGACAGCGAACAAGCGGGCATCATTCGCTCTGGCGCAAAGATGGTCAACGCAATGAGCAATTGCATTGTGCCTAAAATTTCACTCATCGTTGGCAGTAGCTACGGTGCTGGACATTACGCCATGTGCGGCCGTGCATTTGACCCATTCCTTACCATTGCATGGCCAAACGCAAAGTACGCAGTCATGGGCGGCGCGGCAGCAGCGAACACTTTGCTTCAAATCGACTTAGCCGCCCGCAAGCGGCGCGGTGAAGAAATCGACCCTGAAGAAAGCAAGCAACTACTCGCAGCAATCACCGCGAGTTACGAAGAACAGCAAGATATTTTCTATGGTGCAGCACGTGGCTGGGTAGATAGAATGATTGACCCAGCAGACACCCGACAAGAATTGATACATGCACTTTCCATTGCGTCAACGTTCGAAATGGCAGATGACTACAAAACCGGTGTATTACAAACATGAAGATTCCCCTTGAGGGAAAAACCATTGTCATCACCGGCGCAAGTAGCGGGATTGGCGAAGCAACTGCACACGCTTGTGCGAAAGCTGGCATGCGCTGCATTGTTACCGCAAGAAGAGAAGATCGACTCAAACATGTATGCTTAAAACTAGGTGACAATTCTACATATGTAGTTGGAGATGTCACCGAAAAAGGTTTCAACCAGCACCTTCTTAACGAGGCGGGTGATGTGTACGCAATTTTTGCTAACGCTGGCCATGGTCTCAATCAAAAACTTGTCGACTACGACATAAACAAATTCAAAGAGCTGTTCAACTTAAATGTGTTTTCCGCTATCGAACTTGCATCGCTTGCCTCCAAACAAATGGTTGCACAAAAAAAAGGTCACATTATTTTAAATGCAAGTTGCCTTTCGAAGTTTTCTGTTCAGCGCAACTCGGCGTATTGTGGAAGCAAGGCTGCTCTTGAAGCGATTAGTAAGTCGATGCGAATGGAGCTAAAAAAGAGTAAAGTGTTTGTCAGTACAGTGCACCCAATTGGAACAAAGACCGAGTTCTTCAAAGAAAGTTCAACGCGTAGTGGCACTGCATTTTCAGATTTTGAACAAAACACGCCCGCATGGCTCATGCAACCGCCAGAAAAAGTGGCAAAAGCCGTTATCAAGTGCTTGCAGAAACCGAAGCCAGAGGTATGGACAAGCTTGTCAATGCGTCTGATAAGCGTAGCGTTTTCTGTACTTCAACGATAGACATAACCTTTTGCCAACATACTAAAATGTATTGATTGAATTGCTTACATTCGAGCTAGCAGTTATTCGACAGGCCAGGGGCGAATGTCAATGGACCATTCTTTTGGGTCTGGGGTGTTGATGTTCAATAACGATGCATCTTCTTCGCTTAACGCGTTTACTTGCATGTTCGTAAGCCGACTTACTCGTTTCGTGCCATCATCTTCAACCGTTTGAACACCGACAGGAAGCCAAGATGTTTTATCGTAAAACAAATCGATGTATTCCCATTCATCTTCTGTTTTTGGAACAAGATGCAATCCAATTACATTGTCACTAAGTTTTGACAGTGGACCATCGGCGGGTCGTTCGATTTTTTCTACTATAAATTTTGACAACACTGATTCTTTTGTTTGCCCAATAGGCAGTGGGATTGGCCCGCTTCCTAATTCAAACGGATCAATGTCTTCTGCACCGGGCGCAACAAGTTCCCGTTTAATGAATTGCTTATTTGCGTGGTCGACTTCCGCCATCCACCGTCCTGAAAAAATATAATGTTTTACTTTTTCTTCGCGTCGCCTACCAATAATAAGCGTGTCAAACAAAATAGCCGCTTGACGTTTCTTGCTCTCTGCTTTTCTAAAAAGAAGATTCCCAGTTCGTATTTCTTTGCGTTCAAGAATCGAATCGATTCTCGTGTATGAAACAGTTGCTGTCAGCGACACCACTTCAGCACCTTCCACATTGTCTAAAATTTCCTCTACGGAAAGTTCTTGAACCGATATGCAAGAAGACACCAATGAAACAAACAAGCCAATTGCAAACTGCATTAACACGTTGCCATCTCACACATTAATCCGCGAAGTTTCTCGCGAGCACCCTGAAGCTGTTCGTCTTTTTCCGTTAGTGCCAAAATACGTTCCGCTTTCGTGATATATTTTTCACGTGTACGCATTGGTGAATCTGTAAAGTTGTCAAACACATCAGCAAGTTTGATCAACCGCCCCTGCCACGGTCCATCAGCAAGCTGTTGATCGTATGCAATTTCTCTTGACGTTTCTTCCATTCGCATATCTTTTGTCATAGCTGCAACATAATCTGCAACGTTCCTGCCAAACTCCCCAATGATTTCGTCGTAATCAACATCGCAATCTTCGATAGTGTCGTGAAGCAACGCTCCCGCTAACACTTCTGGATCGTCAAAACCAAACACAAGATTTGCCGTCATCGCAACTCTGAAACAATGTGAAATATATGGTCGCTTGTCGTGCCGAGTTTGATTGCGGTGGGCGTTTGCTGCGAACGCTGCTGCATTTTGCCAAAGTGATTTGTTCATGTTTGTACTCCTCTTTGTACTAACGCCACGGCGTGCACTTCGATTGCCCCACCTCGATTAGTTCCTTCGTGACTTTTTCCCTTAATGGTAATTGGGGCACCAACAAAACTGCGAAGATTCGCGCAAATTTTTTCGCGTAATGGGCCAATTTTGGGCTCATCACAAAGCACCGTGACGTCAATGTTCCCAATTGCCCAGCCACCTGCATTTGCTCGTGTCACGGCCTCAGCAAGGAACTCTTTTGAATCTCTGTTTTCATTTTCATCAGAAGTGTTTGGAAAGAGCGTACCCAAATCAGAATCGCCAATTGCTGAAAGTAATGCATCAGTCATCGCGTGCATCACGGCATCGCCGTCACTGTGGGCAACTGGTCCAATTTCTGAATCTATATATACGCCACCAATGACCATCTTTTTTCCACCATTTTCGGGGGAATCCAGACGATGCAAATCATACCCATGTCCAACTCGTATATCCATAGTGACATTGTACTCACCTGAATCGAAATGCCGATGTACCATAAACACTATGCGACATATCAAAAGCACATTATTCATTATTACTACAAGCCTTCTTGCTAGTTGCCAGATGTATACCCCAGGTGGAAACCCGTTTACAAATGGTCCAGATAGTGCGGCAACATATCAATCGACCGAAGAATTTCCAAAAACGATCATGCTGATCGACACGCGAAGCGGCGAGCGGATTTTTGTTGTAGAAATACCCGTTGGCAAGAAGCTCGTAGTCGATTTTGTGCAAGATTCAGGGGATAATCCCGTTTTAACGCCTGATTTAATGTCCTGGGAAGTTTTTTCAAGTGACGTGAAGTATGGCCCACTTTCAAACTCAATGACTGTGCCTAATCGCTGGTCACGGCGAATTGATGTCACGATGCGTGATTCCAGTGAATATGCGAATCCAAGCTCTGACCGCCCACTACGTGTAGACGAGGTCAATGACCAGCCAGATTGGTGGACCGCTGAAGGCGGAGAGCACATTAACGCTGACCCATCCAACGGTTACGACCCGTAAATACCACCTTTTTTCCCTAAAAGGGTCCCCCAGGTGTCTGACCCCAGTGCTCTGACCCCAATAGTTGTCGGGGATGTACAATGATGGCATGACGACGGCACAACAATACGACGCAGATGCAGTATCGCTTTCTGGATACATCATTGACCCACTCTATACACCTAAAAACGGCGATTTTGACCCGAATATAGGCCTTCCAGGACAATTTCCTTACACGCGCGGTGTCCATGAAACAATGTATCGCTCGAGACTTTGGACAATGCGCCAATTTGCTGGTTTCGGCTCTGCTGAGGACACCAACGCTCGGTTCAAGTATTTGCTTGAAAATGCCAAAGGCGGGAAAACCAACACCGGCCTTTCCACTGCTTTTGACTTACCGACATTGATGGGCCGAGATAGTAACGACCCACTTTCAGCAGGTGAAGTTGGTCGATGCGGTGTTGCTATCGACACGATCGATGATATGCACCGTCTGTACGCCGACATCCCAATCGGGGAAGTGACCGTCAGTCAAACTATCAACGGTCCAGCTTGTGTTATCTGGGCAATGTATCTCGCAATGGCAAAAGAGCGCGACATTGATTGGAACTCACTTGGCGGAACACTTCAAAATGACATTCTCAAAGAGTTTCATTCACAAAATGAATTCATTTACCCACCCGAAGCATCTGTAAAACTCGTCGTTGATACGATTGAATTTGCAACAAACAACACGAAGCGATGGAACAGCGTTTCCATCAGTGGGTATCACATCCGTGAAGCGGGTTCGACTGCAACGCAAGAACTCGCATTTACTCTACGTGATGGAATGGAATATGTTGAAGCGTGTATGAAGCGCGGACTGCCTGTTGATACATTTGCTCCACGACTTTCGTTTTTCTTTAACAGTCACAACGAATTCTTTGAAGAAATTTGTAAACTTCGTGCGGCACGGCGTATTTGGGCGCACGCAATGCGCGACCGTTTCAGTGCAAAGAACGAACGCTCATGTTTGATGCGCACGCACGTGCAAACAGCCGGTTGTTCACTTACCGAACAACAACCACTCAACAATATTGTCCGCGTTGCGTACCAAGCAATGGCGGGCGTACTTGGTGGTTGCCAAAGTTTACACACCGACTCAATGGATGAAACACTTGGCCTTCCGACTGAAACTGCCGTTCGTGTTGCACTGCGAACACAACAGGTGCTCGCGCATGAAACTGGGGTACACCGAACAGTCGACCCACTTGCTGGAAGTTATTTTATTGAATCACTGACAGACCAAATGGAGAGCGATGCGAATAAACTCATCCAAGAAATTGATGACCTTGGTGGCGTAGTGCAAGGCATTCACAAAGGATATTTCCGACGCTCTATTGCGGAAGCATCATATCGTTTTGGACAAGAAATGGAAGCAGGCGATCGAATAATTGTTGGCGTAAATGCGTATTCAGATGGTAATGAAGATGCACAAGTTGAACTTTTGCAAATTCCACACGCAGTTGAAACAACGCAGTGCGAACGGCTCGACGACTTCTTAAAGGCTCGTGATCATGACAAAGCGATGGAAGCACTCGATACAATTCGAGAAGTCGCTCGAAATGATGAAAACGTTATGCAAAGTTTGGTTAATGCATCACTTGCCCGCTGCACCCTTGGCGAAATGGTGCAAGCAATGGCTGATGTCTTTGGTCGCTACAGTGGTGGACCTGAGTGGTAAATATGACATTTCAATCACCAAAAGGTACGCGTGATTTCTTCCCGCAAAATTTAGCTGCTCTGCATCACATTGAATCCGCATGGCGTAATGCCTCGGTAAACGCTGGGTTTGATGAAATCGAAGGTCCAACATTCGAACACCTCGACTTGTACACGGTAAAAAGTGGCGACGGCATAGTGAGTGAACTCTTTAGTTTTACACGAGCAGGTGGCGATGTTGATTATGCGCTTCGCCCAGAGTTTACCCCAACGCTCGCGCGAATGGCGGCAGCAAAAGGCCGGTCACTCACCCTTCCAACAAAGTGGTTTGGTATCCCCAGCCACTTCCGCGCGGAACGACCGCAGCGCGGAAGACTTCGAGAGTTCAAACAGTGGAATGTTGACTTGCTTGGCGTTGACAAACCATCCGCAGATGCGGAGGTCATCGCCACTGCAATTCATGCACTTGCTAATCTTGGCTTATCGCACGATGACATCGTTGTTCGCATCAGCCACCGTGATGTTGTAGTAAAGATGTTGCAAGAAAATGGCGTACCAGAAGATAAATTACCAATTGCGCTGACATTGTTAGACAAACGTGAAAAAATGGCACCTGATGTGTTTGCAAAAAAATTAACAGAAAACGATCTCGAACCAGCATGCTTTGAACAGTTTGATGGCGACACCGTCATCGACCACGAAGAACTTACTTCATTGCAAGACGAATTGAATGCATGGGGAATTAGCGACTGGTGCACATTCGATTTCAATATAGTCAGGGGACTTGCTTACTACACCGGCATTGTATTTGAGATACACGAACGTTCTGGAGCAGAACGCGCAATAGCTGGTGGTGGTCGTTACGATAAACTTATAGAAATGTTTGGCGGACCATCTATGCCTGCCGTAGGTTTTGGCATGGGCGATGTCGTACTTTCCCTTGTTCTGAAAGACAAAAAACTGCTGGGCGATGGCAGTGAGTTTTTGCCTAAACCAGATGTGTTCGTTATCAGTGCAGGCGGTGATGCTGATGCGCACCTTGCACCAACAATTGCAATGCTTCGAAATGCGGGGTTGCATGCACGGATGACGTACCGTGCAACACGCAACGTAGGCAAACTTTTGACCGAAGCGGCAAAAACAGACACTCGTTTTACCCTCATACTTGGCGAAGAATTAACCCGCGGTACTGTTGTTATTAAAGACATGAACAGTGGCGAACAAACTGAAGTCGCCCTTAGCGACATTGTGTCGCATATCACGGCATAACCATGGCTCGTCACACACTCATAGTCACAGCGGTTCAAGCAGAGGCAGATGCAATCGGAAGGCCAAGTGGGGCTTTTGTCGTTGTTGGTGGCATTGGAAAAACAAACGCCGCGTCAGCAACCACCGCCGCAATCATGTCCGATGGACCATTCGATTGGGTAATTAATGCTGGCGTTGCTGGGTTGTTACCAAAGAGCAACCTGTCCCTTGGCGACATTGTTGTTGCAAGTAAATGCGTTTATGCAGAAGAAGGAATAGAAACACCAGGCGGTTTCCAAACCATCGAGCAGATGGGTTTTTCGCTTGGAAATTTTTCGGGCAACGTTGTACCCGTTCATCCCTGGATGCTCGAACATTTAGCCGCCATCGGTACAGTAGCGCCCATTGCAACAGTTGCAACATGCAGTGGAACAGATGCGAGAGCAGCGATGGTGCAAAAACGCACCAATTGTGTTTGCGAGGCAATGGAAGGCGCTGCTGTTATACATGCTGCACATAGAGTCGGCGCCCCCGCGATAGAAATTCGTTCAATTTCAAACACGACCGGAGATCGTGACTCACAAGAATGGAATATCGAATTTGCATTGCAGAACCTTGGCGATGCTGTTCGAAAATCAATCAACGTCCTGTGGGGCGAGAGTTAACTCGTTTCGATTTGAGGTGTGTTGCAAGTCTCGTTTGCATTACTTTCAACATAGCATTAAACGTTGGCTCTTGATCTAACGCAATAAGCGGCAAAGATTCAGGCATCCACTCTTCTAAAATTGCAACAATAACAGCGTCATCATCGGGAATACCAATGGCATCAATAAGTGTACGCCACGCATCAAGATTTTCATCTGCGATTCCGCCTTCTTTTGCAATCGTGCATGTCATGGCGAGCACATTCGCTTTTGATGGGTCCCACGTATTATCGACCTCAAATGTTTCTTTAAGGCGTTCCTTATCACTTTGAAAACTACTGTGCAGAGAAAATGCGTCTGCGCTTGGTATGTACGCGAAGTCTTGATACCCCATCGATTGCCAAGGAAGCATTTCAAACAGTTTCCCTGCAACAATCGAAGCGGCAAACCGTTTTTGCATGCTCATGTGACGGATAAAAGCAATGACAGTATTGGTATCTTCAGGTGAACCTTTCTCAAGACAATTGAGTGCAAGAGAATAAAGCGGCGCAACCCATCTCGGGGTTGCTGGCAAGTTTGAAAGGGTTATCTGTGTTACGGGCATCGAGCACGCTTTGGCGAACAATGAAAGAGGCTCTTCGAGAACGGAAAAATCACCAACTGCAAACATTTTTTCTCGTTCTTCTACATCAATCGCATTGTACGAATCCACTGCTTTGAGAAAATACATTGCTGCATTTGGCGAACGTACCATTTCGATTTTATCTTGAAGTAACTGCTTAAATGCCGCAACGCGTTCCTCAGAAGTAAATGCAGTTTCAAGCATTGGCAAGCCTGCAGGTGCGAGTAACTTTGCGAGCATACCAAATTCACCTCGATCTATTTTTAGGTCCCAAGCATCCAGTGCAACCAGCGCTTCTTCACGATTCTCTATTTGAAAAATCTTCGCCATGCTCACCATTGCCTCACCATAAGAATCAAGGTCGCTTTGTGAAAACTCGCTTACGCCTGAATCTCCAAAGATAGCTTCGTCAAACGATGGGGAATCAAGCCATTCAAACATCATGTCGCCCTCAGCGCCAACGCTTTTGCGAATACCAAACGGATCATTCACACTAAGCGATGTAACCGTCTGCAACAATTCGTCAAGTTGAGCGGGGTCCTGCACTTGATCAACAAGATCAACGGCAAGTTCGTCTCCCGCCGATGCAAAAATAGAAGCAGAAACCAACGAACTAATAATAGTGTCGCCACTGTTATGGTGACCTGAAATTTCAACAATAGAATGCAATCCGTCCATCGCCGACTCCACATTCCCGTTTTCAATATCGCCCTGAATGGAAAACAACGTGAGATACATCCCCGTGCGCGTTGTTTGGAATTGAGGCATAAGCATCATCGGCCCTTCTGAGTAATCCAATTCCCAATCACAATGCTGCATTGCAGAAATTTCACGCACTTGTGCAATCAGAGGAGCCAGCGCTTCGTACTGTGCTTGGCACGCTGCAGTCCACGGCCCTTGTATTCCTTGTGGGAAATTGACGCCGAGTTCCATGCCTTCAATTTGTTTGGAAAAGTCTCGCCATGCATCTGCAGCATTTGGAGACGGCGTCACGGAGCATAGAATTGCACACTGCGTGATTGTTGCAAGTACCATGTGTAACATGATTGCAGAGTGTTTCCCAATAAGCAAGTGAGAACCCCATGGACTGGATTTCAATCGTAATACTCGTGTTTTTTGCACTCTATGCAAGCGCTTGCGTGCTTATAACAATCGTGGGGTTACCGGGCGCATGGCTCATGGTCGCAGGCGCACTTGTCATTATGCTGTGCAGCCCGCTCTGGACCACCACACCCATTTGGAACTGGACCATCATTGGCGTTTCGCTGGGGCTTTGTGTTTGCGGTGAAATTTTAGAAACTGCAGCCGCTGGTCTTGGAGCAAAAGCAGGCGGCGGGACAAAGCGTGGTATGGTCGGCGCAATTCTTGGAAGCATGATCGGTGCGTTTGTTGCAACGTTCACTATTCCAATCCCCCTGGTTGGAACATTGATTGGAGCAATTGTTGGTGCTTTTGTCGGCGCGCTTCTTGGTGAACTGACACATTCAGAAATTGCAACCAAAGGCAAACTTGCCAAATCAGCCACTGGTGCGGCCATCGGAAGAGTCCTTGGAATCCTTGGAAAATCTGGAATCGCAGCTATTTGTTTCTGTGTGTTGCTGCTTGCACCTTGGCTTTGATTATGCGGTCAGTCGCAAAATTTCATCAACAGTCGTAAGACCATCAGCAACTTTTGCAAAACCATCATGGCGTAGGTTTTTCATGCCACGCTCCAATGCTAGATTTCGAAACGAGGTAATTGTCGGATTACTCGCAATAGCGTCGCGCAATTCATCGTCCATAATGAGTAACTCGTACACACCAAGACGGCCGGCATAACCACTGCCTCGGCACGCTGTGCAACCCACCGCATGTGGAACTTGTTCGCATCCAAGCCCCGCCAAAACCTTAGCTTCTTTTTCTGTTGGAACTTCCATTTTGACACACTTAGAGCAAACTCGCCTCGCTAGACGTTGCGCCAATACACCATTCACTGCGGAAGCGACAAGAAAGGGTTCGATGCCAATATTGATTAAACGCGTCAATGAGCTTGGCGCATCATTCGTGTGCAACGTTGACAATACCAAATGCCCTGTCATTGCAGCTTGAATTGCAACACTTGCTGTTTCCATGTCACGAATTTCGCCAAGCAACACAACATCTGGGTCCTGCCGAAGCAATGCACGAAGCGCTCTGGAAAACGTCATGTCAATTTTGTCATGCACTTGTATTTGTGTAACTCCAGAGAGTTCATACTCCACTGGATCTTCCACAGTAGAAATATTCAGCCGCTTTCTGTCCATCTCTTGCAAAGAAGAATACAGCGTCGTTGTTTTGCCACAACCAGTTGGGCCTGTCACAAGAATAATGCCGTGCGGGGAAGCTATTTCTTCCTTCCACGCAGCGAGAGCGTCATCTTTAAAACCTAATTCATCTAAGCCAATACGTATGTTTCTGTCATCCAACAAACGCATGACAACCTTTTCGCCTTTGGGCGTTGGCACAGTTGAAACTCGCAAATCAATAGGACGCCCAAGCACTGTTGCACGTATCCGACCATCTTGCGGCAATCGCCTTTCGGCAATATCAAGATTCGCAAGAATTTTTGTTCTGCTTACAACTGATCCGTGCTGTGATTTAGGCGAATGCATCAGTTCATGCAACACGCCATCGATACGAAATCGAATGTGTGAACTACCATCGCCTGGCTCGAAGTGCACGTCTGATGCATCTTCTCGAACGGCCCGCGTGATCATTTCGCCAACAAGACGTACGACTGGTGATGATTCCGCATCGTTTGCTGCTTTTTCTAAGTCAATTGCACCAGACGACTCTGCTTCGTCGTCCTGCGAAAAAACCTGTGATTTGGTCAAAGACGGATTGTGCTTGTCTGATTCTCGACCGAGTTGTTCCAAAATAGAAACAATAGAGTGGTTTGTCGAAAGCATTTGACCTACATCGTGACCCACTTCCATCCGCACATCATTAGTCAAAAATAATTCATCTACTGTGACAGAGGCAATAAATATTTTACCATCAACAGAAACTGGCAATACAGTATGTTCATTACACCACGACAATCCAACACGTTCAATCACATCATGCGCAAGATGTTTTGCTTCTATTTTTACAAAGGGGACATTAGCTATTTCTGCAACAGCACGCTGAACTAATTCTTCATTAACGCCTGCATCGACAAGTAAGGTGGCAAGTGGTCGCCCGCGAGACTGGTGCTGCATCTTTAGAACAAGCTGGAGGCCCTCTTCGTCTAAACTTCCATTATTTTTAAGCAGTTGCAACAGTTTTTGAGCATGGGATTCGGTTGGTTGCAGGATTATTGACGAAAGCGGTTTCATGGAAGTCGTTCTCCGTTCGCTACGTGGATGTCTCTGGATATGTAAATCGTTCGCTCGATGTCTTTGCAGTCTGCAAGTTGAACTTTGGCGTAATCGCTTCCAACTTCCGTAACTAACATAACAATCTCACCGCCACGAATTGGAATAGAGTCACCTGTTTGATAAATAGTTCCATTAATGTTTGCAAGCGGAGTCCGACCAGTCATAATGGATTGCAAATACAGTTGGCCGACCGCATAATTTGCTGCTGTAATCTGCATATCTTTTTCATTCGCTGTATTTTTTTGGATCATTTCTTCGCGCTCAATTGAAAACACATGCATACTTTTCAATTCTTTTTGCCATGCCGATGCTTCTGCATTTGATGCATCAATGATTTTCATTGACTCTCGTTTCCATTGAGCGAGTTTGTTTTTAGTTTCTTCTACTGAGGCCTCGGCATATACTTGTTCCATCAGAACCCCTGAATCGTGACCGGTTGCCGATGCGGACGATGGCACGAGTAAGCGCATTAACGAGAGCTCAACAAGTACGACTACTGTCGCTACTCCGACAAACACAGTCGCTGTGTCGTATTTTTCAATAAGGCGTATAATTTTTTTCATTCTTTTTCACTGCCTTTCCCAAACACAAGATGCACAATAAATCGGGCGGTTACGATATTCTCGTCCTCGCGATGGATAGTCATCTGATTTAATTTTGTCATACGATTCATTTGCTCAAGATGCTGAACTAATTTGTACACGCTTGCAAAACTTCCACTAACGTTAAAATCCACGGGCATCACCATATAGTCGCCTTCTTGCCGCTCGCCTGCTGTGGTTACTGATCGCACCACTAAACCAAGACGTGAAGCAGCATCCGATGCCGATTCAAGCCACTGGTCTGCGCCGTGTGATTTTGGAATTCGCGCAATTGTTTTTTCTTTTGATCGAGCGACCGAGTCAACAAGTCTTTTCATCTCGCGATATTGCGTGTTAACATCGTCGTAATTTAGCAACTGGCCCGTTCTACCTTTAATTTCTTCAGCCGCACTATGCACTGCATTATTCATTGGTCTATACGCTATCGCCCATGCAGATACTGGAACTGCAATCAACAGCGCAACTAATGCAAAATATCTATTTGAAAAGCTCATTCTGAATTCCCTGTTGCTACTTGCATCGTATCGCCTACTTGCAATTGAATTGAGAAATTTCTTCTCTCGCCAGCAGTATCCAGCTGCGCGTACATTAATGACACGTTAGCAAAATACGCTACACCCGAAAGGGCATCTATATATGAAGAAATGCTTGCATCGTCGGGAGCTACGCCAAGAAGCATAACTGTCTCGGTTAACTGGGTTTCTTCTTCGGTGCTTCGTTTCCGTGTTTCAAAACGAATATCATCAAGTCGTGTGTCTGTTGGCAGGGTCTGTGTCAATTCCCATAAAAGTAATGATCGTGGTGTACTATTCCCTAAACTTGAAATCGCTGTCACCTCATCAATTACATCTTGAATATCTTTTTGCACCTTTACATACGCGTGCACTCGCTCGCTTGCGTCATTCCAACGGGAAGCAACTGAGCCACGGTCTTTTAGAATGTTGTGCCAGCCAGATAACGTGCTTGCAAAAGCAGACACTGTGGAAATGGATACGAGCGCAACGAGCACTATGCCAATTCGAATAACGCGTGAATCAGCACGTTGTTTATGCCATGAGGGAGGAATAAAATCATCAAAGGGGTGTTTCATGCTGCTTTCTCCGTGTACCGAATACATATACCTGCAACGGTTGTCCATGAAGGTCCAGCTGCACATCCTTCTGCACCTTGTATCCAGGCAGCTGGGTCTGCTACAAAACCAGCAATGCCCAGATGGTTTGCAATAGCAGCGCAACGGCTCGTTTCTGATGCGCCTTTGCCTGTGAAAATAACTCGATCGACTGCTCGTTCAGGAAACAGTGCGTCATGATGGCGAATGCATTGTTCCAGTTCTATCTCTATCGATGCATCAACCGCACCGTTCGTCGATTCAATTCCATGTAACCCTCGTGGTGTGTTTTCTTCCCTGCGCTCAAAGCTATCTGTACTCGGCGATGAGATGGGTGTTAATGATGGTGTTGTGACAGGCTGTGTTTCCTGTTGTGCTACCTCTTGATTACACTGAGTGCCAATGCGATGTGCAAAAACACAATTTGCGCCATGTGCAATCATGACAATCGATGAATCTTCATCCATGTCTATGAGCAATGACGTAATCTTCTCATCACCATCACGGCGATACAACCGATCAAACGCGCGGATTGAAGCATACAGTGGGAACGTAACTGCTATAACTTCAGCACCAGCAGATTCAATAACTTGAACGACCTCACCAGTAACCCTTCTTGAAACGCCCGCGCACAATATTTCTTGACGGGGGTTGCTCGAACCGCCCGTAGTAGTAACACAAATTTGTCTGATTTCAGCGTCGCCCCATGCACTGTCAAACTTCATTAATGCTTCACGAATATGTGCTTCATCAGCCGCAAGCGAAACCCGAATATGTTGTACGAGTACGTTCTCACTACCAATGCTCACGACACAACGCTTCCCTTTAAAAGAGTCAAATGCGATTTTAATAGATTCACTATCAGGCGAAGCGACTTCTACAGCGCGCTGAAGTGCGCATTCTTTTTTGTCACGAATTTGCATCATGCGCACAACATCGCTTCCAAAATGAATAGCGATTGGTTGCGGTGAAATAGTTCGTGTAAGCCAGTGAGGTAATCCCATGTAGGGATGTTCGGCATATGATGGTGCGTTCTCAACACCAGCACTGTATGTGTGTTCTGTGTGTGCGGTTTAGGTGGATTGCACGACTGAGCCCCCACCACTGCCCGAATAACACAACTTATCGAATGAAACGGATTCGCCCAAAGTCGGGAATAACAGACAAGGAACCAATTTTATTGGTTGCGGGCCAGTACACGCTCCATGCCTTGCCAATAAGAAGATCGCGGTGCACAACAAATGGCGAATCATCAAATTGTGCCGATACAAATGCATCTGGGTTTCCCCAAAGACGTCCATCAAGTGAATACGCGCTGTTATCGCCAGCCATCATAAATTGGTCTTCGCCAAGGACGGCGAGTTTATCTGGGTGTGTTCCAAACGCAGGTGATCCAACTTCTACGAGTTCTTCGTTACCAGGAGCTGTAGGATTTTTAACAGCACGTGATGGCAAACGCGAGCTTCGATAATACAAGTCGTGGTCTACCTGCACGCGTGTCATGGTCAAAGGTGATCCGTCAAATTGCCATGCTAACTTAGCTGCTTTTTGTCCACGGCCAGCAAGGTCTTCAATTGGCACGCTGGAGTTCGATCCTGTTGCTAAACGCAACCGTTGTTCTGGCCCAAAATCGTACAGCAACTCGGCGAGGCGTTCGCCGTTTACATAGATCGCCATCATTTGATCAACATGCCAACATTCCACACGCAATGCTTCACCAGCCTTTGCACCCAAAAAAGGTGTTTTTACGCTTTGTAAAACTTCACCTGTTTTTGTTGACAGAACTAAATCAATAGTGCCTTCAGTCAAAGTCCAAACATAACGCAAACCCATCGCTTCGAGCGTGAAGCCCGCGGTTAATGTATCTTCGTCTGGCGTGATCGTTGCGCTAACACGAATATCTGCCATTGGCTCTTGCCGAACGGTTGGCATTAACATGTTATATGGAAGCCAATCATCTATAAGTATATTGTTTTGGTCCCAAGTTAGCGTACTTGGCTGTGCAGTGTTGCACACCCAGGTTCGGTTTTGAAATGTCCAATGAGTTCTCGGGCGGGCATCCCACGGTGAGCCACGCCATGCTCTTGAAAGAGCCAGTGTATCTGTAGGCACTGCGTCGCTATCAGAAACCTGCCTCCACAATGAACGTTGAACATGTTCTGGCTTTCGTTGAATTGCAAAGGGTTCATCACCATTCTTTGCAAAAATGTCGCCGTCTGCAATCCAAAGCGTTTCGCCTGGAAGACCGATGAGTCGTTTAATGTAATTTGCTGATGGCCCCTGCGTGTCCGTTGGATTTTTGAAAACGACAACATCGAATCGCTCGGGATCAAAAAAAGGGAAAAGTGTTTTTAACACAACAACGCGATCACCCGTTCGGGGTTGTATTTTTTTTGCTTCTGCAATGGACAGCGGCATGCTTCGACCGAGTAATGGGTCTGAAAATCTGTCTGTAGATGTTGATCTTCGAGCGCCGAACCCTACAGCAAAATCTTCGCCTGTCTGGTCGCTGTGCATCAATAAATGTTGGCCAAGAAGTGTTGGTGCCATTGAGCCGGTTGGAATAACGAATCCCTCAACAACAAAACCACGAAAAACCATAGCAAGCACAAACGCAACTACCAGTGACTGGATTGTTTCAATGGTTCCAGACTTGCTTTTTCGTTCTGTAGTACTCATGATTTATTTTTTATCGGTATTTTCGTTGTTATTTTTTTTACGGCGGCGACGTCTTCGGCGCTTCTTTTTCTTCGTTCCTTCAACCGATGGTCTATCGCTTGTTTTATCATTATCATTCTGGTTTTTTTGTTTTTTCTTTCCAGAACGACCGTGTTTTTTCTTAGGTTTTTGTTTTTCATACACGACCACTTTTTCCCACGGGCGGGGACATGTTTCAGGGTCGGACAGCTCTTCAATTGGAACCGCAATTCTTCTACGGTCATGTTCCAATTCAACCATCACTAACTGCGTGAGGATTTTCCCGTCAATGACAGTTCCGGGACCTTCTTCTGTACCGACTCGAGTTTTTCGATGCGGCAAGTTCTGTTTCAATTCACGGTATGTTTGGTCTTCATAACGCAAGCAACACATGAGGCGGCCGCATCGGCCAGAAATCTTTTTTGGGTCAAGCGTTTGTTTTTGTTGCTTCGCTGTTCGCATCGAAACTGGTGAAAGCACTTTCAGAAAACTTTTGCAACAGCAGTGCTGTCCACACTTTTCGTAATCCGCAACGAGTCTTGCTTCATCCCTTGAACCAACTTGCCGCATTTCGATACGTGTTGAATATTTTGATGCAAGCGCTGCCACCAAGGACCTAAAGTCGACCCTGTCATCACTTGAATAATAAAACGTTAAAAGTTCTTCACCTAGAATCGGCTCTACATCGACTATTTTCATAGAAAGACGATGTTCTTCGACGAGCACTCGTGCCTCTCGGATTTGCTGATCAATACGGTCTCGCAATATATCGTTGCGGCTCATATCGTCAGTTGTTGCAATCCGAAGAACGCGACCATTTGTATGAAAGGGGAATTCCTTACCGCCAGAATTTTCAATGTATTCGAGCATTTCATCTCGGCCGATTGACTTACCGCAACCTGAATTAGAACAAGTCGTTGTTAGCATTTCAACCAATTCAGTTCCACGGTGGGTTCTTGCAACTAACTTTGAGCCACAACCGGCTTTAATTCCGCCTGCTTGTTTATATTCGCCTATCAATTTAAGGGCGCCAAACTTGACCACCATTGTCTCGGGGGCTTCAAGTTTTTCGAGTTGTTCTTCAAGTGTCAACGCATCGCGCCGTGACGGATCTGCATCTTCTTCAAAGACAGGGAGTGGGACAATAGCCATGTTTTTATATCGCGTTATACAACAACGACGAATCAATCGTCGGTTATTGGTGTAGTTCTGTCGTCAGGAGGGGTTATAGCTCCATCGCCTGCCTGACCAGCCGGTGGATTTAAACGCGTATGCTCAGAGATTGTAGCGTCTTTTTGCCCGTGTTTTAGTTCATGCAGCGACTTTCGCTTCCGTTTTGTGAACAAAAGTCGAATTGGAATTTCACTGTACGGCAATTCTTCTCGCAAACGATTCATAAGATAGCGTTCGTATTGCCCTTCAAACATCCCTGGCTCGTTTACTACCATTGCGATTGTTGGTGGTTTCACGGCAATTTGCGAAACATACAACAGTTTTGCGATAGTGCCAAGTCGAGAGGAAGGCCCACGGTCTTGGAGAATTTTCTTAATGACCGTGTTTAGTTTACCAGTTGTTTCCCTGTGTTCTGATTGTGATTTCAGATTGAATGCCATAGTAACAGCGTCGTTGATGCCTTTGCCTTCAAGCGCACTTACAAACACAATAGGAGCAAAATCTAAACCGCGAAGTTCTTTTGTGAGATAGTCGAGATAATCTTCAGGCGAAACTGAGTCATCAACTAAATCCCATTTGTTTACAACAATAACCGTTGGCTTAAACTGCCGTTGCAATTCCATTGCAAGCTTTTTGTCTACTTGTGATACTCGGTCTGTTGCATCGACAAGAAGAAGTGTTACATCTGCTCTACGAATCGATTGCAACATTCGTCGATATGCGTAATATTCAATATCATCAGCAAAACTTTTTTGTTTTCGTACACCCGCAGTGTCTATTGCGGTAAATGATCGCCCATCAATTTCAAACTGAACGTCGACTGAATCTCGAGTTGTGCCTGCAATTTCAGAAACAATAACGCGATTTTCACCTGCTAAAGCATTCGTAATCGATGATTTACCTGCGTTTCGTTTCCCGATAATCGCAAGTTTCATATCGGGGTCATCTGCACGAACGCCAGTTAACCCTTCAAGTCGTTTCCAAAGAATGTCGGTGAAATACCGTATGCCGTGCCCGCTGGTTGACGAAATACAGATTGCTTCGCCAAGACCAAGTGCGGCTGCTTCGTGGCCATGCGCTTCCCATGAACGGGAGTCCACTTTGTTCGCAACAACGAGAACGCGATCACTAACGCCAGATTTTCGAAGCATTTCAGCGACTGTTTCGTCAAGGTGTGTGATGCCTGATTGTGCATCAACCACATAGACAATCAAATCTGACTTATCCATCGCCTCTTTGATTTGGAATTCAATATCTTCAGTCAAATCCCGAAGGTCTTTACCAGCATCATCAATATGTGCACCGTCTACGACGTATACGCCCCAGCCACCTGTATCGTGAATCTCAGCAAGGCGTGATTCTGTACCCTTTGGCGTTTTTGAAGGTGGCTCAATTTCAATAATGGCGCTCACCCTATCCCGTGTTACGCCAGGTGTTGGGTCAACGATAGAAACTCGTCGCCGCGCAAGGCGGTTTAACAAGCTCGATTTGCCGACATTCGGCCTTCCTACAATGGCTACTCTTGGTAAAGACATTCCGTCTATTGTACCAGAGCCCACTTCGTGGTGTGACCGTGATAGTCTTACGCTGCTCAGTCCCGTTTCATTGCGTAAAAGGCAATGCATAGAGACCATCACGTAGCACCTCCTGGTGTCTGACCCCAGGGGCATGACACTCGCCCCAACGGTGCCAAAGGTGCACAGGTCAAAAATAAGTGGTAAAACGCGTTGACCTAAATGGTATAATTACGGAATGGTTGAACATGAACAAGGCTTATTAGTGGTTATCTCTGGCCCATCAGGGGTTGGGAAAACGACGATTGTTCATCGTGTTCAAGAAGAATTTGACGCTGTCTTTAGCGTTTCTGCAACCACTCGACCCAAAAGCCAAAAAGAGATGGACGGAGAAGATTACTTTTTTGTCACACCAGAAAAATTTGAAGAACAAGTTTCACGCAACGAGTTTTTGGAACACGCTGAAGTTTTTGGATGCCATCGGTATGGAACACTGCGCAAACCTGTACGCGAGGTGCTCGGCGCTGGAAAGATCATGCTCCTTGATATTGATGTTCAGGGTGGAATGCAAATTCAAGCAAACATGCCAGACTCTGTACGCATATTTATTCTACCGCCAAACGAAGATGAGTTGCTTCGAAGATTAGAAGCTCGCGGAAGAGAGGATAGCGATTCTATTCAACGCCGATACAGAGAAGCAAAACAAGAGATTAAGCTTTCACAAAAAACCGGTGCGTATCAATACTTTGTTACAAATGACAACCTCGAATTAGCTGTTGCAGAAACGATTGCCATTATTCGACAATCTCGAAACAACGCACAAAATCCTTCATGAAAAAAATAGGCACACTATTGTTGCTTGCGACTACTAACGTTGCAATGGCAATTCCGGTAGAGTTGATTCATGCAAAAAATGCAACACCAATAGTTCCACGCGGCGGCGTTCTCATGGTTCCGCTTATTGCGGAAACCTTAGGAAACGATTGGCCGGAAACAATCGAGGTAACATTAGAGGGCGGGCAAATCATAACTGGGCACATTGGCTGGGTTGAACGCCTCCCGCAGACCTCTGAGTGGGACTCGTTTTCGTTACATATTCGCCCAGTTCAAAGGGAACACAACACTGCCAACATACATCTGAAAGATAACGAAACCGGACCAGTACTCCTTGCGCAAATGCCCGCCAAGAGCGAAGGAACCGTTTCTTTTGGCGGCGATACTGTTGATCCAATCTGGTTTGACTTGCCGGAAGTGTTTCCAAACTTGAACCTTCAACCTGTCGATGCTGCAAAAACATATTCTAGTAAGAGCAGTTATGCAGATGTGCTTTCGTATCCTCTAGAACATTGGAGACGTTCGCTTCTTGCTTCTAAAGAAGGCGTATTTCCCAGTACAAACATACCACCCAATGAAGTCGGGAAACTTGCTTCTATCCACGGCACACAACTCTGGAGAATAGGATTTGACCGGCTTGCAAAAAGCAGTCGAGGCATCGCCG
Source organism: Phycisphaerae bacterium (assembly GCA_002689385.1). Taxonomy (GTDB): domain Bacteria; phylum Planctomycetota; class Phycisphaerae; order Phycisphaerales; family SM1A02. The sequence goes on from NZFX01000002.1 coordinate 21,471, forward strand.
CCGAGTGCAGGGATTTATTAACAATGACTTGCACAGACAAAAGTACAACGTTTGCTTGCTGGGTAACTGCCCCATCTGAACGACTGCTTACTATCTTGTTGGATAAAAACGCATCGTCAAGACAACTTGCTGCACGCGCTCTTAACTGGTGTTCTAAACAACAACCTTTTTTGTTTTGGCTTGAGAAAGTGTACGGCGAAGACGTCATCGTCGCGGTTGCAAACCCAACGCTTGAAGTGCAACTCGTTGCACTCAAGTGGCGAGAAGGCAACGACGTTCCCCTGCTTGTTGATCTTCAACCAAATGAAACTACGCGTATAACACTTCAACGCGCGCATACATTTGATGTATCTATTTTTGGTCCGACAACACTTAGATCCGCAGTTCAATGGCTTGATATTCAAATAGGGAATCATGCATTCGGTGTTCCGGTCGTCCCTTCGGTGGTTGTTGCGCTCCCACCTGCTGTGCAACTACAGCCGCTCTTTCCACAGTGGAGCTTAGAATCAATCAAAGCGCAAACTCCGAAAAAAATACCGAATTCAATGGCTAC
>NZFX01000003.1 GCA_002689385.1 Phycisphaerae bacterium
AGGTTTTCTCCAGTCAATACATGTGTTGCATCGACTTCTGCCCCTCTAATTGTAGCAATGGCATTGAATAATCTCTTCATATGGATGAAATACTCTGTGTGATTCCATTTTTCTGTGAAAAGTGCTAATTGTTCTGCAACTGGAACCACTATTAATTCACGAGAAAGGTTCTCTCTCGCTGCATCGCCAAGTGGGCCATCCATTTGTAAAAGATGACGGAGCAACGCGATGGTTTTATTCTCCGCATTTGGACCTGTAATCGGCTCTTGTGACGCGTGTAATGGGTAAATTTTCCAACCCTGCATTAGCATTCTAGCCACCGCTACAGGAGAGTCGATTCCACCACTGACGAGTGCCACACAATTTCCCGCCACGAATCCTTGGCAGATACCATACTTCATCAAATCTCACATTGAGTGGGTAATTAGTACATGGATTGAAGGAGGGGAGGCCATTCCCCCTGAACATGGAACCATTTAGCACAGAGCCGGTAACACTCATTGAAGAAGTGTTTCCGCAGGATACAAATTCATACAATACTCTTTTCGGAGGAAGGCTTCTATCATTAATGGATAAAGCTGCAGGAATTATGTGTGCGAAATTTGCACATCGCGAGTTCGTTACAATTTCAATCGATACACTTGAATTCAAGGCGCCAGCCCGACAAGGAGATCTCATCGAAGTGACCGCGAAAATTGTTTACACATCCAATCGCACTGCATGTGCAAAAGTTACTGCCTGGGCTATGAACAAATCAGATTGGACCAAAACTGAAATCTGTGAAGGATATTTCTTCATGGTTGCAATCGATTCTATGATGCGACCAATTCCAATCCCCCAATTTAAACCAGAAACGGAAGAAGAAAACACGGATTGGGAAGCTGCAAAGGCGATTAAAGCACATATGCTTTCACAAAGAAATCGTTGATTCACTCATCGATTCTTGGTATTAATGAGACATCATCTGAAGACTTGGTTTTCGATTCTGAACTTACCAAATCACCAAAGCTGGATGGTATAACCGGTTCAGGAGACAAATGTGACATCATCTCATTTACCTCTTCATCGCTGACTTCACCACCATTACTCTTAGCGAGGTTTTGAATTGAAGATGCCACTTGAGATTGTCTTGTGTTTTCGGCTTGAATGCGTAACGCATCAGCGGTTCTAGATTTTCGTCGGAACAATTTCTTAGAAAGCGCACCTGCTCGACTAAGTGGACTTACTAATTCAGCAATTACTGATTTGCCTCTAAGCCTTCCGTTTCGACCCTTTCGGGTTGTAATTCTACGATTGCGAGGTTTCGATGATAATTTACTCATATGCGGATAACGATCTTTTGGAGACTCAACTTCATCCGGAACTATTTCTGCTTCGAGTGGTCCATCCTTCCTAGCCGATGCAACAAGTGATTGGACTGGTTCTTCTTCTTGCAGTGGATGTAAAGGAGAATCCGGCGAAGTAAATACATGAGGATTTGATGATGGGACATGCATTCCATTTGCCCCTACAAACGATGGCAGGAATTCTGTAGGAATAGGAGTTGGTTGGGGTTTTTGCGTAGGATGCGGATATCCTGAATTGTAATTTTGTTGATTGATTAGTTCATAGGAGTGCCCAACTTGATTACTCCTGTGGACTTCATTGTAGACAGGTTGTGGTTCTGGAGGTTGCCAGCCATGCTGTATCACGTTGTTTCTTTGAGTAAACAAATTGGCGTTGGAACGAGCTATCAGACCAGATGAAATTTGTTGTTCCGGAATTATTTCTTCTTCATCTTGCCAAATTGGTAAATCTAGATCTTCAATGACAACTGCTGGACTTACAATATCCGCATCTAGTATCTCATCATCATTTAATTCCATGGCATCGATAAAATGTCCAATTACTGGCGACGGGAAAACTTCAACTGGCTCGGGAATTAATTCAAGTTCTCGCACGGCTTCATCTCTCGGGTACTCAGAATCACTTACCATAGAATCAACACTAAATTTGGCATCTTCAAGTGACATTCCATTCTGTAACCTTTGAATTAGAGAACAGAGTTTCATCATTGCGAGATCCGGGCCAAAGACGGTATGGCAATCATCGGCCTTGGTATCAATAGTTAGTGTTGGCCTTCTAGTAATGTAATGTCCCGCTGCCAAAACAATACCTGCTGCTCCAGTTAAAGCCTGTAATTTTCCAGTAATTCCTCTCCATGCAATCCACATCATGATACAGCCAACTGCAGCAAGCCAACCTGGAACCAATGTTGTGTGGTGATGATGAACTCTCTGAATGGCATCTAATTTGATATCTAGAGCATGCCCTGAACGTGATTCAAAGGAGACCTGTCTCTCGGTTAAGGTCGCCCTGACCCTACCGCGAACTCCTTCCAGTGACAAGGAGCGGAATTTTACTCCCTCTCCTATGACACTGAGCCTCTCTGGCTTCGTGTCCATATGCATCCCGAACCGTTGAACTAGAACCCGAGGTTATGAATCCACCGTTTGGCCCCCCCTAAGGGGGGCCGTTCTTGGGAGTTATTCAGTTTAGCCGAGAGAGCTTTGCGCTACCCATGATTCTTGGTTTTGAATCGAGTTGAGCGATAATCACAGTAGGAGGGTTTTCTTTTCGTATAAATAACGGTGATTCCCATGTTACTTCAAGCCCTGAATCTATCGATTCAACTCGTCCAACTACAAATTGTAAATCTACACTAGCATGAACAACATCACCAACTGCTAAAACTCGCTTTTGGAATGGAGAAATCGATAAATCAACTGAACTTTTTTCATGTTTATCAACCGAAAGAGGAATTGAAATTCCTTTATTTTTATCTTCAAGGGCAGGATGAATTACAAGAGAGCCCCCAGTCAAATGCTCTTCTTTGGTATTTCGCAATGCAATCCCTACACGGTCTCCTGCCACTGCTTCTTCAACATCATCATCCATGACCTGTAAACTTTTGACCGTACCTGGCCCTTCTGCTGGGAGAAGGTGCAATTCATCATGAACAGATACTGAGCCTGCTTGCACATAACCTATAGCGACCAACCCGATTCCTTTGACATTGAAATGCTGATCTATTGGGACAACTAGTGGCTCAGCTTTTGCAGATTCTAAATCGCTAGAAATTTCATCCATCAAACCGTAAAATGCTTCTCTTAACTCAATTCCATCTGTACCACATTGACTCCAAGATGAAAGACCTGCTTGAGTCATGAAACCTTTTACTTGATCTTCATCAATCCATTCACCATCTGATGGATTGATTACAAAAATCCCTTTTTGAATACCTGCTGAAGCAAATCCGACTAGAACTTCACCGAATGTAGCATCGACGCCGGTGACTTCAATCAATCCAACTCTGGCAGCGCATAGTGAATTGAAGAATGGGCGTATTCGTTCAGGCATTTTTGCTGGACGAATGATTGACAGAATTCTAGCACCATCTGGTCCGGATTCTTTATTGACATAGGTATGTACATCCCTTTGATCTGTAGCTTTGGCGATAGACTTCGCCAAGTCATCACTACCCACCATTGCAATATTGAGTACGGTCATACCTCTGCGAGATAAGACCCGTTCTTGATTATACTGCAATTAAGAAGTCCGAGATATTCTTCTGAAATCATTTAATCTTCCATCATATTCCTCAAGTGAGAGAGTTCTAATTCTTTCAGTCCCAAATGTTTCGATAGTAAATGATGCTGTAACTGTTGCATGAACTAAGGCCTCTGTTAATTCATCATAGCCAACGGGGCCGTTGTTCTGAGCTAAAAACTGGGCCATTGCTCCAGCAAAAGAATCTCCACATCCTGTAGGATCAGTTAGATTAAGGGTTGGATAAGCGGGCATGGAGATCATTCCATCTGGATGTAAAGCAAGCACTCCATGTTCACCTCTTTTCACTACCAAGACTCCCCCGTCCATGGTCTTTAGAACTGTATTTGCTGCTCGAATTAAATTATCATCCGATGCCAGCATACGTACTTCACCATCATTCAGCACCACGATATCAACCCGTTTCATTACACTTAGTAATTCATCATGAGCAATGTTAATCCAGAGATTCATCGAATCTAAAATTGTTAATCTTTGAGCATCGGTTTGAGAAAGTACAGAAGATTGTAAGGCTGGATGTAAATTAGCGCACATCAACACTTTCGGTTTGGAAAGATTCGCCGGAACTTTTGGTTGGAAGTGCTCGAAAACATTGAGATGAGTCTCATGAGTTATCGCTTCGGACATATCACCAAGATAGGATCCTTTCCATCTGAATGTTTTACCATCGCTAGATTCTATTCCACTAATATCTAGTCCAGATTCTTTGTACCATTCAAGGTGTTTTGAATTGAAATCGCTTCCTATTACCCCGACTAATGAAACACCATCGCCTTGTAATCTATTCATATGAAAAGCTGCAGAAAATCCCCCATAAGAGGCCGAGCCTCCGAGTTCATCATCCCTTGACCCAGAAGGAGTCTCCAAGGAATCGTAGGCTAAGCTGCCAACGATTAAGACATCCATTTCAATCATCCCAATAGTTCTTGATGCTCATCGATATATGCGATTGTGATATCTCCTGCAAGGAAATCTTCTTCATCCATAATTCTGCGATGGAGTGGGATAAGGTGATCCACTCCGGTGATTATCGTTTCATCCAATGCGGTTCGCATTCGACGAATTGCAGATTCTCTATCCGAGCCCCATACTAGAAGTTTAGCCAATAGGCTGTCAAAACACCCAGGCATTTCATATCCGGGGTGGGCATGAGTGTCACAACGGATTCCGAAACCTGATGGGAAATGACATTCCCAAAGTCGACCAGGAGATGGCACGAAATTTGTAGTATCTTCTGCATTCAATCTACACTGAATTGCATGTCCTCTTATGACGATTTCATCTTGAGAAAGTGGTAGACTTTCCCCTTGTGCGACTCTTATTCCTAATTCAACCAAATTGTATCCAGTAATCAATTCAGTAACTGTGTGCTCTACCTGGACACGAGGATTAACTTCCAAGAAGTAAAAATCACCATTCTTATCTCGTAAGAATTCGAATGTTGCTAATCCTTTGTAGCCGACAGATTCCGCACCAGAACAGACCAAAGCGCCTACCTCAGCTCGCTTTTCTTCACTTAACCATGGCCCTTCTTCGACAAGTTTCTGATGACGGCGTTGAATCGAACAAAACCTTTCTCCGAAGTGTATTGCATTCTTACCATCACCAAGTACTTGAAATTCTACGTGTTGAGCACCTTCGATATATTTCTCAACGAAAACTCGATCATCGCCGAATGCTGATTTAGCACGACTCTGACATAGTTTGAGCGCACTTTCAAATTCGCCTTCTTCGTTGACGATTTGCATTCCTATTCCGCCACCGCCAGCAGCAGCCTTAATGATTACAGGGTATCCGATTACATCTGCAAGTTCACTTGCCACTTCTGCAGAAGAGATCGGTTCACTACTACCTTTAGCAGTTGGTAGACCTGCAGCTTCCATTGCTGCTCTTGCTTCGATTTTATCACCTAATAAAGTGATTACTTCAGCGGCAGGTCCAATGAAAGTTATTCCTTCTTCTTCTAGTCTTTTTACGAAATGCGCATTCTCTGCTAGGAACCCGTACCCAGGATGAACTGCATCACATTTCAATTCTTTAGCTGCTTGAACTACTGCCTCGATATCCAAATATGATTCTAAAGGATTTGAACGCATGATGGGATATGCGATATCTGCCATCCTTACCGGCAATGAAAGTCGGTCTTCCCTACCATGAATAATTGCTACTTCAATACTCATGTCCCGTAGAGTCCTGAGTATTCTCAATGCTATTTCTCCACGGTTCGCAATCAGTACTCGATTGAATCCCATGGGTGTGTCCAGCCGCACCTATTCTAAGATGAAAGCGGTCGATTGGGTTGGAGAAATGACGGTTTTTGCCCCGAAAAACGGAAACGAAGTTATGGCTTATGGACAGTAGAGAATGGTTCTTGGGTACCCCTTATAGGGTAGCCCGCCAATTTGAAAACATGGCCGATGATTCAAACACTGGTGCAGCGACTGTCGAGCGTTTGGCGGGCAGAGATCTAAATCAAGATGGTAAAGTCATCAATTTGGTAATATGTGGAAATTCAAGATTCTACGATTATCAATGGCTGGAAGAACAACTTGAACAGTGGATAAAATGGAACGCTCATCCTGATTTGATCATTATTGGAGGGGCAAGTGGGGTCGATTATCTTGCAGAGCGTTGGGCAAATAACTACGCTATACCAATGGCTATATTTTCAGAAGCATGGAATGAACCTCGCCGAGGCCTTGAAGACACAGGAAGACCGGAGGCATCACCTACACTCGGCGACAAAATGTTGGAACACGCAACTCATCTAATTGCATTCCCTGGCCCAAAATCTAAGTGGACTACAATTATGATAAAGCGCGCACGCGAGTTAGGCATTCCTGGAGTAGAAGTCCCCACCCCACCTGAAGGTGAAGCATGATCAGTACACATCGCGTAAGTAACGCTTCTCTTCTCTCATCATCGTTTTCTCGATGAAATGGGTTGCATCTGCATCTGACATTCCACCATGTTCCATAGCGATTTCAATCAAAGCTCGATGAACATCTTTAGCCATGTAAGTCTTATCTCCACAGATGTAGAAATAAGCACCTCTTTCAAACCATTCCCAAATTCGAGCACCATGCTCTTTGAGGCGATGTTGAACATAGATCTTCTCCTTCTGATCCCTAGACCAAGCAGTAGTAAACTCGTAAAGATGCCCTTCATCTAACCAAGATTCAATCGATTCCTTGTAGTAAAATTCCGTCTTCTCAGACTGATCGCCAAAGAATAACCAATTCTTACCAGTTCCACCATCATGAATTCGCTGTTCCATAAATGCACGGAATGGAGCGATTCCTGTCCCCGGTCCGACCATGATAATATCTGTAGATTTATCAGCTGGTAAAACGAATGACTTAGTTGGAGACATAAATACGCCGACATCCGTCTTGTTAACTTCAACTTCGTCAGCCATGTAAACAGTACAGAGTCCACCTCGGTCTCTACCATGATGTGAATACCTCACGATTCCAACCGTCAACTCAACAAAACCTGGATGTGCATCATGGCTACTTGCAATAGAATATAGTCGAGGCTTGAGTTTGTCAACGATCTCCAAGAACTCTTCTGGAGAATAATTTACATCGAAATCTCGTATTACATCAATGTAATCTCGTGACCAGATATAGTCCTCCATTGCTTTAGGATCTGAAGAAAGACCCTCAACCCGCCCCAGTGGATCATCACCGGGTATTGAAGGAAATAATTCTGATTCTAATGATGCATCCACATCCAGCCAACCAGAACCATTTCCTGCAACAGATTCACGATATCTATCAATCACCTTTACAGTAATTCGCATCCCATTTGAATTAACCTTCCCTGCTAGAGAATTTACAAATTTCTTGTTAACTCTATGAATCTCAAAATCTTTTTTCAGAGCCTCTTTAATGGTTCTTTCACCATTGTGAGTTGTCACCATATGGGCGCTATCCCAACCTGCTGTTTCAATCAATAAATCTACAGTATTTTGAGGATTCTCAGAAAGTACTCCTAAAGCATCTCCCACTTTGTAATCCAATTCAGAATCACCTAAATCAAAAACGATGTGCCGGGTTTCTTTCTTCGAGCCTTCGCCGTTCAATACGTAGCATTCAGTAATCTTAGACATGTATGGATTTTTTGCGCTCCAGTTGGCCATAGTATACACCTGATGTGCTGGCCACCTGTACCGGATAGATGAATGTTAGGTGCGATGATGTCTTAGACTTGAAGTCTCTGCAGGTACCATGGTTACGGTTGAATTGCTCGGGAGCGGGAATGCGTTTCTACCGTCGGGAAGGCTTCATTCATTCCTTGCAATCGACAGACACATCATCATCGACTGCCCTCCAACAGCGTTGGCAAGTTTAAGGAATGCAGGAATTAGTCCTGCTGACATTGATACTATACTGATTACTCACGTACATGGAGATCATGTTTTTGGCTTCCCGTTTTTACTATTAGAACGAAAATATATTTCTGACCGAGAAGGCCTGAAGAAACTAACTGTTGCAGGGTCCAGTGGAGTTAGAGAGAGACTTACTCAATTGTGTGATTTAGCTTATCCAGGGTCACTAAATGAAATTATTCAAAGTATAAATTGGGTAGACATTCCCGATTTAGAAGGCTGGACTTTGGAGAGGTTCGAAGTTCTTCATGACCCAGAAGTTGACCCACATGGATGGATGTTGACCAACGATGAAGGCTGGTCTATGTTACACTCTGGAGATTCTGGTCCTTGCGACGAATTGTGGAATCGAATCGGAAAAAGTAAATTCGCGATTGTCGAAATGGGAGTTCCTGAATGGGTACCAACTGAACATCACCACAGACCTAGTGATATCGATAAATTAGCAAATAAATTTCCCGATACTAAAATTGTCATAACACATACATACATTGATTCAGATTACAAGATTCTTACCAAAGAAGTCCCTAAATTTCCGGATAATGTAATTCACGGAGAAGATAACATGCGATTCGAACTGGATTCAAATGGCTCAATATGTTAGAATATAACTTCTGAAAATAACATAGGCGTTGACTATTATTTAACTCACTGATATATTGTCGATCATTTGCAGGTGTTGGAATCAGTTTAATCATCAATTTTTGGTTATCATATTACAATAATTTTTGACATCTTACATTTTTTCATTCAAAAATGAAAAGTGATTATTTTTTTATCATTCGGCGGAGTAAGCAAAAATACGCCTAACAGTAGGTCCTTTTAATAACATAATAC
>NZFX01000004.1 GCA_002689385.1 Phycisphaerae bacterium
AGGCGGGATGCTCGCTTCTTTCGAAACAGAAGAAGAAGCAGATTGGGTCTTTGATGAGCTTGGCTCCTTTACTTCATTATGGAGTATGACCTATTTAAATAATGGGCCTTGGATTGGTTTATACAAAATACTTGATGAGTGGCAGTGGGCATCCGGGGCATTACTTAATTGGGATGGATGGGCACCAAGTGAGCCAAATGGCACTGGTGAGTATGGCGCACTCTTTGGTTCCAGTAGATTCTTTAGTAATGTGAGCAATCCTGCTGCAGGTGGCGAGCTCTTTGGTTCAGCTCAACTAGTCGAAGATTTTGGTTATTCAAGATTGAAATTAGTCGCTGATGGTTTTCCGAGCACATGGGGTACTTGGATTTCAGAACCTATTGCCGATGATGTCGTTGGCATCAATGCAACTTTTAAGTTAAGTTTTAAAAATTTAAATGGTGACGCTGGCGATGGCTTTTCATTCTTATGGGGAGACCTGTCTGACACTTCTGGTGGTCGTACATCTGGTGGTGAATGGGGCGTAAGCGCCTTTGAAGAAGATAACGCTGGACTTGCAGTATGTGCTAGGACTTACCCAGCAGGTGGCGGAAATGGAGTCGCTGGCAAGTGGGGCGGGCAAGAGTTTGCTTTTGAAGGTGTGGACTTTGCTCCAATTACTTACCACGTGTATGAGCAAGCCCTTGACCCAAACAACATGGCCACAATGTACATCAGTTGGACAAAAGATAGCGGTGTCTCCATTTCTATTGCATTCCCTTCGAATGACCCGCAAGTGATTTGGCAAGATGAAGGTGCACAGTATTTCAAAGGTGTTGATACGTCCAATTGGAACTTTGGATTTGCTGCCCGAAATGGTGCGATTGATATGGATGTTCTTATTGGCGATATTACTTTTGGTTATGAGTACGCTCCAGAAATTGGAGACGCTGATGGGAGCCCGCGAAATACATTTGATGATACATATAATCAAAATGTACGGCGTTCAGCCATTATTGAATACGAATCAGATGTTAATGATTGCCCAGGCGATTTAAATGGTGATGCAACTGTTGGTGTCGCAGACTTATTAGCTGTCATTGAAACGTGGGGTCCATGCGATCTCAGTTCTTGCAATGCAGACCTCGATGGAGATGGCATAGTTGCAGTTGGTGATATTCTGATATTGATTAGTGGTTGGGGTCCGTGCGAATAACAAAGTGCTGCAGGTCTTTAAACTTACGGATTTGTGTTGATGATTTCTTTTTTAGAGAAAGATTTAAAAAGCTTAATAATTAAAAACATTAATGCAAACAAGATGCTTCCTGGTATCCATCCGCCTATAAGTGACATCATAAGTTTCGCGCCATCGGCAAACGCCTCTTCAGGTGGATTAGGCATGTTTTGCCAAGCGCCGTACCCCATATGTACACCTAAAAATATAGCAATCCAGTTAATCAAAATACTTACAATGAAAAGTGTATTTCTGTACAGAAATTTCAATTTCATTGAGTGCCAAACAATCAAGAATGAAATGAAAATTCCTGGAATAAAATAAAGCAAAAAGACTTGCTGGTATAGGGTCATAAAATTTACCCCCTTATATCAATTCCTGATTTTTGAATTGCGTCAATGCATTTATTTATGTGCTCATCAATCTCAACATTGAGTTCTTGAATTCCAATTTCAATATCTTCTCTTGATACTGCAGCTGCAAAGTTCTTATTTTTCAATTTCTTTTTAACACTTTTTGCCTTCATTCCATCGAGCCCTGTTGGTCGAACTAAAGCGCAGGCAACAATGAAACCTGCTAACTCGTCGACGGCAAAAAGAGTTTTAGCCATATCAGCTGTACGCTTTACTCCGGTGTATGCCGCATGGCCAAGGATTGCGTTAATAATTTCATCGCCCACATCAGTATTGTTTTGAAGATACTCGACACCGACAAATGGATGCTCTTTCGCTGTTGGATGTTTTTCATAGTCAAAATCATGTAGTAGTCCAGCGACTACCCAATCATCATGAACATTGGTATCGCCCGCGCAATAAGCATCCATGCAGGCTGCTACGCACTCCATATGTGTACGAAGGGATGGGCTTGCTACCCATTCCATCATTAATGTTCTTGCCTCTTCAGGGTTCATGTATTAGTTACATGGCCCCCAATTTTCTACGAGCATAAGAATGTCTGCGACGTTAACGGTTCCATCTGTGTTGAGGTCGCCAGGTCCACCAGCATCGCCCCAATATCCAATAAGGGATAGGAGGTCTTGGACATTAACGATTACGCCATCACCAGTAATGTCTCCAATACATTCACATTCATCAAGAATGTCATTGTTGTTAACATCGGGTGCGCCGGCAGCAATATCACAAGTATCAAGAATTCCATTGTCATTGCAATCTTGTGCGGCACCTTTTTTAATTTCCATTACATCGTCAACATCATTTTCGTTGCAATCTTGGAAATAGGTGTAGTTAACATTAAATTCATCGATTAAGACATCCATGTCGATTCCACCATTGCGAGCTGCGAAGCCGAAACTAAAGTCGGTAGTGTCCATGATTGGGCCTGTAAATAATTCCGTATCAATTCCCCACCATGTTTCATACCCTGGCCATGCAATGCCAACTTGCAGACCAGTATCAATGTTCCATTTAACTGTAACTGTTCCTTGATAGAAATCGTCGAGTGCCTGGTTATAGTCGGTATAGGTTCCAATGTTGTACCACTCATTTCCAAAGTTTGTCCATGTAACATTCTGCCCACCCCATCGAGCATACACACCAGAATCTCCGCCATAGGAGTCAAACCCAATTGACATCCCAGACCCCATAGTAGTGAAACGATTCAATCCATATTCGCCGCCTTCCCATTGGTTCCCACTCATGTCTGTCATGTCACCGAATAAAAAAGAAAACCCATCGCCCGGACCGCCATCATTCTTAAAACTCCATTTAAAGGAAGCCTCAAATGCAACAATGTTTCGCCCTGGAAAATCTTCGCTCTTCCATGTTCCATAAGTGCCAGGTTGGCCGTCAGAGACGAGCTGTAAATCAGAATGATTGTTGTAGGTAGTCACAAACGATGAACCATAGTGATTCCCATTAGCGCCACCATCAGAAAAATTTGTTCCACTCCAATCCGTGTAATGCGGGAGCATGGCGGCAATTGCAGTTGTTGTTATAGCTGTCGCTGCGATTAGTTGATATTTCATAGATTTTTCTCCTCTTTTAGATAGATTCTCTCTCAAGTATAACGATGAATCTTTATGTATCAAGAATTAAATATGAAACTAACTTCAACGGCATTGCCTTGTCCATGGGATGCTATTGGCGTTACCACTTTTGGGTCATTTGCCTAATTTTCAAGCAGCCTCCAAGAATGCGAAAGCGGTTTAAGCTCAAAAAACAAAGATATGGTGCACTTTACTTGTAGCCCTGTTAGTTCAGTTGGTAAAGCAGCTGGACTCTTAATCGGCCCGGTCGCAGCGTCAAGTCCTGCACAAGTGTGTCCTAAAGGCTGTTTTTGGGGTCTTTTGAAAACCACTTACAGCATTTATGACAACAATAGTGCATCACTTTCTATGTATTCAAATGATATTGGTGAGTACTTTAAATTCTTGCAGAGCCAAGCAGGGGGCTGTGCTAGAAGCGATGACTCAGCAAGTTCCACCCAAAAGATACAATCTGCTTAGTACTTGATAAATGTATAATTAAGAAGATATGAAGAAATATTTTCTAATTCTTATTGCATTAAATGCAACACTTCCGACTGTCAATGCAGGAACTAACTTAGTTGATAATCCAATCGAGGCAGCAAAAGCGATTTCAGCAGCGTTTGAACAAGTTGCAGAAACCATATCCCCATCTCTTGTGACGATTCAATCTAAGCAAGAAGTCCAGGTTCGAAGGGGTAATGGGTATCAGCCTAGGGGTTTCAATCTAGGTTTAGGTTCAGGACTTATCATCAGCGATGATGGCTACATTATTACGAACGCTCATGTCATTGAGCAGGCTGATGAGATTGCGGTTTCACTCCCTAATGGCGAAACAGTAAATGCTTCAGTAGTCGGCACAGATCCTAAAACAGATATAGCTGTTATTAGAATTACTGTAGAAATTGCGTTAGACGCAGCTGTGTTAGGTGACTCTGATAAAGTTAGAGTTGGCGAAATTGTTATTGCAGCAGGTAATCCATTTGGACTTTCTGCATCCATTACTTCTGGAATCGTGAGTGCTAAAGGTAGAGGCAATGTAGGCATTACTGACTACGAAGATTTCATTCAAACCGATGCCTCCATTAATCAAGGTAATAGTGGTGGTCCATTAGTTAACTTAGATGGCGAGGTCATTGGCATCAATACCGCAATGCTTGGCAGAAATGGAAATATAGGAATTGGTTTTGCTATACCTATTAATCTGGTTAAAGATATTGTTGAAGATTTAAGAGATGATGGTGAAGTTACTCGGGGATTTTTAGGTGTTAGGATAAGTGAAATTACTTCGGAGTACGCATCAGAGCTAGATGTTCAGAACGGCATATTCGTAAGCGCTGTTTATAAAGATAGTCCTGCTATGGAAGCTGGTATTCAGGCTGGAGATTTAATTACACAGCTCAATGGAGATCCTGTACAAGAGCTTTCAAAGTTTAGACTTAAGATTGCAGGCATTAGTCCTGAAGAAGTAGTTTTATTAACAGTTCTCAGGAACGGCAAATTTATTGAGATTAAAGTTACGCTAGGCATGTTATAGAAGCTAGATTTACTAAATACACTTTCCTTTTAGCTCAGTTGGCAGAGCAGTTGACTCTTTAATCAGCGGGTTGCAGGTTCGAGTCTTGCACAGGTGTGTCCTAAAGCCTGCTTTTGGGGTCTTTTGTAAACCACTTACAGCATTTATTACAACAGTAGTTTATAATTAGGATTTGATTTTGTTCTTTTATAAGGAGCTAGGCGTGAATATTTTGATTGTTCGATTTAATTGAAAGTCCATCAAAAGTTACTCGCGTAATCTAGACGAATATGTCAGGATGCATTGTTGAGATTAATTTAGCGCCTGACTTAGGTAGGTCAATGACCACGCAAGAAAAAGCCGAGGCTTTGCCAGGCCGTGGTTTATTTGGGGACCGCAAATGTAAAACTAAAATAGTTAAAGATACAGTTTATAAACGGCAAATTACATTTATTGAGATTGAACAAATACATCGATTTAATGATTTTTATGGATTTGAAATGAAGCCGTCGGAGACACGACGTAATGTAGTCACTCAAGGCATCGATTTAAATCAGTTAGTCGCACGTGAATTTACAGTGGGTGGTGTTCAGATGCGTGGCACTGAATTGTGTGAGCCTTGTAAATATTTGCAGGATTTGACGCGTCTTCCTGTGGTGGAGGGTTATCTAAATCGCGGTGGGCTATGCGCAGAAATTTTAAATCATGGTTATATATATACAGGTGATAAAATTGAGCCTTCTCCATAGTAAATGCATATACTTGCTTCGTAGATAATGATTAATAACATCACAATTCAACCTCCAACTACAAACTGTGGACAAGTATGCGAACAGATTCTCCACGCTCTGACAGGGTGGTTTGGTATTGAAGAATCATTAATTCAATATGTGAAAGATGCGGATAGTATGCCAACGATACTTGTTAAAGATGGAGACGATGTCATTGGGTTCCTGACAATCAAGAGAAACTTTCCAGAATCTGCAGAGATTCACTGTATGGGAATACTTCCTAAATATCATCGCACTGGAACGGGGAGACGCTTAATTCAAGCATTATAAAACCATCTAAGAGATGAAGGCGTAAAGATTCTGCAGGTGAAAACAGTTTCCGCAGATCGGGATTGTGATTTTTATAAAAAGTCTCGTGCCTTTTATAGGGCAGTTGGATTTATTCCTCTTGAAGTATTCACCACATTGTGGGATGAAGCAAACCCTTGCTTAGTCTTAGTCAAAGCACTTTAGCGATTACAGGCGAGTTGTTATATATTGGGAATGCGTAGCGTTTCAAATTGATGCATAATGCGCAGTCAAGGAGCTTTGCAATGAGCAAAAAATAAATGTTTTGTAGTTCGATCACAATGGAGTTAGATAATCAACATCTCGCGTACGAGCCAATAGTAGAAATCTATGCAGGTGGTGATGAGCCGCATCCAGAATTGTGGACGCGGTTCCATGAATTCTTTATGCAGTTACTTTCTGGAAACAGGGTAGCGATCGTAAAATACATAGCCATCGCTCATGCCAGCCCGGTTCCTGTGGACTCAAGAGGATCTAAAACGGTGTTTGAGATACGATTGCCAAAACACTCTCATATTGCTAGTAGAAAGTAGTTGTTTATTCATGTTTAATAACATTGCGTTACAAGAAATTATTATTTTGACACATCTAGTTGTAACAGTAGGCATGTTTGCAGTTATTTGGTTTGTGCAGATTTCGCATTATCCACTTCTAAAATATGTGCCAAAAGATTCTTTTAAAGAGTATGAACGTGCTCATATATATCGTGTTAGTTTTATTGTTGGTCCATTAATGCTTATTGAAGTCGTCACTTCGGGGTGCTTAATTTTCTTTTCTATTAATGGACTGCTTTTGTATTTAATATGGATAGGCTTTTTGCTAGTTATTGTTAATTGGTTGAGTACTTTGCTCTTTCAAATCCCTTGCCATCGCAAACTAGAAATGGGTAAGGATGATGTGGCTATTAGCAGGCTAATTCGTACCAATTGGATTAGAACTATTTCATGGTCCCTTAGAGCGGCTATTGCAATTTCTATAATCATCCTTATAAAATGAGTAGTAATGAATCATGTCAGATATAAATGAAAAAGAGTTTGAAATTCACTACGATGGCACTTGCCCGCTTTGCGAGAATTTTATGTGCAATGTTTCTAAAAGCGAAAAAGCTAGAGATATATTTTTATTTTCAACAAATCCTCCTGCGCAAAACGCAGAAAATTTTGAGAAGGGTATTGCAGTTACAAATAACAAGACAGGTGAAATCTTATGGAAAGAAGACGCTCTTCTCTTAATAGGTAAAAATTTAGATGGTTGGAGAGGCAGATTTATTAGATTGTTTGGTCTTCTCCCCAAGTTTCTACGAAGGATTGTTTACAACATCATTTCATTCAATAGGCATTTCTTAAGTAACTTTATTAAAAGGAAGGCGCCTAATAAATGACTAGTTTTATAGAAAAAAAATGGATGGGAAAGGTGCTGGTCCTTGCAGGTATTTATAACCTGATTTTTGGTTTGTTTTGTGTTTTGTTTCCTAATTCATTTTTTGAGATGATTAATGCCAATCTTCCAACATATCCATTTCTCTGGCAATGCATTGGGATGATTGTTGGCGTCTATGGCATTGGATATATTGCAGCTTCTAAATCTCCACTTAGGCATTGGCCAATTGTTTTGGTTGGATTACTAGGCAAAATATTTGGTCCAATTGGATTTATTCAAACTGCAATGCTGGGGGATATACCATGGTCTTTTGGATATCTAATCATTACCAATGATTTGATATGGATTTTCCCATTTGTCTATATTCTGATTGCTAGTTACAGAAATCGTTACCAATAAGATTCAGTTCTTTAGTTGCTGGACTTAAGCCGGCAATGCGTCGCTATGCACTTAGTTGACCAATATGTAAAGCTGCATGCCCTGTTAGCATAAAAGCGGCAACTTGACTAAGTGTGTCCGTTCGGCTTTCAAAAGGATTTTCAGCTGTTGATTGGTCAAATACTTAAGCATGACATGCTTGCACAAAGCTCAAAGTTTCTTCTAATCTTAGTTTCGTGATGTTTAAGTTCAAAAAACAAAGACTTGGTACACTTCCCTTGTAGCCCTGTTAGCTCAGTTGGCAGAGCAGCTGACTCTTAATCAGCGGGTCGCAGGTTCGAGTCCTGCACAGGGCATTGCAGTGAGCAGTCA
>NZFX01000005.1 GCA_002689385.1 Phycisphaerae bacterium
CCACACCGATTGCTTCCGGTGTGCCCATTTGTTTCTTCAGTTAAAACAGAAATTTTAGCGTGCATGGTTATTTCTTCCTAAGTTTAACAGTGCAGTCATTATTGACAACAAAAATGTCAACCGTCTCTCGTTTCTTAAACGTTAAGTTTAACATAAATTGCGGCGTGCATAAACACACTGGAAAAAAGCAGATGGTGGCTGTGGATGGGTCCCTGTTATGTAATACTCTCATTGTGGTCCACCTCATGTATTTATGAAATCTAATATAATAATTTTGATACATTAAATGACTACTTCAATACAACAAATCGTATTGCCAGATACTTGGCTTAGTACAGAAGGAACGATTCGCAAAACCGGGCCCGGCCACCGATCACTGTGATGTCCAGGATGTTCGATTCCTCCCAAGTCAATCTTGATCAACTCGAAATCGCCACGCCTCGACTCCTGCTTCGGCCCGTGACGAAGCAGGACCTCGATGATTTTCACCGCATCATCACGTCACCTGGTGTATCTGAGGGGACACTGTCCTTCCCCAGATCAGTTGATCTCGAGTGGGCACGAAATCGTCTTGAAGATGGCATCAAGAAGATGAGAGATGGACTGTGCATCTATATGCATGCCCATCCACGTGAACCCGGCAACCATCCTGGTGCCGTTGGAAACATCGGACTGGACTTCATCGCCAAGCACAATCGTGCGAACCTGGGCTACATGCTCGACGAAACGTGTCGCGGGCAGGGGTATGCAACTGAAATGCTCACTGCAGTGGTGGACTATGCATTCGATACGATGGGCATGCACCGGCTGTGCGCGACCACCTTTACATGGAACGATGCATCCTTCAAGTTGCTCACCCGAGTGGGTTTCTCCCACGAGGGCCGGGCCCGCCAACACTACTACAAGGAAGGCGAGTACATTGATGCTGAAGACTGGGGCATACTTGCCTCCGACCCAAGACCTTGGAAGGACTGAACTGTGCGTGCATCCTTTCAATACCCCCCCCTGTTATGTAAAACTCTTATGGGCAAGCGCCCACTCAATCGCAGAATCATATTGCAACCATATCAAACAAAAAAATTGAACGATCTAAATCCGATACCAGAGAAGACCTCAATGTAGATGGGACCTTGTTAACTAACCCAGAGGCAAGTTGTAAAATGTTCGTGCATTGCCTGCCAAGATTTTAGATGCATCTTCAAATGACACCTCTCTCAATAATGAATTGGTTAACGAAACCCAAGATTCATAATCACCATTAAGCGTTAAAACTGGCCAGTCGCTTCCCCACAAAATTCTGTCAGGACCAAAAACTTCCATGATGTGATCGAAGCAAGGCTTAAGAACTTCTGTGCTTACCTTGCCTTTGGGAGCCTCTGTCATTAAGCCAGAAAGCTTGATACAAACATTAGCACAAGCCCCAATATTGACGAGGCTGCTCTTCCAAAAAACGGAGATTTTTTGTGATAAATCAGGTTTTGCACAATGGTTAATAACAATACTTAAATTTGGATGTCTTTCAGCCAGAATTTGAATATTTGATAGATGAATATCTGTAATCAATGCATCAAAAGTAAGATGATTTTCTGACATACATTCAAAAATAGGAGTAAATTTATCTTTTAAAATCCAACCAGCATCATCAATATCTTTCAACCATGGGCGAATGCCTTTGAAGTATGTATTTTTAGTAAAGTGTTCTAACCTCGTTAGAGCGGTTGGGGATTCCAGATCAATCCAACCAACAACTCCTCCAACAAAACTCCATTTGTTCGCTAACTCCAGCAAAAATTGAGTCTCTTCTTCAGTTTGGGCTGCTTGGACCAATACTGTTTGGCTAATACCATTCTTGGAAAGTTGCTGCGTTAAATTGTCTGGAAGAAAGTCCTGATACAGCGTGCCATAATCAGGCGTAAGCCAGCGATAGTCTCCGCGTGACAATTGCCAAAAGTGCTGATGAGTATCTACTTTGGAAATATCAGTGTAATCCGAATTCATACGGTGTTTACCTTCCTGTCAAGAGGAAAAACTACCTAACTGTAACACTATTAAAAACAAGAAACAGACCCGCAACTAGTGTCATCCCCTTGATACCATCCGCCGTAATCCCAACATTCATCTTCAGTGAGACCACCTTTGCACCACGGTTCTTCCCATCCAATACAGCAAGCACCCACTGGGTCTGGGGAACAATCATTCCCCCACACTGAAACAAGAAAAAGAATATCTTCAACATTAATAATCCCATCAAGAGTCACATCGCCATATACATTCGATGTATTCCAGTTTTTGATGATGACAAGTAAATCTCCAACATTAACGATGTCGTCTCCATTGATATCCCCACAACTTTCACATGCTTCAGAAATAACGCAGTCATCATCAGCGCCACCACCATATAGTTGTCCATTTGCATTTGAGCATACAACAGTATTCTGAAGAATCCCGCTACAACAATATACGTAAACTCCACCGATGATATTTGCAACATTATCTCTAACAAGGCAATCGATCATCCAGAAATTTCCCATGTCACAAAATGCGGCGCCGCCAAAAGTAGCTTCATTATTTTGTAAGACACAATTGACAATTTCGGCCATATCTGCGTTTGAACCTAAGAAGGCAATTCCACCCCCCTGACCTGCATAATTATTAATAATACGACAGTTCTCTATTTTCGGCGAGGATCCTAAGCATTTGATACCACCACCTTGACTACCTGAACCCTCAGTAATTGTAAAGCCTGAAATAATTGTTGAGGTAGTTTCGTTGTTTCCACAAAAGAAAACATTTCGCTGATTTTGCCCACTAACTATTGTAGTTTGTGGGCCTTCCTGACTTCTCAGCAAAATACCTTTGCCATTCATATTGACAACATAACTGCCACTGCCTGTATACGTCCCCGGCATCACAACAACCTCATCACCATCACTTGCAGCATCTACCGCTGCTTGAATGTTGTCAAAGTCAGCCTTGCCGTCATCATCGACAGTCCACGTGTCAGCAAGTGCTGTACTTGTAAGGAACACCAAGATAAGTAATAGACGGTACATATTTACTGTATGAAAAAAGCAGATGGTGGATGGATCCCCTGCTGTTATTCGCACTCTCCCCAGTTGCCTACAACCATAAGTAAGTCAGATACATCGACGATGTCGTCGTCATTTACATCCGCTGGTGCGTTAGCGAGTCCCCATTGGTCAATGATTGTGAGCAAGTCACTTACATTGACATAATTATCCCCATTGATATCTGGGCAACCATGCCTATCCTCAACTACAAAATGAAATTCAGCGATCATATTGCCATCGGCATCCACTTCTATGACGCTGACCTCAAGATCTGGGTGGTAGAAGAAGTCATCATCGTTCTCTGGCACATCTGGAAAGTACAACTGTGTTGTAAAGATTGACGGCGAGTCACCTTGAACCTTCACGTGGATATGGCTCGTTCGGCCAGGATACAGCCCAGGAATCACCGTCTCTAGTATTGAATAGCCTGCCCCATCAGCAAAGTGGTGTCCGCGATATCCCCAGCCCTTCTTATCATAGTCACCATCAGCATCAGCATGCCAGATGTCAATCCATGCGTTTGGAATGGGCCCACAATCCTGATCCACTACGGAAAAATACAGATCAAGCATTGGAGCGTCGCCGGGATCACGCAAATTCGATCGCTGGGGCGAGTCAGGGATCCAGTAGGGACCCTCAACATCCGGCCGAGTCTGCGTGCATAGCGGATCATTTGTTCTATCAGTAAACAATGCCGTGGTGGTAGCTAGTGCTGCACTTGTGAGGAACATCGAGATGAGTGCGATGCGGAACATTATTCGCACTCTCCCCAGCTGCCTACAACGATGAGTAGGTCGGTGACATCGACGATGCCATCGAAGTTGAGGTCAGCTTGCGGTGTGTTGTTACCCCAGTATCCAATAATAATGAGCAAGTCATTGACATTGATATAGCTATCTAAGTTTATATCGCCAACACATTCACATTCATCTGCAACAGTATTGCCACCGTTGTCAGTCCAGTCTCCGATGATTTGTTCAGGCGTATTACCGCAAACAGTTGTTCCAGTTAGCGTGGGGTTGCTGCTGACAGAGTTGAACATCCCGCCGCCGTAGTTGGCAGTATTGTTTTCAAATGTGCAGTCTGTCAGCGTGGGGCTGCTGCTGTGGTTGTACATCCCGCCGCCGTAATTGGCAGTGTTGTTTTCAAACGTGCACTGCTCGATCACTGGATTGCAGTGCTGAATAACTGCGGTGGAATACGCTGTGTTATTTTCAAAGACGCAGTCACGAATCGTTGGACCAGGGCCAACTGATTTCGTGGCTTTGCTGAAGAAAATGCTGCCCGTGTTGCTAGCGGTGTTGTTCACAAACCGGCAGTTTTCGATAATCGCCTCCGTGTCGGAACTCCAGAGTGCGCCACCGAGCGATGAAGTCACATTGCCCGTGAAGACGCAGTTTCGAATGGTCGGATTGTGATGATAGATCCAGAGCGCATTACCAGTTGATCCAGTAAATACGATATTTTCAACAGTTGTGCCCGTGGCGCCAGCCACACCAATGGCAATGAGTATGCCGCTGTCGCCACCGCCATCTATCGTCACCAAGGGTTCGCCCTTAGCATTAACTTCGCCGGTGATCGTGATATCTGCATCCTCGATGTACAAGTCGGATTCGTTGTACGTACCTGCGGCAATAGCAATCACATCGCCAGTATCTACCGCATCGAGTGCATCTTGAATGTTGTCAAAGTCAGCCTTGCCGTCATCATCGACAGTCCACGTGTCAGCAAGTGCTGTACTTGTAAGGAACATCGAGATGAGTGCAATGCGGAACATTATTCGCACTCTCCCCAGCTGCCTACAACGATGAGTAGGTCGGTGACATCGACGATGCCGTCGAAGTTTACATCAGCTGGTGAGTTGGCGAGCCCCCATTGGTCAATGATCGCGAGCAAGTCATTGACATTGACTAACCCATCACCGCTGATGTCAGGGCAATCAACAGGACACTCATTTGCAATCGTATTTCCGCCACCATCAATCCAGTTGCCGTCAATTTGATTGGGAGTGTTACCGCAAACAATTGTGTCTCTCAGCGTAGGATTGCTTTCGAAGCTGTGTATCGCACCACCATAGGCAGAAGAATTATTCTTGAATGTACACCCCTCAATTATTGGGGTTGCATTTTCAATATACAGCCCACCTCCATACTCAATCGATACATTATTTTCAAAGTGGCAGTTAATAATTTGAACATCACTGTTATTTGTCCACATACCTCCACCAAAGTTATCAAATCCATGTTTAATAGTTACGTTTTCAATGATTAATAGATGATTTTCACCCGCAACAACTTCATCACTGATGACAGAGCGTTGGCTCCCACCATCAAGAATAATTTCTGAGGTTTCACCTTCACCATGAATCCATAGTGAATGCCCCTGTGTATCCACAACCTCTAGAAGTCCGGATTGACCTGTGTATATTCCAGGCGCGATAATAATTTCAACTGGCTCTACTACCCAAGCGTTCTCACCAATAAAATCGATCGCTTCTTGGATTGTATGAAAAAAGTATTCACTGTCAGGTTCAACCCTCAGGGAGGTTTCCACATGCCTCATCCCCAGTTGATCTGGATCCATTCCCTTTGGGAAGATAGTCGAAGAGTTATATGTAGCACGATTCCATATGGCACTTGACCATCCAAGAAGACCTCGCAAGTCAACACTAGATACATCAGCGTCAGATAAATTCGCATTCGTGACATACACATAAAAGTGCGTGTCAGGCCTGAAGAAGGAATTACTTAAATCAGCATTTGTAAAGTACACTGACTGAAGCGTGGTTCCAGAGAAGTTCGAACCAGATAAGTCTGCGTGAGAAAAATCACTGAATGTGATTGTTGAACCTGTGAAATTTATTCCCGCCAACATTGCATCGGTAAAGTCAGTTGAGTAAATTGCTGATGCAGCGAGTTGTGCATTATTTGCAACTACCTGATGTAATACGGATCCGTCAATTTCTGAACCATCTAGTTGCACAGCGTTTAGATTTGCATATGAAAAATCAGTATTGATAAGTGTCGAATACTTCATATAGACACCGTATTCATTATTGCCTGTCGATATATTCGCATGGCGAGCAATGGCATCAGTTAAGACCACGCTGCCCATACTTGAGTTATATAAGTTTGCGTAGGATAAATTGGCTCCAGTTAAGTCGCAGCCACCAAAGTCTGATTGGTTTAAATTTGCGTTTGCAAAAGTTGAATTTTGAGCATTTGCAAATCGAAAGTAACCGTTCGATATATCTGCATACGAGAAATCAGTACTAATCAAAGTTGAGCTACTAAACCAAGTGCTATAAAGATTGGCATGATTAAGGTCAGAATTAGATATGTTCGCTTGATACAAAAAAGCATCTTCTAAATCAGCACATCCAAGATAGAGATTAGACAAATTGACATATGCATCCGGTTCCGCAGCAGTCAGGAAAAGTGTTCCATCAGCATCGCAATCATCGTATTGATAAATGTCTGCTGTTAGAGCAGATACTATTAAGAAAGAACACAGGGAGAAATATAATTGCATTGATTTCATGATTTTAAGTATCTTATTATGTAAGCAAAACAGTGTTAAAGCAAGTCAATTCTGCTAAATGCGAGATTGATACATAAACTAATTCTGCATAGTTGCTTTATATGGATTTATGAACATTGCCCCCATGGGCAATGAGCACTAATAAATCTAAAACGTTTACCTTATCAATTACGAGCCGGACCAGAATCCGATGACTTCAAGAAGATCCGTTACATTTACGAGGCCGTCGTTGTTTATGTCTTCGTTGCACTCTGCGCAAGGTCCCCACGCAGCAACAATGGCGAGCAAATCGTTTACACCAACAACGCCGTCACCGTTAACATCACCTGCAGTGGCAACCTCGCCAACTGCTGTGATTTGAATATTTGTTTGCATTGTCAAGGTTGCGTATTCTGCCTGCGCGCTAAGTAACAAATGTGCAATTTGCCCGGAAGGGATTATTGTTGGAGCTTCAAAGGGCACATTTTCAAACTCTATTGGAACGTCTTCAATAAACTCTTTAGAACCAATAGAAGTTGACGCCGTGAATTCATACGCATTGCCTTTTTTCACGAGTGTGCCTGTAAGTTGCAACAATCCAGGTGTAACAATTGGTCCCGATGGTGTTTCGAAAACTGTCATTTCCATTGTAACTGTGACTGGGATATCAGCAACAAAAGACCATGTTTTATCGCCCGCTGGAATGAGTTTTGTTTGGGCACTTGCAACTTGTTCAAACTGCAACACATCTAAGCTGCCTTCTCCAAGCGGAATATCCACTTGTATTCCACCCGGATATAGCGAGCCAGGTTGCACAGAACGAAATGTTTCATACAACATGCCAAGCGTTACTTGAAATGTTCCTAGCGCATCATTGAATGAAGACAGAACAAACCCATCAACTGTAAGCATTTCAAACACTGCGTCGGGCTCTATCGAAACATTGCCGCTGCAAAGCGAATTAAATGGACCGCTAAGAGTAGGCGTCAACTCGCATGGAATGAAGTTGTTGCCACTACCACCCCAAACACCCTCTATGGTGCTCGTGCCTTCTGGATTCTCAACCGCATCCCAGTTGCCTATGAGTGTTCCGGGCAAAAAGGTGGATTGTTCAAATGTACCCTCAATCGAACTCTGCGAAGAGTCAACTTCAAGTGGAACAAAAGAGATACATGAAATCAAAAACGTTTGCAAAAACATCAATCCACTATACCACCAAATAGAGAATATACAAAGAACTTTCTATTACACGCGGTTTACTGCAATAACTCACCTTCAATAGCCGATAAAGTGCGTTAATGCCTGATTCAAAGCCAGAACAAACAGACAAGAACGGTCCAATGAAGGTCGTTATCCTGAATCAATATTACGCTCCAGATGTCGCATCCTCTGGACACCTACTTTTTGAACTGGCTGAAGAAATTGCACGGCTCGGGGCAAACACATCTGTAGTTACATGTCGTCCTTCCTACGGTCCTCCAGAATCGTGGCAACCATGCCCGCGCAAAGAGACGAAGAATGGCGTCAAAACCCTGCGCATGAATGTCACACGTTTTAGCAAAGACAACCTCATCGGCCGTCTTGTGAATATCGTGAGTTTCATGATTCCATTGACGCTATTTCACGTTTTACCAAAACGTAAGGGCAAAGTTTTTCTTTACACTACCAACCCACCCTTCCTTGGATTTGTAGGCGGATTTTGCTCGTACGTTTTCAAACACAAGTATGTCGTGTTATTGCATGACTCGTATCCTGAAATTGGTGTTTGGCTTGGCAAATTAAAAAAAGGGGGCATCATCGATCGAGTTTGGCAATGGTGTAATAAAATAATGTACTGCAGGGCAAACCAAATTATTGTGTTAAGCGAAGCGGCAAAAGAACTTGTTGTTAATAATTACGGACCAGATCCTAAGCGGGTGCGCGTTATTCCGAACTGGGCTGACCCAAATGATTTGACTCCGAAACCAAAAGAAGAAAGCTATTTTGCAAAAGAGCACAACTTGCTTGAGCCATTTACTGTGTTGTACTCTGGCAACTTAGGCTTGTATTATGAATTTGACATGATTCTTGAAGGCGCTCGCCAACTCCTCGGCGAAAACTTTCGGCTTGTCATCACAGGTGCAGGCGGTGGCAAAGACAACATCGCGAAAAAAATAAAAGAGCTCGAGTTAACAAATACGATCCTCCTTGGCTATACGCCCCAAGAAGAATTCAACGATGCACTTAATTGCTGCGATGCATTAATAGTCACAATTGCCAAAGGAATCGATGGCATCAGTTTCCCATCGAAACTCTATACATGTCTTTCTGTAGGCAGACCAATAATTGCATTCTCAACGCCGAAGTCCGAACTTCGCCCAATAATCGAACAGAATGGTATAGGTGCTTGGTTCGATATCACTGATGCAGAAGGTTTTGTCGAATATGTCCGCAAGATGATTGCAAACCCAAATGAGGCCAAAGATGCTGGAATCCGAGCACGAAAACTCCTTGAAACTAACTACACCGTAGAAAAATCAGGGAAAGCGTATTTCGATGTCCTTGAACTCGCACATCGAGAATAATATACTCCAACCTATGCTACGCAAACCTGATCTCTATATAAGGAACGCAACATGTCTTTACTCGTGACAGGCGGAAGAGGTCTCGTCGGTTCAGCAATCGAAGCTGATCTTAAGCCTACCCATGCTGAGTTAGAGCTTATGGACCTCGACGCAGTTGAAACGTACCTAAAAGCCAATAATGTTTCCAAAATTATCCATTGCGCTGCAAAAGTAGGTGGAATCAAGGCGAATATGGATCAACTCGGTGCGTTTTTCTATGCCAATACCATTATTAACACCAACGTTCTAGAAGGCGCTCGCCGGTCTGGGGTGGAAAAAGTCGTCTCGTTTATGAGCACCTGTGTCTTTCCAGATGATGCAACCTACCCTCTGAGTCCTGACCAAGTACATAACGGGGAACCGCATCCATCCAATTACGCGTATGCATATGCAAAACGAATGCTTGACGTGCAAAGCCGTGCATACCGCGACCAATATGGATGCAACTTCGTAACTGTAATCCCCTGCAATATTTACGGGCCTCATGACAACTACGATTTAGAAAATAGCCATGTAATTCCCGCACTCATTCGGAAATGCGAAACTGCAATTAAAGATAACACCGATTTCGTAATCTGGGGATCAGGAAAACCATGGAGAGAGTTCATGTACTCAGGTGATGTAGCCGAAGTAGCCACTTGGGTACTCAATAACTACGATTCCCCAATTCCATTTATTATGTCACCAGACGAAGAAGTACAAATTGCAACTATCGCACAATCCATCGCAACGGTGATGGGATTTAACGGTTCGATCGTCTATGACAATTCATATCCAGATGGCCAACTCAAAAAACCATCAGACAACAGCGTGTTAAAAACGTGCATGCCTAATTTTGAATTCACTTCAATTCAAGACGGACTTACAAAAGCAATTGACTGGTACAAAGAAAACAAGAAAGACATTCGATCATGAAAAAAGCACTCATCACCGGAATCAATGGGCAAGACGGTTCGTACCTTGCTGAGTTTCTCCTAGCAAAAGGTTACGAAGTCCACGGCATCTTGAAACGAAACTCTGTTGCAGAAAACCAAACTGCACGACTTGATGCTTGCTACAAAGATTTGAATCTTTACTATGGCGATCTTTGTGACCTTTCATCACTCATTTCGATTATGCAAAAAGTTATGCCAGATGAAGTGTATAACCTCGCCGCACAATCGCACGTTCGAATTAGTTTTGACGTCCCAATTTATACCGTGCAAGCTGATGCTGTTGGAGTTCTCAATGTCTTTGAGGCTGTAAAATTGATCAAACCAGACACAAGAATTTACCAAGCATCTTCTTCGGAAATGTTCGGCAACTGCATCGATGATGATGGTTTTCAGCGCGAAAGCACGCGCATGCTTCCAGTGAGCCCCTACGGTTGTGCAAAGGTCTTCGCATACAATTTAGCAAGGAATTACCGCCATTCCTATGACATGTTCATTAGCAACGGCATCCTTTTTAACCATGAATCGCCTAGAAGGGGCTCGAACTTTGTAACAAGTAAAATAGTAAAAGGCGCGATTGCTATTGCCAGTGGTAAAGCAACAGAAATTCGCATGGGGAACCTTGATGCTCGGCGCGACTGGGGCCATGCTAAAGATTACGTTGAAGCTATGTGGATGATTCTCCAAGCGGACAAACCGGAAGATTACTGCTGTTCGACAGGCGTCTCCCACAGCGTTAAAGATTGTTGCGAATATGTGTTCAGTAAACTTGGCATGGATTACCGCGACTATTATGTGCTTGATGAACGGTACCTTCGACCAGAAGAACTTGAAGACCTTAAGGGTGACTCCACAAAAATTCGAACGGAATTGGGTTGGGATCCAAAGTACACGTTTGAAACTTTGATGGATGACATGGTCGAGAGCGACGAGAATTACCTCAATATCAAAAAGTAATTCGTAATTCTCATTGATAAAACTGTTCTTTTTCTAAAAAAAACTTCAAAAACACTGCATTTTCCTGTGCAATCCACTTGTTATGTACACTCAAAGGAGTTACATTTCACTTTGTACGTGCCATTTTGAATCGCCATTGTTGGCGGGAGAGCACATTAATGAGTAGGACCTAAGAAAGGATTCGAATTCCATGGCCAAGAAGAAAACAACGAAAAAGAGTGCAAAAAAGAGCGCAAAAACTACAGAAGTTAAGCCTCGCACAAAAACTCAAATCATGAGTGACATCTCAACAGATACTGGACTGACTCGCAAAGAAGTTGCATCAGTATTTGAATGCATGTCCAAAATGATCAAGAAAGATCTCGGCAACCGAGGTCCTGGTGTATTCACCGTTCCTGGTCTTATGAAAGTGAAAAAGAAAATGGTTCCACGACGTCCTGCTCGCAAGAACGTTTACCTGCCACTTCTTAAAGAGTATCGCGACCTTCCAGCGAAACCAGCACGCAAAGCTGTCAAAGTTACACCTTTGAAAGCATTGAAAGAAATGGTCTAATAGATCTATTTTTATTCTGAACGACAACAGCGCCTTGCATTTGCAAGGCGCTGTTTTTTTAGAGTACCATTTACGTATGGCAACGCCTACTGACAGAGGACACATCGCAACAGAACAATCGCACGAAAAAACGTGTCATTTTGATGCACTGTCAACATTGCAGTGCGTTGATCTGTTAGCCAATGACCATGAACAAGCCATTAAAGCTGTGCAAAATGCTTCCCAATCGATTGCTTCTTTTATCGAAGCACTCGTTCCTAGAATCGAGGATGGTGGAAGACTTATCTATTTTGGTTGCGGAACTTCGGGACGTCTTGGTGTACTCGATGCATCCGAATGCCCGCCAACTTTTCGATCCGAACCAGAGTTAGTTGTTGGTCTCATTGCAGGCGGTGATAAATCTCTGCGTACTTCCTCTGAAGCAAAGGAAGATGACCCGAATGGAATCCTGCCAGATTTCAATCGCATTGCCTTATCTTCAAAAGATACCGTGATTGGCATCGCCGCAGGTGGAACAACTCCGTGGGTTCTTGGCGGTCTTAAACTCGCAAAACAACGCGGTTCGCGAACATGTTTTTTAACATGCAGCGAAATTGCACCAAAAGTTGACCATTTGATTTCATTGCAAACGGGCGCGGAACCGCTTACTGGTTCCACTCGTTTGAAAGCAGGTACAGCAACGAAACTAACTTTGAACATTATCACAACAACTCTTTTTACCAAGCTTGGAAACGTCTATGGCAACCTGATGGTTGATGTCAAAGCCAGCAACGAAAAACTACTCGATAGAGCGATTCGAATTGTGTCGAGTGTTTGCGATGTTGATCGCGAAACATCGACAACTCTTCTTGCCAAATCTGGTGGCGAAGTAAAGGTGTCGATTGTGATGCATAAAAACCAGACTAGTGCTGAATCAGCTAAACAAAAACTTGCAGCAGCTCGTGGCAATCTTCGCAAAGCACTGCAAGCCAAAGTATAATCCCCCCCTATGCCATTACTCGTTACAGGAACAATCGGAATTGACACTGTCCACACTCCAACTGCGAAAGCAGAAGAAGTTTCAGGCGGTTCATGCGCTTACTTTGCTGCTGCTGCTGCATTTCACCATGCGCCAGTACGCATCGTCGGAGCAGTTGGTGGCGATTGGCCAGAAGATCACGCAAATTTGCTTCAGTCAATTAATGGACTTTGCCTTGATGGTCTTGAAAAAAGAAGCGCATCAAAAACTTTCGCTTGGGGTGGTCGTTACTTCGACAATATGAACCAACGCGAAACCTTGTTTACCGAACTCGGTGTTCTTGAAGAGGCCCCACCCGCAGTTCCCGCTACATATGGAGATAGCCGGCTTATCTTTCTCGCGAACTCGCATCCATGTGTGCAACTAGACTTGTTAAACAAATTCCCAGATCGAAAACTCGCGGTCGCCGACACAATGGACTTATGGATTAACATCGCACGGGACGAATTGCTTGAACTATTCAAACAAATTGACGGTGTCATTATCAATGACTCTGAAGCAGAACTACTTACTGAAATAACAAATCCAATCAGCGCCGCAAGAGCCATTATTGAGATGGGCCCAAGCTTTGTCATTGTTAAGAAAGGCGAACATGGCGCCGTGCTTGTGCATAGGGACGGCATTGCAGTTGTGCCTGCATTCCCGCTTGAGATTAATGGCGTAGTTGACCCTACCGGGGCTGGTGATAGTTTCGCAGGCGGGTTTATGGGGTACCTGGCTGCATCTGGACGGCTTGATTTTCCAGCGATGCAGGTGGGCATGGCATGGGGGACCGTGACTGCCTCCTTCACACTTGGCTCCTTCGGGCTTGACGGGCTATGCTCGACCACACGCGAAGACCTTGAAGCTCGCATGCTTGATTTTCGAAAAATCTGCCTCATTTCATAATCATAAACACCATTTTAATTTGGATAACTTTATATATAAATAGATGATACACTTGTCATCTAAATGGTTTTAACAAAGGAACGCCTTATGCTTTCAAGAACAGCTGAATATGCACTCCGCATTATGATTCTCCTCACAGAGCGTGAAGGGACTTCTTTGACTGCAGAACAAATTGCAAAAGCAACCCTGGTCCCAGCCGGCTACACAGTCAAGGTTCTACAGCAACTCGGTCGAGCTAAGTTATCCAAAGGGCAACGAGGGCGCAAAGGCGGATTTGTACTTGCTTGCAACCCGTCCAAAGTAGATTTACTTCAAGTCGTAACAGTCATAGACCCACTGAAGCGAATAACGGAGTTCCCGCTTGGTCGCACAGAACACCAGCACTCGCTCTGCGCTTTATATAAACAGATTGACGCAGCAATTGAATCGCTTCAAAAAAGTCTTTCGAGCATGTCACTAAAAGAAGTAGTCAAAAGTGGTGAAGGCGAGTCACTTTGCCAAGAACATGGTCATGGCAATGCAACACTGAGTGTAAAAGCAGCTAATTAATTTGTATCGGCGAACGTAAACGACCTGTGGGCTCGTTTATAACCAGCGAACTAGATTGCTGTTTTAATTGTAAACGTTTGCTTTTCTCGGTCGACATTCAGTGCAACAAGCCAATACAAACCGTTGGAAGACAAGTTTGCAAACTCCATCTGTTTCCCCTTACGCTTCTTGTGCATCCGTTTCTGGTTTTTCTGCAAACGAGACTGCCCAAGAAAGACCGATGGACACACCCATGACAATGCCAGCGCCATATGCTATCGGCATAGGGTACAGCAACGGAGAAATCGATTGTTGCGCGAATGCTACATCAGAAAGTGGATTGATTATTGAACCAAAAAAGTAACCAAGCCCACCGACTGCAATTGGAAGCGGGTACAACATCACTGGTTGTATCGTTGGGATGAATTGACGCGCAAGGAAACCAATTGCTACTCCTCCAACTGCGGAGGCACCTATCGCTTGTCCTCGCATAGGCGTTTGCGCGATGATATAGACCACAGGCAAAATCGCAAGTGATATAAGTGATACTTTCCAGAAGTTTGATTCATTAGGCACTGATGCCTGTTGCACGTCCTTAACTGGACCACCAATTGCAAAAACAATAAGAGTGCAGAGCAAAACAAGAACACTTAGCAAGAGCGCTTCAATGATCAGTAGATTTACATTACCCCCACCGTAAATGAAACCCTCGATACCGTCCATTTTCATCGCCATGACGAACAGTGAAAACCCAAGAACAAGCATGCCCGAGATTGTTGTGGTAAACCTTGCAACGAACCCAGCGATGAAAGAGCTGACACCAAGGGTAATCAAAACTGCGACGAGGGCAGAAATTGGCGATTGTGCTTGTAACACTGTAGGGCCTAATTCACCTCGAGTTGAAACAAGCGCAGAGGCCTCCCAGGAGCCGAGAAAACCTACGATTGCCAGTGCCACTAGCACTACACCTGTTTTAATCCATGATTCCATTGTTTGGCATGATACAGCACTCTATTTATTACGTCCCAGCCATCCGGTAAAACAAATTGATTCCTCAGAGACGTTTTTTGCATGCGTGGCTTATCTAAGGAGGTCAGACACCGAGGTTCAGACACCCTATGCGGTAAGATGCGCAAATGGAACAAGAAACCCTGCTGTTAAATAGTGGACCACTCGCTGGACCCCAAGTAATACAAGTTGCTCGCAAATATCTGCGAGTTGAAATCAGTGAACACTCAGTCGATTTAATGGCTAAAGCACGCGTGATCGTTGAAGACGCCCTGCATGCAAGCACGCCGACATATGGCATCAATACAGGTTTTGGAGCACTTTCAACAACAAGCATTTCCCATGAAAAGCTCGGCTATTTGCAAATGAACATTATTCGTTCACACGCCGCAGGTGTCGGCAACCCGCTCGAACACGAAGTTGTTCGAGGCATGATGCTTCTGCTTGCTGCAAGCTTGTGCAGAGGGCACAGCGGTGCAAGGCCACTCGTTGCACAAACCATTGTCGACATGCTCAATGCAAATGTTACGCCTATTATTCCGTCGCGCGGTTCTGTTGGCGCATCTGGCGATCTCGCTCCACTCGCACATCTCGCACTCGTTCTGTGCGGTGAAGGCAAGGCGATGCTTGGAGAAAAAGAAATGCCTGGTAAAGCAGCCATGGCCGCAGCTGGCATAACGCCAATCGTTCCAGCTGAAAAAGAAGGGCTTGCTCTGCTCAACGGTACGCACCTCATGGCTTCAATAGCTGCAATCGCACTTGGCGACATCGCTGTCATCTGTGAAGCAGCAGTCATTGCAACGGCGATGTCAATTGATGCGGCAAAAGCAACAAGCATGTTTCTTGATGACCGAATTCACGCCGTCCGTGGTCAAAGTGGACAACGCACTGTTGCCACAAGCATTCGTGAACACCTTCGTGGCTCAACTATTCTCACATCGCACGGCGAAGGCGACTCTCGCGTGCAAGACCCGTACAGTTTTAGATGTTCACCCCAAGTGCTTGGGGCTGCAATTGAATCGATTGCACGAATCACTGGAACGGTTTCTGCAGAACTTGGCGCAGTCACCGACAACCCATTGGTCTTCGCCGAAGACAAAGAAATTCTTTCGGGTGGAAACTTTCACGGCATGCCGTTAGCTATTGCACTTGATGAATTGCGAATTGCACTTTGCCACATTGCAGGCATTGCTGACCGTCGACTTGAGTGGATTCTTTCCGCTCGCGATATTCACAACACGTTGCCACATTTTATGGCGTGCGAGCCAGGTGTTGAAAGCGGTCTTATGATTGTGCAATATACAACTGCCGCATGTTGCGCCGAACTGCGAACACTCTCTATGCCTGCAAGCGTTTCAAACATTTCAACTTCTGCCGGAATCGAAGATTACAACTCAATGGGCGCAACCGCTGGTTTGCTCTTACGCCAATCAATCAATTTATGTAGGAGCGTAATTGCTTCCGAAATTCTTGTTGGATGCGATGCGCTCGACCATCACAGACCACTTAAAAGTGGCGATGCTGTAGAACGTATGTATGCTAAAGTTCGCGAAGTTGTTCCTGAACGAAATTGTGACCGTTCGCCATCAGAAGATGTTGCTGCTATCGAAAAACTACTTATATAATCGACCAAGTCAATCGCAACTTCCCCAAACGCTCACGAGAGAGATAATGTCGCCAACGCCGACAACGCCATCACTATCTAAATCACAAATGATTGACTCTGCCGAGCCCCACTCGACAATCAGCGCAATAATATCCGTTACGTTAACAGCGCCGTCACCATTAATATCGCCAGTGCAATCACATTCATCTGGAATTTCGTTGTTGTTTTCATCAAGACTGTACCCATTTTCGATGTCTAGATAATCAGGCATACAGTTACGATTACAGTCATACGCGAATGTGCTATCTTCAACAACGCGGATTATTTGGTCTACCTCTTGCTCAAAAATTGTATTCACAATACCGCTTGGCCAACGAATAGTAACTTCCGTTATCTCTTCGGTAGTGCCAAGCCCAAAATGCGCACGTAACATGTGTCCTGAGTTGTACCCAGAACCACTTTGGATTTCTCGCACTTGTGTTTTTGGATGTCCTGCGCTGTTTAAGTAACTGATAGTTACACGAGCACCAATTGCAAGTCGGTTGGAATACATCCCACACAATTCAACTTCAAACCAATGATTGCCATTTTGATTCGTATTCCGTAACAGACGATTCATGCCCGGGCCAGGAAACTCCGAACTACCGCCAACGACGAAAATATCTATCCAACCGTCGTTATCAAAGTCTGCCCAAGATGCTGACGCACCGTTGCCCTCGGCTCCAGCAATAAGTGTTCCGTCACCAACCTCGGTAAAAGTGTTGTTGCCATTGTTTCGGTACAAGTGATTTGGAGGAAGCGCATTTCCAAAATTCACGACATAAATATCTAAGTACCCATCGTTATCGAAATCCGCCATTGACACACCACGCGTTCTAAACGATTCATATAACCCCGCCCACGCAGTGATATCATTGAACGTGCCATTACCGTTGTTTCGAAACAGGCGGTTATGCCCACCTCCTGTATCAGAACCTTTTTGGTTACCGACAAACAAGTCGAAATCACCATCATTATCAATGTCGCCCCATGCTTGCCCTCGTCCGTGACCAATATCATCTACGCCGGCGATTTCAGCAACGTCAATCCATGTACCGTCACCCATATTTTTAAACAGTTGGTTCGTCCGTACGCTAACGTCACTATTGTCTTCAGCACCATTAGTAATGTACACATCGGGTAACCTGTCGTTATTGTAATCACACCAACCGATTGATCGACTTTCTTTCAAGTCCTCAGAAAACAACGAAGTATCAAGTGTAAAATTTAACGTTCCGGTATTGACTAACATTCGATTTTTCTTGTTATCGCCGTTTGAATTCGCAACTAGTAAATCGATGTACCCATCGTTGTTTATATCTTGCCAAGCCACGCCACGTGGCAAAATGCCCGCCATGTTTATAGGCGCGCCATTGGTGATATCAACAAAATTTCCAAGCGATTCATGATGAAGTAGTACGCTTGATTCAGTTCCGGAATTTGAACTTTGTGATATATACAAATCAGGTAGTCCATCATTATCGATATCGCCCCACGCTGGATGATGCGAAAGGCCATCGTATGCTTCTAATTCAACCGTGGTCGCATCGACAAATTCTCCATTGCCAACATTTAGCAAGAGTTGGTTTGGTGAGCCAAGATAATCAGCGTCTGGGTCAAAGGCACCGAAATGGGCTACATACAAATCGAGCAAGCCATCATTGTTGT
Source organism: Phycisphaerae bacterium (assembly GCA_002689385.1). Classification (GTDB taxonomy): domain Bacteria; phylum Planctomycetota; class Phycisphaerae; order Phycisphaerales; family SM1A02. The sequence continues at coordinate 18,391 of NZFX01000005.1, forward strand.
AATCGCACCATGCGGAACCTCGATGGTTTTCGTACCCCTCGCCAGCTGTTAGCGGTGTTGACATGTCTTGCCAGCTCGAAGTCCCTATGCTTCGTGGCTCCCCTTTGCCACTAGCCTCCACCAGCGAAAACGTCCCAAGTGTACAAACACTGAGCACAATGACACCTGTTTTATATTTGTAAACCATGCTTTTATATCCTCGCAAAACGCTTCTTTCTTCAATAAATCAAAATAAAACGACTGTATTAATCAATAAACAAGCCGAAATTGAACGAAACTTAATCGCCGCAAGACCCCCACGTTCCGATAACAGCAAGCAAGTCTACTACGTTCACAATGCCGTCAATGTTCAAATCTGCATCACCGCATGCGTTACCCCAATTATCAAGAACAATTAAGAAATCAGAAACGTTTACCGCTCCGTCATAGGTCAGATCCGCAAAGCATGAATCAATACAAGAAACTGATGGACCATCAATGAAAATTTCACCCGTTCCAAATGAATCCCAATACGTCCCACCTACTCGAATAAAGTATTCCGTGCCTGCAACAAGTTGGTCAATAATGATACTTGAATTGCCTCCGCAATCTTGCGTATCACCGTTACATGCAATTTGCTTAAGACCGCAACAGCTACCACTGTACACCACAATATCCGCATCAAAACTATCAATGCCGCACGAATCGATGCGCAACTCGCCGCTCTCACATGCATAATAAAAGAACCAAACATCCTTTGCCATCTCACCAAGATTTGTACCTTCACATTGTGTCGAGTCATATTCATCGAAAGAGTTTGTTGCAAACATTGTAGAAACATCGACGTACCCATTAAAAATTTGTTGCGCAGAACTACACTCGTCCGGAAAAGGAATATTGATTTGAAACGATACGAGTGATTCATTCGAAAGCAAGCAGTCGTTCACTCTGTAATGCAATGTTTCAAGTCCTACAAAACCGAACTCTGGTGTATATTTCAGATAACTATTTGGCAAATAATACGGAACAGAAGTAATCCGTGTTCCAGTTGAATCTTTTACATCGCCAGTTTCAGGCAAAGATGTGACTATGTAACTTAGTGAATTTCCCGCAATCGATTCACCCTGCAGCTCAACTTCAATAGATGTATAGGAACTTGACTGCCTATTGATATCATTCGTTATTGGCGGGCAAACAAATTCCCCATGATCACCCAAACCATCACACACTAAACACTCTCGTTGCAAGAGTACATTTGCTCCTGGGTGCGAAAAATTCGTACACGCCGTGACAATGTCAAACATTCCATCGCTGTTGAAGTCTGCAATTCTTACTTCGGCCGGCCCACCTGTAATTGCAAGCATCTGTGTAGAATTAATCTTAGCGTTACCATCGCTGTACAAAATAAATTGCGACTCAGAGCCAACATGCGTGATCAGAAAATCAACATCACCATCTTTATCGATATCGTGCACAACCATTGAATGAGGTGCGTCGTTAACCTTAATCGTTTCATGCAACGTAAACTGTGCATTCCCATCGTTTGTCAAAATCCAAAAATAACCACGTAGCTTATCAAGGGCTGCAATATCTATATCGCTATCGTTGTCGAAATCGCCGAGTTTGATATACCGTGGTGCGCCCGGGGCCATTGGGATACTTATGCGCTCTTCCCATTCACGCTTACCAATCGCTAACACCACAGAAATGGTTTGCGAATAAATGTCTGCAACGACAACGTCAAGCAATCCATCGCCGTTCACGTCGGCAGATTGTCCTGCTCTGGGTTGGACACCGACATGTGCGAACGAACCGCGTTCAAAAGTCCCGTCACTATTTCCATAAAAGGGTTGCATATTCGACGGGCTGTTCTGTGGATTTTTTGCATCACCGTCCCAATGCAACACGATGATGTCCTCGTGGCCATCAAGATCCAAATCGTCTATCCAAACAAATGCTGGAGTAAACGTATCAAGTTGTTGGACAAGAGTAAAATTACCAAGACCATCATTTTCTAACAGAGAAGTAGTGTGGCCGTAGTAGTCGGGCGTGCATAGATCGACATCGCCGTCATTGTCAAGATCAATTGCCTCAACATACCGAGGGTTGACGCCCGTTGCAAAATCCGTTGGGTTTATAAATGCGCCGGTACTGTCGTTGTACAAAACTGTAACCGTATTACTTGTCCGATTTACAATAGCAACATCAATGTCACCGTCGTTATCAAAGTCTGCTGTGCACACACCTGTTGAGTTTCCCCCTGCTGGATATTGAATCTCCGTGTCAAACCGAACATCGCTAAACGCGATGTTCGCCAATCCAATTGTATAAAACAAATGCAGCAGATACATTTTCACACTATAAAGGTACTACGCCAACCAAAATTGTCAAGAATTCATGGTTGAATTACAGGTTTATGGGCAACAATCATCACCTGAACGGTATTCTGATAGTCCGGTAAAGACTGCAATAGTGGCTCCGCATGAATCTGTAAATACTTAATATATGGTCAGAAGTGTCTGCCAAACAACGCTGTGTAAAATGCGATTGCTTTTTCTGTATCCCAAACAGCTCGTTCATTCCAACAAAAAGTTCCCGTTGTCATTTCTGTTTGTATAGCCATTGTTTGATTCTGCTTTTTCTCACAGTTTATATACAATTTGCACCGTGCAAAGATGTGCCATCGCGGATACCATCGTGAAATGATGGCACCCCTTACAGCAGACCAAAAACGCATGATTACAGCACCAAGAGGCCACGAACTCTCTTGTAAATCCTGGCAAGCCGAAGCAGCGATGCGAATGCTCATGAATAACCTCGACCCGGAAGTTGCGGAACGCCCAGAGGACCTCATCGTGTACGGAGGACGTGGAAAAGCCGCACGGAGCTGGAAATCCTATGAAGCAATCATTGCTTCTTTAAAATCAATCGAGCCAGACGAAACACTACTCGTGCAATCAGGTAAGCCAGTTGGCATAGCAACGACGACAGTCGATGCACCTCGTGTGATTATCGCAAACAGTAATCTTGTGCCGCACTGGGCAACACAAGAAATTTTTGATGACCTTGAAGCGCACGACCTCATGATGTACGGGCAGATGACTGCTGGTTCATGGATTTACATCGGAACGCAAGGTATTTTGCAAGGCACCTACGAAACATTCGCAGAATGTGCGCGACAACATTTTGGCGGTACATTAACTGGAACACTTTCTGTCACTGGTGGTTGCGGCGGCATGGGCGGAGCACAACCACTTTCCGTAACGATGAATGATGGAACGTGTCTTATTGCTGATATGTGCATCGAACGTTTAGAAAAAAGAGTAACCGATCGGTATCTTGATGAAATTTTCGAAAACATCGACCAAGCCATTGACCGCGCTTTACAAGCAACGAAAAACAAAGAACCAGTTTCAATCGGATACCTTGGCAACATCGTCGACCTACTCGCTCGCCTCAAAGAACGAAGTATTATTCCGGAAATTTTGACAGACCAAACTTCTGCACATGATCCACTCGTTGGGTATTACCCATCAGGCATGAGCCGCGAAGAAGCAGATGCCCTTCGCGTACAAGATGCCGCTGCTTATGTCGAACGCTCAATAGACACCATGTCAGAACATGTCAAACTTATGCTATGGTTTATGCACCAAGGAGCAAAAACGTTTGACTATGGAAACAATATCCGCCAACGCGCGTTTGACAATGGTGTCAAAGATGCATTCGACTTTAAAGGATTCGTTCCAGAATATATTCGACCACAGTTTTGCAGAGGACGCGGGCCGTTTCGATGGTGCGCACTATCGGGCGACCCAGAAGATATCCGTAAAACAGACGAAGTCATTTTGAAGTTATTCCCCAAAGATGAATCACTTAAACGGTGGATAACGATGGCGCAAGACCGCGTTGCATTCCAAGGTTTACCCTGCAGAATTTGCTGGCTGGGCTTAGGTGAGCGGGACAAAGCAGGTCTTGCCTTTAATGAACTCGTTCGTAGCGGAGAAGTCTCCGCACCAATTGTGATTGGAAGAGACCATCTCGATTGTGGAAGTGTCGCAAGCCCAAACCGCGAAACCGAAGGCATGCTTGATGGCAGCGATGCGATTAGCGACTGGCCGTTGATTAACTTTGCACTTAATATTGCAAGTGGTGCAAGTTGGGTGAGCTTTCATCACGGTGGCGGCGTTGGGATTGGCTATTCTCAACACGCAGGGCAAGTAATTGTTGCCGATGGAACACCTGAAGCAGATGCTCGTCTAAAGCGCGTTCTTACAAACGACCCAATGATGGGAATTTTTCGGCACGTAGATGCTGGGTACGACGAAGCTGTGCAATGCGCTGTAGACCAGAACGTAAAAATCCCAATGCAAGAGAACAATTCATGAATAGTTTTATCATTGTGAATGCTCGCATTCTCACACTCGCTGGCGAAAATGCGCCTCGTCGTAATGAGTTTCTAGCAGATCTTGGCATCATCGAAAATGGTTTTCTGTCCGTGCAAGATGGGGTCATCGAACAGATAGCCCAAGGCTTGCCAGACGAAGATTTTATAAACAACCACCCAGAAGTACCAGTCGTCGACGCGAACGGTCGCGTTCTTATGCCATCCTTTGTCGATTGCCACACACATACATGCTGGGCAGGAAGCCGGCTTGAAGAATTCGAAATGGGAGTTCGCGGAGTCCCCTATCTAGACATCCTCGCTCAAGGTGGGGGCATCATGTCAACCGTTCACGCAGTGCGTGAAGCAAGTCAAGAAGATTTATGTTTTAACGTGCTTGGCAGACTCGGTTTGATGGCATCACAGGGAACAACTACCGTTGAAATCAAAAGTGGATACGGCTTAACGACAGAGAGCGAGTTAAAAATGCTCCGTTCCATCCATGACGCTTCGCAAGATGTTCCACAACTTATTGTTGGAACATTTCTAGGCGCGCATGCAATTGACCCAGACCAAGAAAATTTTGTTGACATCGTCATTCATGAAACACTCCCTGCGATCGTGCAAGAATTTCCTGGAATCACATGCGACGCGTACTGTGAAAAAGGCGCGTGGTCTGTTGAAGAAACCACAAAGTTGTTTAAGAAAGCAATTGAACTCGATTGCCCAATAAGAGCTCATCTCGATCAATTCAATCCGCTTGGCATGCTCTCTCATGCAGTCGAACTTGGCGCAAAAAGTGTTGACCACCTAGAGCATTCAACAGATGAAGAATTAAAACTGCTTGCAAAAAGTGATACCATTGCTGTGCTGTTGCCAGCCAGCGGATTTTGTTTAAACGACGCATATCCACGCGGTCGCTTTATTGCAGACATTGGTTGCCCTATAGCAATCGCAACAAATTATAACCCCGGCTCTGCACCGAGCCCATCAATGCCTTTTACAATCTCACTCGCTTGTAGGCGCCTAGGTCTTACACCCGCTGAAGCAATTATTGCTTCAACTTTCAACGCTGCATGCGTGTTGAACTTGCAAGATAAAGTTGGCAGTTTAGAAGTTGGGAAACAAGCAGACTTACAGTTACTTGATTGCGAAGATGAACGAGAACTTGCCTGGCACGTTGCATCCGGCGGACCACTTCTTGTATCCATTAAGGGTGAAATCGTACACTTGTTAACCGACGGCGACATGGAGCTAGAGGACGAAGAATGAAAACAGCCCCAATTATCACAGACAAAGACATAGAGTCTGCACGAATATCTGCGCAATTTGTTGTTGAAGTGCACAAGGCACTTACTGATTTTTTATGCGCAGGACAAACACTTCCGGAAATTGATTCCTTTGTTGGTGAAAAACTTCGTTCGCTAAAATGCAAGAGCGCGTTTTATAAATATAAAATCCCAGGGCAACCCCCCTTCCCAAGCCAATCGTGTTTGTCTGTGAATGACTGCGTTGTTCATGGCACGCACATTATGGAACAAGCGCCGCTTGCTCCTGGCGACCTCGTCTCAATTGATATTGGCGTAGCACATCAGGGCTGGATTGGCGACGCTGCTTGGACATGGGCTATCGAAGGAACATCAGATGAAAATATGCGGCTCATGCAAGCTGGGCGAGAATCCCTTGCAGCGGGCGTCGCTGCCATGCAACCTAAACGACCGCTAATGGATTTTGCAAGAGAAGTGCAACGCGTCGCCGAAAAGGAATTTGGATTTCATTTGATACGAGGCCTGGGTGGACACGGATACGGCCGAACATTACACGCTCCCCCGTTCATTTCAAACGTTGTGCCTTCCCATCCTTCCGAGTGGCCCGACGCGTGGAAAACATTTAATGAAGGCATGCTGATTGCAGTGGAGCCGATGCTCGCTGTTGGCACTGGGCAAATCGAAAATAAAAGAGGCACCTGGCCAATTTATCCTGCCGACCACTCCATGAGTGTGCATTACGAAGCAGACATATTAATCGGTGCCGAAGGCCCGATTGACTTAACAGAGGGTTTACACGACCTTCCTTACCTAGTTGGAAATTAATTACATGATTTATTGCATAGTAACCGTCATTGCCCTCGCGCCCCTTGCGCACAGTGTCCCCTATCCAGAAACACCTAGAGGAAACGTCGTCGACACTCTACACGGCATTGAAGTTGCAGACCCGTACCGATGGCTTGAAGAAGACGTTCGAGAAAGCGATGAAGTCAGAGCATGGGTGACTGCAGAAAACGAAGTTACGCGGGCATACCTCGACGCCATTCCAACGCTGCCCTCCATTAAAGAAAAGTTAACAGCAGCTTGGAATTATGAAAAACAAGGGCTACCGTTTCATCGTGGGTCACGTTGGTTCCAATCAAGAAATACAGGATTGCAAAACCATAGTGTGATTTATACAGGAGACTCAGTCTCAACAATCACAAGTGTACTGCTTGACCCAAATACATTTTCGCTCGATGGGACGCAGGCACTTTCTATGTATAGTCCAAGCCCAGATGGAAACTTTTTAGTCTGGGGAATCGCAGATGCTGGTTCTGATTGGTCGACGTGGTACACAAAAAATTTATCAACTGGTGAAACGCTCACCGAAATAATGAGTGATATAAAAAACGATTCGCCTTCTTGGTTACCTGACGAAAGCGGATACTATTATTCAAGGTATCCAGACGCAAACAGTGAAGACCATATTTCCACGGCGGATGGTTCACAACTTTGGTTCCATCAAGTTGGAACGGATCAATCAGAAGATATGTTGGTCTGGAAAGACGCTGAACGCCCCGACCGTTTTTATGATGCAAGCGTTACAAAAGATGGGCACTGGCTGGTCATCAGTGTGAATGAAGGCACATCGTCAAACAACGCTTTGCTCGTTAAAGGTCCAAAAGAAGATGCACTACATTGGTTGCTTGAAGATTTTGATGCAAAAGTAACGTTGATTGGAGGGATTGGCGACAAGCTGTGGTTTAAAACTGACCGAGACGCGCCTAACGGAAAAATTATCGCCGTTGACTTTTCTGCCGACTCTCCAAAATGGTCCGTTGTGATTCCAGAACAAAAAAATATACTTCGCTCTGCTGACATTGTTGGAGGGAAAATCACATGTACTTGGTTAGAAGATGCCTCATCAAAAGCAACAGTGCACAATCTTCTTGGTGCAAAATTATATGAAGTAAAAATGCCAGGAATCGGCACAGCATCTGGTTTTAGTGGAACAAATAAAGATACCGTTGTGTATTGGTCGTTCGCAAGTTACAACCGACCACCTTCTATCTATTCTTTAAGTTTACAAGATGAAGAAACAGCGCTCTTCTGGGAATCAGACGTGCCAATTGATTTGTCCTCTATAGTTGTAAAACGTGAATTTATCACTAGCACGGATGGTGCGAAGGTCCCTCTGTTTATAGTGGCGGATAAAGACACCGTACTTGATGGAACAAATCCTGTGCTTCAATATGGGTACGGTGGTTTTGATATTGCAATTTTGCCGCATTTCTCTGCTTCAAGAGCAACGTGGATTGAAATGGGCGGCGTGTATGCTGTTGCATGTATTCGTGGAGGAAGTGAATACGGTAGAGCATGGCACGAAGGCGGTATGCTTGACAACAAACAACAATGCTTTGATGACTTCATTGCATGCAGCGAATGGCTTATAGAAAACAAATGGACACATCAGTCAAAACTTGCAATCCAAGGTGGGAGTAACGGTGGACTTCTTGTGGGCGCGTGCATGACACAACGGCCAGAGTTATATGGAGCCTGCTTGCCTGCAGTTGGCGTGTTAGACATGCTTAGATTCCCGCTATTTACTGTTGGCTGGGCGTGGACGAGTGATTATGGTGATCCACAAGAACAAGATATGTTCAACTACCTGCTTGGCTATTCACCATATCACAATGTTAAAAAGGGTACATGTTTTCCAGCAACAATGGTTACGACTGGCGACACCGATGATCGCGTAGTACCGGCGCACAGTTTCAAGTTTGGTGCCGAACTGCAATACGCTCAATCTTGCGATAATCCTGTGCTCATTCGAATTGAAACTCGTGCCGGTCATGGCGCTGGAAAACCAACGCATCTTCGCATTGAAGAAGCCGCTGACATTTACGCATTCCTTTGGCAATCCCTTGGCATGAACTAAGCCAATCACTTTTAATTTTTCAAAGCGGTCGTCACTTATGTAACTTGTTCCAAATAATAGGTTTAGATAGCGCAAGTCTTCTTCATGTGCACGTTTTCTCTGACGATTGATGCATTAAACCGTTTGATAAAGCGCGTAACAAAAAAGCTGGTTTTAAAACGCAATGTTGATTATTCAGTACCTACCCCTTTTAGCAGTCCTCAATGGAACAATGCCATTGAAATGATACAATAGACAAATGCGAATAAAATTATCAAATCCACGTGGATTCTGCGCTGGCGTTCGCATGGCGGTCGATATAGTCGATCAACTACTTGACGTAATAGGCGATCACGAAAAACTGTATGTGTATCATGAAATTGTCCATAATCGACACGTTGTAAAACGGTTACGAGACCGCGGGGCGCTTTTTGTAGAAACCATTAAAGAAATTCCAAGCAATGCAATCGTTGTATTCAGTGCCCATGGGGTAAGCCCAGAAGTAAAAAAGCAAGCCGCAGACAAACACCTCAAATGCATCGATGCTACTTGCCCTCTAGTTACAAAGGTCCATGCAGAGGCAATTCGCTACGCTAAGAGAGGGTGGCAAATTCTACTCATCGGTCATAAGAATCACCAAGAAGTCGTAGGAACTCAAGGCGAGGCACCAAATGAAATTCAGATTGTTGAAACTGTTAATGACATTTCAAATTTGAACATCGACGACCCATCTAAACTCGTATATCTAACGCAAACTACGCTAAGTACTGATGATGCAGAAATCATAATTTCCGCGCTTCGATCTGCATTCCCAAAAATACATGCACCTCCTACAGATGATATTTGCTACGCAACAACTGAAAGACAAAATGCTGTCAGAGAAGATGCCGAAGGAGTCGATCTTGTGCTTGTTGTTGGCTCTAAAAACAGTTCCAATTCTGTTCGACTTACTGAGATATCAGAAAGTGTCGGAACCACCGCTCACCTTATTGATGATGTGTCTGAGTTAAAACAAGAATGGTTCGAGAACATCAATAGTGTTCTCATCACAGCAGGTGCAAGTGCACCTGAACATCTGGTGTTAGAACTGATTAAACATCTAAGCACAACGTATGACGGCGTTCTTGAAGGAAATTCTGAATTCGACGAAGGGATGACTTTTTCTATGCCGCCATCACTAAACACTTTTTTACAATCTAAGACTATCACGATTGAAGGGAAACAAGTTTGAACGCTCAAAAAGTACACGCACTAGAACTTTTTCCACGAGATATCGATGCCATTGTTGCTGAAATTGGTTTGCCAACTTTTGCGGGTAAGCAAGTGCTCGATTGGATTTATCAAAAGCAAGTTACGAGTGTTGATGAAATGTCAAACATTTCAAAAGAAAAACGAGAATTGCTTGCTGAACGGATTTATTTTCGGCGATCAAAGTGCCTCAAAACACAAAAAGCATCAGATGGCACAATCAAAAAACTCCTTGCATGGGACGATGGTTCAAAACAGACAGAAACAGTAATGATTCCCGCAAAGGAAAGACGGACTGCATGTGTTTCAAGCCAAGTGGGATGTCCAGTGAAGTGCACTTTTTGTGCATCAGGACTTGACGGTCTTGAAGGAAGCCTCGATGTTGGGCAAATCGTTGAACAAGTGGTCGCACTTGGCGGAAACGACATTTCAAACATTGTATTCATGGGAATGGGCGAACCACTTGCAAACTACAACGCAGTAACACGGGCAATACGAATACTCAATGCACCTTGGGGGTTGGGCATAGGCGCAAGGAAAATTACTGTTTCAACTGTTGGCTTACCTGTTGCTATAGAAAAACTTGCAACTTTTGACATACCAGTAACGTTGGCACTGAGTTTGCACGCGCCCAATGACGAGGTACGACAAAAACTTATTCCATGGGCGCGTTTTGCAGCTATTGAAGACATTCTAAAATCATGCAACAACTACTTTGAATCAACCGGCCGAGAAATCACGCTTGAATATTTATTGCTAGGCGGGGTCAACGACCGAACAGTAGATGCAAAAGAACTCATCGGTCTTTGCCGAACATTGCGATGCAATGTAAATTTGATTCGCTATAACGAAGTATCAGAACTTGAATATAAAAGACCGAAAACAGAACAAGTTCGCAGGTTCCAAGAAATATTGACTAAGGCGGGTGTAAACACACATATTCGAGCAAGTCGCGGTAGAGATATTTCAGCAGCTTGTGGCCAGCTCAAACGAGAATACACACAGATTACTGCTGAATAATCTTTTTAATCTCTTCAAGGGAAGTAGTGTGCCACTTACTTTCTAGTGCAAGTTTATTCAGATTAGCAAAAACATCTACCCAATGATCGTAACAATCTGGGGATGTGATCGCATTATTTATAGCATCAGAAATTGTTTCGCGAACCGCTTTATCTCTTTTATGTCCGCGCCATCTTCTAGGAACAAATCGACCAACACCTGAAACAAATACTGATGACCAGTCGCTCGTGCGAAGGTCGACTTGCAATGACCACTTCCATAATCGCAAACGGAATCTCGATAAAAATCTTCGTTTTAAAGTATCACCACGAGAGTGCCGAACGTTTAACTGTTTTCGAATCCGCCGAAGTATTTCAGGACTCCTTGCTAAACGAGCTAGATAAATAGGATCCCGGATTAACATAGATTCAGCAAGTGGCAAAATCACATTGCGAGTAAGTTGACGGCCATTTTCAGCTGAGTCAACTTCATAAACCTTGCACAAGGCCTTGAGAAATTTGGTTGCCACTTCTTCCCCGCCCCAAAGCATACAACGACGAATTCCGTTCATTATATCTGTCAAAGACTGTCGGCCATCCACGCTCTCGTACAAACCAGGCAAAGATTGTCGACACTGCCTAAGTAATCTCTTGACGACTTCTGCATTTGCTACAGAACGCCCACCCTGTTTTTGTAAATCTCGTACACAACGCTTCTCTAGTTTAGCAAGATCGACTTTTGTTTCCTCTGCAATTGGTTTCCAAGCATCGTCTGCTTCTATAGCTACACGGCGCCCAAACTCAAAAGCTTCTGCACTACGAGCAAAACCTTTTTTCTCTATCGCATGCACGGCAAGAAGCATTGCGTCTACTGTTGCCGGGATGTAACCCATCTGAAAAGCCATGCCCAGTTGCACAACATCTCCAAGTCGTTCATTGTGAAAACGCACCCTTGCAAGTGAGGCAAAACCTCGGAGTATCAACTTCTCAGCGTTACAACATTTTGAGAGCGCGCGGTCGTCAAAAGGAACCAACGCATTGTTTTCGTCTTTGATCTCTGTCTGATGTTCAAGTAAATCGATGTTCACAAGTGCAAAAGTTTTTGCACTTGTACTTACGCGCAAATTTCCCGCTGGATCAATAGCACGCAGTACTTCCTCACGGTCCCAGCCCAACAATAGATCTGCTTCGCCCCAGGGAATCGACCCTATGAGTGGCCGATACGAATTTGTAGTCTGCTTTCGTGTATACAAAATCTGAGACCATGCACATCGACCTGGTCCAACAAATCGGTTATTACATTGAACCCGAATGTCGTACCCCATTTGTATCCCAGCATGGATCAAAATATTTCCTACAACACCTGGCTGCGTGCCTCTTGACCCCGCAATGTGCACACGCCAATTTGGAGCAGAACCATGCAGAACTTTAGGCGGTGCAAGCCCAGCGGTACTTTTTGTAACCACTCGAACTGGTGGCTTACTCCTTGTAACTTCAACCCGTTCTAAAATAGGCCGAAGTGATATGCTCCACCGACGGTAGTCGGGCTCTAACCACCGTGTTGACATCGATGTTTCTAAGGGCATTGCTGGCGTCGTAGTTTTTGTTTTCCAAGGATCAAAAGGAACTATCCGTACTGGCGTAAGTTGCTCCATCGGGATAACGATGGCATGTTGCTGCCTGAAGCCAAGCTTATCGACTTGGGAAGCAACTTCAGCAAGGCGTCGTAAATCAAACCGTGGATCTTCGCTATCCCGAACAACAATGACACTCACGCCATCTTTTGCAGATGCATTCTCGATTGCTTTATCAAGTTCTTCACCTTGGTCAATCGCAACTTCTAGTACTTGCTTTCCATCATCGCTTTTGGATGGCAAAATTGCACTGATAAGCGACATTAGCGCGGACCCTATAGCAAAGTTTCGCCAAACAATAATAACTCGTGTCTCATCTCGAGAAACTGCATACCGAAGAACATTGATGCCGCTATCTAAGAACCGATCTTCGCCCCATGTCTCAATAAAAATCTTAGAGCCCTCGCCATTTTTTACCGTAAAGCCATCGACCAAGACATGACTATTTGATTCAGAATGGCAAAGAACACGTTCAGCCATCGAACGCAATAAATCAAGAGCACCCTTCGTTCCAAACTCCGTTCGTTTAGTTGGTTTTGCTTCAAGTAATGCAAATTCGGGTGATAGTAATTCACTAATGTTGGCTGAAGGGCTGACTTCTTTCAAAAGGTGCTGGGTTAGACGCGCCACCACAGAGGGATGAATCGCATTTACAGGAACAGGCACTGCTGGGCCTTCTGGAGTAAACGGTGGAAGCTGTTTGCCCCAAATTGAAGCAACTTCTCTGCCTTCACGGCGCATTGATTGGGCGATACGAATAATTTCTTGTTCAACTTCTCCCGGTCTTGGTTCAAGCACAACAACGTGGCGGCAGCGAGAAAGCAACCGCTCAACAGGAAATTTATCGATTGGATGTACCAATCGTACGTTCAACATCGGAACTCTGCCTAACAATTGCAATTCACTAACTAGGTACTTCAAAGATAAATCGGACTCGCCTAGAGTGATGAATCCAACCTCGACTTGTTCGCCTGGGCTAGGCAAGGTTCGCTGACGATTGAGTTCGAGTCGACGCCCCAAGTGCAACGGTGTTGTTGATTCAACTGTTGAAGAAAGTGCTTGATATGGATTTCCAGTTTTGCGAACTTCGGTTGCAGAGCTTGCAAGAAGGCGATGGTGAAGAAGCAATACAACCGGAGCACGAAGTGAATGAGAAAAAGAAACTGCAGCAGACGCACAATATTGAATCTCCGTCGAGTCACATGGTTCAATGACTGAAATGCCCGCTTGTTTCGCACGTTCTCTTGGCAGTAACTGGCTAGCAAGGGCGGGATGATCTTCGACAACTAACACGATAGGATGATCAGTAATCAAAACCCTGCAAAATTCATAGACCGAAGATATTTGCCTATTAGGCACAAAAACAATGGCAGGTTTCTCTTTTTCAATAGCAAGAACAACACCTCGCTTTGCAGTTGGTACTGTTCTAAAGTTTTGATAATGAGCGAGACCATCGTAAAACGGTTCGCTTTCTGGTGCAAATAAACGCCACGATTCCTCAGCAGATACTGCTTCGATAATAGAAGGTAAGGGCCAAGTTAAAACTATCTCTGGTGCAGTTGCTGAACTTTCATGCATCACGAATTTGCCCCTGGGATAATCCAATTGTGCATCGCAGTCGCAAAGCCATGGTTGTCGTGATGATCAGCAATGACATGTGCAAACTGTTGTACATATTCGTTTGCATTTTTCATAACAATAGAAAGTCCAGCTTCACTAAGCACCTCTACATCATTCAAACCATCACCTATTGCTGCAATTTTATCTGCATCAATAGATTCACCCAAGTGCCGCTTAAGCATCGACCATTTGTTCACGTCATAGCCAAACACTTCAAGTAAGTGCGTCGAAGAACCTGTAGCTTCAGAGCAGGTCACGGCAGACCAATGTTGCAACTTCGCTCGACCTTCAAGGGAAGATTTCAGCCGTTTTGCAATGGGTAGTAACTCTTCTTCATTGGCAACTGCGCCGACTCGTAAAGTGTGTTCTGGCCATGGATCTTCATCAATTGAGCTAACTTCAACAACAGCTACATTATGTGTTTCAAACCACCAGGTTGATGCATCATGCAGGGGTGCGTCGCCTACTAACACATAAGGAGATTCGCAAATTGTTGAATCCTTAAGAAGTAACGATCGGTGCCCTGATGAAAGAACTTGCTCAGTTACCTCCTGCACAACAATGGTGTCAACAATCCCACGAGCCAGTGATTTGCCGTCAGTGCAAGTGAGCAAGGATCCTCCAGCCGAGATGCAAACCCCACTATGTTGCATGGCTTCGAGAATATGCTTGCACTCACCTACGCTCCTGCCTGTAGCAACCACAATTTCAACTCCATGCTCACGGACAATATCCAAAGCATGTAAATTTTGATCTGACACTTCGCCTTGGCTACACAACAGCGTGCCATCTAAATCAAGTACTAAAACATCCCATTGCGAAGTTTTCACTCGTTATAAACTATGTTCTTAGAGCAATAAAGGCAACCCCTTCAAGAAAAGACTTGCCTCATTACCTAATTTACCTTACTCTAATTATGTGAAAGTTCTTCTAGAGAATCGAACATGATTGAATCTGCTAAAAGCAGTATTTCATCTTCACTGGCAAGTTCACTCGAGCCTGTCTTGAAAAAACAAACACATAATCGAGTTGCCAATATACATTGGTTTCGCACAGACTGGCAACGAGGTGGTGCTTCTACCGGTTTTGCGACTTGGCAAAGTGATGATGGTAAAACAACTCCAGCAGTTATAAAACTACCTGTGAACCAAAAAGAACTTCTTTGGACTCGAAAACTCCAAGAACAAAACGGCGTCGTACCGCACCTTTACGCAAGCGGCGAAAAGCTAAACGGGTATGACCTTGCTTGGATTATTATTGAACGTTTCCCTTACGGACCACTCGGCGGTCATTGGGATGATTCTAATATTACCCGTATTACAGAAGCCGCCGCCCGCTTCTCAAAAAAAGCATCGCTATTTCCGATTGACCAAGAAGGGAGACGAGAAGATTGGAAAGTGTTGTTGAAGAATGCAAAAAAAAGCGTTCGCGACAATCGTATCCAAAACGAATCACAGTGGAAAAAAGCGCATTCTCTGCTTACAAAAAAACTTAGCCAAGTTATTGAAATTTGGCGCGCGAGAAGAATTGACCAGTGGCTTCACGGAGATTTGCATTTAGCAAATGCAATGTGTCGATGCGATGACCCTGATTCAAAAGTTGTGCTCATTGATTTAGCCGAGGTCCATGCTGGTCACTGGATTGAGGATGCAATCTATCTAGAACGCCAATTATGGGGACACAAAAGCCGCTTAAAAGCGACGAAACCCGTTTCAACTATGGCCACAGCAAGAAAAAATTTAGGTATGCGCGTTGATGACGATTACAATACGTTTGTCGATGTACGACGGCTCATGCTCGCTGCGACCGCACCTGCATTTATGCAATCAGAAGGCGATCCAAGATATTTAACGTCTTGTTTAGAACAACTACAGAATGCACTCGACCGTCTTCGACTAAAATGACGAAGATAGACCGAAGATGTTCAAGGCAATACTCAATTCAATTCGTCCAGTTGCACGTTCCATAAAATATGGCAAACTATTACAACGCGCAAAAAATGATGCAAAGAAGCAAAGCAACGCTGAACATACACCACCTGTTGCTTTCATACTTGGTTGCGGTCGATCAGGCACAACTATTTTAGGGAAGTTACTCAAAGAGAACAGCGAAGTGCTCTATCTCTTCGAACCGTACCATCTTTGGAAAACGGTTTGTTCTCAAACAGACATGGTGCAACTGTATTCAAAGGAAGAAAGCAAAACACATTGTATTCTTGGGGCTGCAGATGACCACTCTGCCTCAAAACGTTTTAACGCGTGCATACAAGGCGAAATCCGTCGCTCAAAAAAGCTGAGCCCATGTGTTATCGAAAAAACCCCAATCAATGCGATGCGTCTCCCCTTTTTACATTCCTTAAGCCCTCATTCGAAGGTTCTCCATATTGTTCGTAATGGTATTGATGTAGTTCGTTCAATTGAACGGCTCTCGAGTGCAAACTCATACCAAATGAGCGGCAAGGGTAATTGGAATCAATGGTGGGGTCGGGACCACTGCAAGTGGCACTCGCTTGTTGCAGACGCAAAAACAAATGGGTGGTTCGCAGACGAAGTCGAGCAATTGAGTTCAAACATAGAAGTGGGCGCACTTGAATGGCTGGTAAGTTTGAAAGAAATCGAAAAACACCGTCAACTATTTGGTGATAATCTTATTGAAATAAGATACGACCAACTGACCCAGAACCCAAATGCAGAGCTTACCCGCCTTTGCACCCATTTTGGGATTCAACCGTCTGTATCATGGCTCAACTATTGTTCAGAGCATCTTGACTCTGCTCGGAAAAATGCGGGCAAAATGATAGTTTTACCCATCAAGATGTGCGAAGCTTTCAATGCGTTCCAGGAACAATACGACTTTGAAGGGCGAGCAACGACCGCCTGAATGATTTCATTACCTTTGTTTCTATGCTAGTATGTACGATTCTAAAAGGAATCCCCAAATGGACCAAGACCGATTAAAAGATATTCAAACGGCTGATCTTTCAGACAGCCAAGTAAACGAAGATTTCGTGCATTGGTTGAAAACCAAGGGGCCGAGTTACTTACTGATTGTGATGATTGTTATCGTGAGTTATTTGTTCTTCGTTCGTTACCAACAAGGCGAAACTGCTCATCGTGCAGAAGCTTGGATTGCTTACCTTGAAGCTCAAGCATCTGGACTTCCTGCTTCCCATGAAGATGTCGCAAAATCCTATGCTGATGTTGATTCCATCGAAGCACTTGGTTTACTTAGCGCAGGCGATGCATACTTAAAATCAATAGTGACTGGACTCGCAATCGGTAGTAATGCAGACATTACAACACCACTTGCCGAGGAAGACAAAACATTCTATCTTGAAAAAGCTGACAACTTGTATTCGATGGTGGTACAACTTGATGACAACACACCTGCGTCTGCACTTATCACTATCAGTGCACTAAACGGTCGTGCTGCAATCGCCGAAGCTACTGGCGATGTTGTAACTGCACAAGGGTATTACAACAATGTTATTGCTCGGATTTCAGACCAGTACCCTGCGCTTGCCAATCAGGCACAAAGTAGAATCGATACCCTCGGTGCTTTGACAAGTGCTATTTTGTTACCCACTGATGCCGAAGTATCTGCTCGAAATGCTCAAATTGTTCCTCGCGAAACTGCACCAACCAATACTTCCATTGATGGACTCTCTGATTTAACTAACTCAGACGATCAATAAATGTGTACGCCGAGTGATCGGTCAAAAGAAATAGTAGACGGCGGAGGAAACATCGATTCAGATGCGCTATTCCGTGCTTATGAAGAACAGAGCGCTGAAGATGAGGGCGTCGTCGAAGTAAGTTTTACTCTATCGCGTGATTTGAATAGGCGGCTTGACAGCTACCTTGCGACTCGTATTCCATTTCTTTCAAGGACAAGTCTAAAGCGCTTGATTGAAGAAAAAATGGTCACCGTAAATGGCCGTAACCCAAAGGGTTCAACAAAACTTAAAAAACATGACGTTATCAATGTTGTTCTTCCACCACCCCCTTCATCTGAAATTCCAGCAGAAGATATTCCATTAAAAATACTCTACGAAGACCACGATTTGATTGTTATCAACAAAGATGATGACATCATTGTGCACCCCGCGCGTTCACACAAATCCGGCACAATCATCAACGCACTCGCATGGCATTACCAAAACGTAAGCAGTGGCGAACTTTCTTCTGTTGGCGAAGAGTTTGCGCGCCCTGGCGTAGTGCATCGCTTAGACAGACACACTACAGGCGTGATGGTTTCTGCAAAAACAGATACTGCGCACTGGCGACTTGGAAAACAGTTCGAACAAAGAAAAACACGCAAGCGATACCTTGCTGTTGTACACGGTGAAGTTGAACCCTTAACAGACACCATTGATGTTCCCTTAGGTAAGCATCCAACAAAACGAGATGGGTACGCTGTTCGCTGGGATGATACGGGCAAGCCCTCTGTCACAATTTTTCATGTGCGTGAAATTTATGATGGCTTTACGTTACTTGAGCTCGACCTAAAAACTGGAAGAACACATCAAATTCGGTTGCACTTACAACACTTGGGGTACCCAATTGTTGGCGATGACATGTATAGCGGAAAGCATTTAAAGGTGGCAAACATCATTCCTCGTGGTGTTCCGTACAATGCTCCTCGCACAGATTTTGTCATTAAACGGCAAGCTCTGCATGCAACGTATCTTGCGTTTAAACATCCGATTACAGAGAAACCGGTAGAATTTACTGCGCCCGTGCATGGCGATATGGCTAATCTTATCTCTATGCTCCGTGCCCATCGTTTCAAAAAAGCCCTAAAGTTACCTGGCGCGATTATCGACCTCGATTCCGCAGTCCAGATTTAACGACCCTAGTTCCACTTGTACCAACCATGCAAACAGATACATTTCTCTGAGCAATTAAGTGAACAAATTCTTCGGAGGATTTTTAACTAGACGAAGAACTTAGCTCCCCGGATGTATAAAACGTTTCTTTCCAAAAACGATTAATTCCTCAGAGTTTTTTTTAAATCTGTAAAGGGGTTATCGAAGCTTGATAGAAACAAGCGCGATCATGGCAAGAATGACTGCGATGACCCAAAATCGAATCACAACCTTGGATTCAGACCACCCCTTGTGATGAAAGTGGTGATGAATCGGCGCGCATGTAAAAATCCGCTTGCCTTTTGTCGCTTTGTAGTACCCAATCTGAAGTGCACTGCTTCCAATTTCAAGCAAGAAGATGCCGCCAATGATGAGCAACAAAAACTCTTGGCGAATAATGATTGCTATCGTAGCAAGCAAACCACCAAGCGCCAACGATCCTGTATCACCCATAAACACCTGTGCGGGATGACAGTTAAACCACAAAAATCCTAAGCACGCACCCGCTGTTGCACCAGCAACAACCATCATCTCAGCAGATCCCTCAATGTATGGCATCAAAAGAAAGCCCGCAAGATCAGGCGAGCCAGCGATATAGCAAAGGACCATCATCGCAAAACTTGCAATCATGACAGTTCCCGGAGCTAATCCATCAAGGCCATCTGTAATATTAACCGCATTGGACATCAACATCACCATAAAAATTGAAATCACCGCAAACGCCGTTCCTCCAAGCACAATAACGTTCGGTGAAAGTGTCAACGTCTCCACACCAGGGATGTAGGTGCGAACAAATGGCAACGTCAAAGAGTGAGCTACATCATTATCGCCTGTGTACCTCCAAACCATAAATGCAACAATGCCACCAATTCCAAACTGAAAAAGCAATTTCTCCCACCGGTACAATCCGTCTCGAGAACCAGGGCTTTTATTGCCTGCAACTAATTTTAGGTAATCATCGAACCCGCCAAGAACCGTAAACATGCACATAACAACCAGTAACAACTGGACATATTGATTAAACAAGTCAGCAAACAGCAAAGTGGTCGCAATGACAGAGCCCATTAATAGAATACCGCCCATGGTTGGCGTGTTTTCTTTCGATTTCATCATGGCGTTCAGTTGTTCATGGTTAAACTCTGCTCGGTCGCCAATCTTCAATTTAATCAGTGCACGAATCAATGGCTTTCCTAGGAGTATCACGATAAAGAACGCGACAACTACAGCAGTAAATGCTCGAAACTCACGTTGATAGAGTACTTGGAGAAACGAATACAGCCCCGCACTGTCGAGCCACTCGTCCATTGATTGCAATAAATTAAATAGCATATAAAAAGTATATCGCCGACTAGTGCTCTAAAACTTTCGTTTGCTGAAACATTTCAATGAGTCGTTCTAGCTGTAAGCCGCGCGAACCCTTAACAAGGACGAGATCACCTCGTTGAAACAATGGAACAACCTCTTCGAGAGTATCCGCATTGGGCAGATGCATTGCCGTTGAACAACCCGCAGATTCCATCGCGTTTCCTACAAGGACCACTACATCCGCCTGAATTTTCGACACATTAGAGATAAGTGCACGATGTTCTGCATGCGAACTCTCTCCAAGTTCTAGCATATCGCCAAGGACTACTACCTTCCGCTTTGCTTGCATTTTGTTCAATAGTGCTAATGCACTTCGCATCGACGCTGGATTCGCATTATAAGAATCATTTAAAAATGTAACTCCATCTATTTTTTGTCGTTGAAGCCGACCTATTGGCGCCTTTGCATGAGAAGCCCTTTGCAACAATTCATCGATTAAAAACGAGTTTGAAGATTTCAAAACTGCAACTATCGCAAGGGCTGCATTCATCGCATTGTGCTCGCCAAGAAGTGAAAGCGTGATAAATGCCCCATCCATGCCTAACGTGGCAAATCCCTGCTCGTTGACTCCCGTTTCAACAACAATGTCTGCTGTTTCAGTGATGCCAACAGTAACAATATGAGCATCAATTGAAACACCTGACAAATCAATGAAATCGGGCACAATAACAAACCCGCCGGCTGGTACTTGCTGTAACAACTTCGCTTTTTCCTGCAGTACTGTTTCGGTATTCTTAAAACCCTCAAGGTGTGCTTTTTCAATTGATGTCAAAATGGCAACATCTGGCTGCACTAACTTCGCAAGTGGTTCAATCTCCCCAACGTCGTTTGCTCCAATTTCCGCAACCAAACACTCTGCCTGTTCGCCCGCAAGAATAGTAAGTGGAACGCCAAGGTCATTGTTAAAACTTTTTCTTGACACAACAACATTGTCGCCCAATAAACAACCAAGTATATCTTTTGTTGTTGTTTTTCCAACAGATCCAGTGACCGCAATAACTGAACTCAATCCCATCTCGGAACGTCTTGCTCTAGCTAGTGCAAAAAGTGCTTCGCGTGTATTCTGCACAACGATTTGCGGAACTTCGACTGTCCTCGCCAGACGTTCAACAACAACCGCACTACAACCATTCTTCACCGCTTGATTGACGTATGCATGCCCGTCTACATGCTCACCTTTGAGCGCGAAAAAGACTTTGCCTTCAACTCGTTGCCGCGTATCAATTTCTGCGCCACAACATACTGTTTCACCTTCGCCATGCAAAACACCTGAAACATATGCCGCGAGTTGGGCGGAAGTAAAACTCATACACTAATGCCCTGTTCAAGAATTGCTTCCTCAGCGACCTTAACATCATCAAAAGGAATCACTTTGTCTTTTAGGATTTGATTTTTTTCATGTCCCTTGCCTGCAATCACAACAACATCACATTCACTTGCTGCAAGTATCGCTGTTTGTATTGCCTCTTTGCGGTCCGCAATTCGGTGTACTCTTTGCGCGCGATCACTGGGAACACCAGCAAGCACTTGGTCTAAAATAGATTCTGGATCTTCACTTCGAGGATTATCACTTGTCGCATAGGCAATGTCGCCAACCGTTGATGCAATGCGCCCCATGCGTGGGCGCTTCGAAACATCCCGATCACCACCACAACCAAACACAACGTGTAACTTTCCACCCTCAGGCAATACCTGCCGTACTGACCAAAGCATTTGCTCGAGCGCGTCATCTGTGTGCGCAAAATCAACGAATACTGCTTGATTTTCACTTTGAACTCGTTCAAGGCGACCGGGGGGAGCTGGTGCACACGCTAAACCTTGCACGATAGCTTCTCGTGAGACTCCTAATGTGTAGGCAACCACAACTGCTTGCAATGCGTTTGTTGCATTGTGTCTTCCAAGCAGAGGTAACACCAATTCCATTACACCCCATTCCCCATACAGCCGGATATAAGAGCCATCAATTTTTTCTTCAACAATTTCAACCCATGCAGATGCCGCATCGCTCTGCGTTCTGCAGGAAATTACTTTTGCAGTTGCATGATCTGCAACAGACCAGCTTGCTGGATCGTCCATGTTAATCACTGCATAATCAGAAACAGAATCGAACAATTTCATCTTCGCTTGCAAATACGCATCTGCAGACCCGTGGTAATCTAAATGATCGCCAGACAAATTAGTGAACACGCCAATTGAAAAATCAAGCGCAGAAACTCTGCCTTGATCTAGCGCGTGACTTGAGCATTCCATCACCGCCACTTCGCATTTGTTATCCACCATCGAGTGTAATATCGAACCGATGTCACAAAAACTTGGCGTTGTTAACGTCGACTGATTTGCAACAATCCCATCATCGCAAACAATTGTTCCAAGCATTCCGCACTTGACGCCTGAGTGCGATAAGAGATGCCTAATCAGCCAGGCAATCGTTGTCTTTCCATTCGTCCCAGTCACGCCAACAAGTTTTAATTTAGATGAAGGATTACCATGAAAACGTTCTGCAATAATTGCACCGATTTTGCACGGGTCACATGTTTCAATGATTGCGACATCTTTACAAACCAACAAATTTGCAACGACTGGTGTACAAACAACCGCAACAGCACCTTTTGCAATTGCGTCATCTATAAATGCCGAACCATCTCGGCGAACCCCGCTTCTTGCAATGAATAATGATCCAGGTGTGGCCCTGTCGGAATGTTGCACAACACTGCTCACCGATGAGGCGTATTGCTCGCCATCAATCCGTGCATCAAGTCCTTCGATTAACTTCCGTAGTGTGTGCATCCGTGCAGTTACAGGATACATCACTTTAGACTACTGCGAAAGAAAGAACATCGCATCACCGTAACTGTAAAATCGGTACTCCTTCTCAATCGCCTCGGCGTACGCCGATTTGAGACGGTCGATGCCAATCATTGCGGCAACAAGTGTTAGCAAAGTTGATTTCGGCAAGTGAAAATTTGTCAGCATGCCGTTAACGACCTTAAAATCGTATGGTGGAGTGATCATCAGGCGTGTTTCCCCAGCAAGTCCACCTGTTTCAGGCCATGTTTCGACAGGAGGCAATGACTCTAGAGTACGTACCGAAGTTGTGCCAATCGCAATCACATGTCTTCCTGCCTGTTTCGACTCTCGAATTGCATCAAGTGTAGATTGCCTAACTTCCCACATTTCCTCATGCATTTCATGTGCTTCAATTGTATCGGTTTCGATTCCCTTGAATGTGCCTGCGCCTACATGCAACGTGACTGGGGCAAGTTCAATACCTTTTTCAGAGAGTGCATCAAGCAGTGCTGCGTCAAAATGCAAACCAGCTGTTGGCGCAGCTACCGATTTTGCTTGCGCCATGCTGGCATACACTGTTTGGTAGCGTTCCCTGTCATCCGAATCCGACATTGTTTTATCACCACGAGCGGACAATATATAGGGCGGAATTGGCGTCATACCAACTGCCTGCAACACAACATCCACCGGTCGCGTGTCATTGCATACGCACTTCCAATGTTTGCCGCTTCGTTCAACAAGTTCGAGCTGCACACCATTGCCCAATCCAAGAACTATACCTTCGCGCAACTTACTGTTACTCTTGAGCATCACAACCCAAAGTACATCATCCTGTGAAAGAAAGAGACCCTCGCCCTTTCCCCCTGTATCAACTCGCGTTGTTTTAAATCGTGCAGGCAATACCGCTGTTTCGTTAACAACAAGTAATGCGTTTTCAGGAAGAAGCGCTGGCAAATCTAGGACATGCTTATGTTCAAGTTCATCAGAATCAACAACAAGTAACTTTGCAGAAGATCGCGGAGTAACCGGGCGTGTCGCAATCAACCCTTCAGGCAAGTCATATTCTAAATCTGCAATAGTCAGTGAACGTGTCACGAAGTCACTCGATACTGCGATGGAATAAAGGGCTCGAGTTCAACAGGAACACGTTTCAATCCTCGTCGCAATGCTTTCGATAACGCGTATTGCAGCGAGTCATCTCTGCGCTTTAACACATTCGCTGTGATGTTAATATCGTTTGCTTTCATTGCAGCTAGCGACCACTCCCAAGCGTAGTACTCTTCCAAACATCTTGGTTTGTATGTGTGAAATCCTATTGCGTGGTGTCCAACTTCGTGCAGAAAAATCGCGCAACTCATCGGCCCCTTTGGATACGGAGACTCAAGCATTCGATACAAGTTTCCTTCCTTGTCTTTCAACTCCCAAGCACAGCCACTCATCGACGAACGCCACTTTCGGATTCTAAAGCCGTAGGTTTCTTTCATTTTCAAAACAATTGCATCGTATTTTGCTTGAATTGGCCTGGATTTACTCGGTTTCTTTATTTGCTTTTTTGCTGACACTTCTGGTTCTAGTGGCTTCAGTAAATCCCACAAAGTAAGCGCAAATGTTTTGACGTTCATGATGCAACACCGCAAATAGTGCCAACTGGAATTGTTCTGCCGTTGGAAAAATCTTTCCAACTCATCGCTCTGCTTCCTGCTGGTTTCATTTCGAGAATCTCAATACTTCCTGAACCCGTTGCAATTGTGCCATCTTCCAATACTTCGCCAATGTTCCCGTTACTATTTTTAGGAATGGCGTTTATTATTTTGCAGTCAACTCCTGCAATATTCAAATGGCAACCGGGCCATGGTGACAAGCCACGAATAGTTCTTGCAACAGTTTCTGCATCATTGGATAAATCTAACTCAGAATCTTTTCGTGAAAGTTTCGGTGCTACTGTTACAAGTGATTCGTCTTGCGGAATACCCTCTGGGTTATTTTCAAGAATGTCCAACACCAACTCTGGGCCAAGTAATGCTAATCGGTCGTGCAATTCTCCCGCGGTTTCTTTGCCACCTATTGCGACTGATTGCTGCCCAAGGACAAGACCGGCATCCATCTTTTGCGCAAGAGTAATCACACTGACGCCAGATGTAACATCACCATGAATCACCGCAGCGTTAACTGGAGATGCACCTCGCCATCGAGGCAGTAATGAAGCGTGTAAATTCATTGTGCGCTGGGCTTGAATAAGTTCATCAGAAAGTTTTTGTCCAAAAGCAATAACAACCATTGCATCAACCTTCAACGCCGAAATTTCTTTAAGCATTTCTGGTGTGTTTACGTTCGTTGTTTTAAGAAGTTGCAAGCCACTCTGTTCTGCCCATGAACCAATTGGCGTTGCTGTGGGTTTGCGGTTTCGACCTGCTGCGCGATCAGGCGACGTGACAACAACGGCAACCGAATGTGTTTCCACCAACTTCTGCAAGGTAGGAAGACCAAATTCACCAGAACCTAAGAAAGCAATTCTCATCGAGCGCGCTCAAGTTCACGAATAAGTCGACGGTTCACCAAGCGGTCCATTGTCGACATTTTTTCGATAATTAAAATGCCATCAAGATGGTCGTTCTCATGTTGCCAGACACGTGCCATAAACTCGTCACTTTCGTGCGTCATCGGCTTTCCATCCATTCCAAAACCCGAAATACGTATGCCAATTGGACGACGGACGCCACCACGAATCTCCGGCAGACTCAGGCATCCTTCTTCGTCGGTTTCTTGCTCTTCGTGTATCACTTCAAGTGTTGGGTTTAACCAAGCAATCCCTCCTCCTTCATTTTCCGGGTCAAGCGTCACAAAAAGGCGCCAAGGAAGACCCACCTGCGGCGCGGCAAGGCCCACGCCATTCTGTTTGGTCATGATCTCAACCATTTTTTTTGCCACCGCTTGGACATTTTCATCCGCTGGGTCTACTTCTTTAGCAACCAGCTTTAAAATTGGGTCCGGATAGAGAACGAGCGAAAGCATATTTGGGTCTACAGACATAAAAAACATTCTACCGCAGTCGTCGACACTCGGTTAGAATATAGAAGCCCGTTTAGGGACTACAAACTATGGCTCTATTTGGAAAAAAATCAAAATCTGAAGATCTCTTTCTCCCAGATCCCGAAAAAGCATATGCTTGGTTCGAGCGTGCTCGGCAAATGGCAGACAGCCACAATTACGAATCAGCTTTTGCATTTTTTGCAAGCGGATTTAAATTAGATCCTAGAGACATTTCAATTCATAAAGAAGTATTAGATGTTGCAAAAACGTATTATGAACGTGGTGGTGAAAAGGCAACGAGCAAACAAATAAAACAAGTTGATGGCTCCACGAATATTGAAAAATTCATTACTTCCCTGTTCGTCTGGTGGCATGACTTTACGAATGCCAAACACGCGATGAAAGCGGTTTCCTTAGCTGTTCAAGCGGAACAAAATGTTTTTGGTGTTGCCATGGCTGACACGCTCCTTACCCTTGCATCAAGAGATGGCAAGGCACTTTCCTTTAAAGAATTAAAAGCGCTGATGGAGTTGTTTCAATCCGCTGGTGCTTGGGACCAAGCAATTAAAGTGGGGCAAGCGGCACTTGCTGCAAAACCAGACGACGCTGTGCTCGAGCGTTCTCTGAATGAACTTGCCGCAGAGCGTGCAATTTCTGGTGGCGGTTACGACCAAATGGGTACTGAAGAAGGCGGTTTTAAGAAGTTTGTCAAGGATATTGATAAACAACGCGAACTTGAGGAAGACGAATCGCTTGCAGGCAGCGCCGGCAGCATGGAGCGCGTCGTAGCTCGTGCAAAGAAAGAACTTGAAGATAATCCAGATTCGCCCGACGCTGTCTCTGCGTACGTCAAAGTATTGAGAAAGCAATCAACGCCTGAATCTACAAAGTTGGCATTCCAAGTATTGATGCACGGGTTCAAAGTAACAAAACAATACCGTTTCCGCATGGAAGCAGCTGATATTAAAATAGCAATGGCAAGCAGACACATCGAAAAGATAGCTGAGCAACTGACGCAAAATCCATCCGATGAACTGCAAGAAAAGCATGACGCAGCTGTTGCTGAATTTCGATCTTTTCGAAAAACAGAGTTTCAAGAACGAACCGCTAAGTACCCAACTGATCGAAAAATTAAATTTCAACTTGGCGAACTTGCCATTGAAGATGGTGATTTAAACCTTGCAATGGAATGCTTTCAAAAAGCAAAAGACGAGCCACGATTGCGTGTGCGCGCAGGGCAGGAACTCGGCCGTTGCTTTGCATCTGAGGGTTGGTATTCTGAAGCAGTTGGTGAGTTTAAAGAATCTATAAAAGCACTAGGCGGCAGTGACAACGAGATGGAACTGTCACTTCGATATGAATTGATGCAATCTCTAGCCAAAAAAGCAAAGAAAGATGAAAACATCGACCTCGCAAAGGAAGCTATGGATATCTGTTCCGGCATTGCCCGTAAGGACATTTCTTATCGCGATATCCGTGACTGTCGCCGACACCTTGACGATCTCGTCAAAGAACTTGAGTAATCTAATCGCGGCAGATTAATCTCTCTTAAAAGTTTGTTGTACTCGGGGTTGTTTAACTCGTATGCCGTAGTACGAATTCATCATATTGCTCTTTTGTATCAATGCCCCCTGGCTGTGGTTCAACTGTTGCAACTGCAATCGTGAAGCCATTATCAATTGCGCGCATTTGTTCTAGCCGACGAGCAATCTCGTTTTGCGTTGGCTGCATTTCAACATACGTTTGTAAAAAAGTCGGTTGATAGACATATAAGCCAATATGGCGAGCGGCGCCTTCTGATGCTTGCCTTGAAAAGTCAACCGCCCTGTTGCCTTCAAGAATTGCTTTAACAACGTTTTCGTTCTGAACTTCATCTTTTTGTAACTTGCATACTGCAGTTGCCATCACTGATGACCCAAGGGCTTCAATCGTGGTGTCAATGACCGCTGGGTCAAGTTCCGGCTCGTCTCCCTGCATATTAACCACCACATCGCAGTCAAGAGCACGTACGGCCTGGGCAATACGGCTTGTTCCATTTGGGTGCTCGCCAGTCATGATAACCTCGCCACCAAACTCCCTAACCCGCGTTGCGATGTCTTCAGAATCCGTTGCGATATACACATTCGTGACCGCTTGTGCCATTTTTGCTACTTCCCAAGCATATTGAATCAAAGGCTTGCCTGTTTCATCAGCAATCATTTTTGCAGGAAATCGCGATGAATCAATCCTTGCTGGAATTATTGCAACTACGTTATTCGCCATCACACCATTCTACTCGTGGGGTCTGACCCCGGGGGTCAGACCCCCTTGAGAAATTTGGTAATCAAAGTGACTGTCACTTTTTTTAAAGAAAAGCGCTTGGTGCAGAGTGCACTCCATGCTACAATCGGGAATGCCCACCCAAGATTCAAACGAAACGTTTTTGAGCCAATTCGGCAAAAGTGCCGAAACCACAGAATTTTATTCACCTATTCCAGAAGGCTACAAGCAAGGCCACACGCGCTACGTCGTTGTCCTTGGCACTGTCATGTCTGGACTTGGCAAGGGGATTTTCAGTTCCTCACTAGCAAAACTACTCCAAGACAAAGGGCTCTCTGTCACGCCCGTAAAACTTGAGGGCTACCTCAATATCGATTCAGGCACGCTCAACCCCTTCCGCCATGGCGAAGTTTTCGTCCTCGACGATGGTACGGAAACTGACATGGACCTTGGAACGTACGAACGTATCCTCGACCTCAACCTTTCGCATGCTAACTTCACGACTGCGGGGCAAATTTACACTGAAATTTTAGCTCGTGAACGTGCTGGTGGTTACCTTGGTCGTGATGTACAAATGATTCCTCACGTTACCGGCGAAGTCAAACGGCGCTTACGTCAACTTGCCATTGATGGTGGTAAAAATGGCGCGCAAGCTGATGTCGTCTTCGTCGAAGTTGGTGGTACTGTAGGAGATTACGAAAACAGTTTCTACATCGAAGCACTCCGCGAGCTTGCCTATGAAGAAGGACCTGAATCAACTTGTTTTGTAGCACTCACCTACATTGTTGAACCAGCAATCCTTGGCGAACAAAAATCAAAGCCTGCGCAACTCGGCATCAAGGCGTTAATGGAAACAGGCATCCAGCCACACTTAGTAGCGTGCCGTGCAGAAATGCCCGTGACTGACACCGTCATCCAAAAGATTTCGATGTTCTCAAACGTACCAAAAGAATGCGTGTTCTCAATGCATGATCGTGCATCGATTTACACCATTCCAGATGCAATGCGAAGCGAAGGCCTCGACAGGCAAATTTTATCAATGCTCAAGTTGCACAGCAGAGTTAACGCAACAACTGAAGACTCTGCGCGCTCTGCTTGGAACAAATATACAACAGCCATTGCTTCAAAGCGCAAGCACAACATCAACATTGGCATCCTTGGAAAATACACTTCGATTCGTGATGCATATGCATCCATCGATAAAGCGATCGAACACGCATCGACGCATCTTTCTGCGAACGCCAACATCAAGTGGCTTGACGTCACAAATTTTACAGCAGAAAATGCAGACGCCAAACTTGAAGCTGCAGACCTTGACGCAGTCATCGTACCTGGCGGCTTTGGCGAACGCGGCATCGAAGGCAAACTTGCGAGCGTCAAGTGGGCGCGCGAACACGGCATTCCGTTCCTTGGTATTTGCCTTGGTTTTCAAATGGCTGTCGTTGAATTCGCGCGAAACGTCGTCGAATTACAAGATGCAAACTCCGCTGAATTTGATGTGAGCTGTGCACACCCTGTCATCGCGGAACTCCCAGACCAAAAAGAGATTGAGGGTCTTGGCGGAACGATGCGCCTCGGTGGTCAAGATGTCGAAATCACCCCAGGTAGTTTCGCTCACCAATTGTTTGGCGCCACAAGTGTTCGTGAACGATTCCGACACCGTTACGAAGTGGAGCCAAAATACATTGAGCAACTTACAAATGCTGGCTTGAGTTTCAGTGGCCACCACCCAGAACACCGAATTATGCAAGTCCTTGAACTTTCAAGCGATGTACACCCCTACTTTGTTGCGGGTCAGTTTCACCCAGAGCTAACGAGCAGGCCCCTGACTCCTCAGCCAATGTTTATGGGCTTAATTGCTGCTGGCATCGCACATCGTTCTGGCGAGAGGCATCCTTCTGGCGTGGATTCACGCTGGCTTACTGGCAACAACTCGGCTGCTAGCGTATAATCCACACCCCATATGGCGATATAGCTCAGTTGGTTAGAGCGTGGGATTCATAAGCCCGAGGTCACAGGTTCGAATCCTGTTATCGCTATTGAAACGTAAGAAGCCCTCCACTTGGAGGGCTTCTTACGTTTCAACTTTGAACTACATACATTTACGACCATCTGGATTAAGTGCTGCTTTTTTGTATACCATGGACCAATCATGCGCATTTGCCTGCTTACGAACCAAGACCTTGATTCACCAACAATCCGAGAAGACGATTGGCCGTGTGACCCGCGACCATTCTTACCAAATGAAGATTGGCACTTAGCGGTTCTAGGCGAAAAACACGAAGCAGCAACACAAGTTGAAGTCTTGATTGCACAAGGATTCGATTTGTATTTCAATTTATGCGATGGTGCTGAAAACCAACTTGACACGCCAGGCATCGAAGTCATTCAAACACTTGAAAAACATGGTGTGCCTTTTACTGGCGCAACAAGTGCATGCTACGAACCAACCCGAGAAGAAATGAAAATTGCGTGTATGAAGAGTGGCATTTCCACACCGAAATTTGTATTTGCAAAAACGCGGTATGACATTGTGATGGCAAACAAACATTTGGAATACCCACTGTTTGTCAAACATTACAACAGTTATGCGTCCATCGACTTAACACCAAAATCAAGAGTAACGTGTTACAAAGAACTCGTCCACCAAGCCGAAAAAATGATTCGAAGGCACGGCGCTTGCCTTATTGAGGAGTACATCGATGGCACAGAATACACCGTACTCATTGCAGAAAATCCTGAGGACAAAAGTAATCCAAAAGTATACCCGCCAGTCCAGTACGAGTTTCCGGAAGGTGAAACGTTTAAACACTCTGACCTAAAGTGGGAAACGTTTGCTGGGATGAAAACATTTCCCGTACAAGACGAAGTTCTTGCCGATCGACTCTGCAATGAATGCGCCAAGTTCTTTGTGGCAATGGAACAAAAAAGTTTTGGTCGTTGCGATGTTCGTGTTGATAAAACGGGTACGCCTTTTATCCTTGAGATCAATTCAAATTGCGGGGTTTACTTTGAGAAAGAAGCATACGGAAGCGCTGACTTTTGCATTGCACTTGACCCTAATGGCCATATTGGATTTACAGAACAATTAGCCAAGGTAGCATTTGCTCGAAAAACATAAAAAGACAAATTCAGAATGTTTGTATACCCTGTAAGATGACCATATGACAAGTAATTCAGAAGATTTTACCTCACCAGACGATTCCACCGAAGAATTTATTTCTCCTCCACCTGCGCTTAATTCCGCAGGTGACCCAATGATTGGTAAAAAAATTGGCTCATGCACAATAAAACGAGTCATAGGGTCTGGCGGCATGGGCACTGTCTACGAAGCAATACAAGAGAATCCTCGAAGGAGGGTTGCACTCAAAGTCATGAAGCGAGGCATATCTTCACGTTCTGCTATTCGCCGTTTTGAATTTGAGTCGCAAACACTTGCTCGACTTAAGCACCAAGGCATAGCGCAAGTATACGAAGCCGGTACACATGACGATGGCTCGGGCGGTGCCCCTTACTTTGTTATGGAGTACGTCATCAATGCAAAACCCATAACGCATTACGCGGATGATAAAGATCTAAACACACGTAAACGATTAGAACTATTTTCAAAAGTATGCGATGCAATTCAGCAAGGTCATTTAAAAGGGATTGTTCATCGAGATTTAAAACCAGGGAACATACTTGTTAACTCGAATGGGCAACCAAAGATTATTGACTTTGGCGTTGCGCGTTCAACAGACAGTGACCTTGCAATCACTACGTTGCAAACTGATGTTGGGCAACTCATAGGTACGTTGCAATACATGAGTCCTGAACAGTGCGAAGCTGACCCAAGCGATATCGATATCCGGAGTGACGTCTATGCACTTGGCGTTTTGTTATATGAATTGCTCACTGGAAATTTACCTTACGACATCAAGCGCGTAGCGATTCATGAAGCTGTGCGTGTTATCCGAGAACAAGAACCTATAAAATTATCTGCTACCCACAAACATTTACGTGGTGATATTGAAACTATCGCCCACAAAGCGTTAGAAAAAGACCGAGTCAGACGATACCAGTCTGCCACTGCAATTCAAGAAGATGTAATGCACTACCTGAATGACGAGCCAATTACGGCAAGGCCACCAGGAGCGATTGATTACCTTCGAAGGTTTGCTAAAAAACACACTGCTGCAGCTTTAGCAATTGCGTCGATATTTTTCGTGCTCATCATTTCAGTGTTTGTCATTTCGAACTACGCAGTAGAGTTAGAAAAACAAACGAAAGGGTTAAAATACGAGACTATACGATCAACCGCTGTCAAAAAATTCGCATCTAGCATGCTTTCTTCGGTCGACCCTGCAGTTTGTGGCGAAATGGATAAGGAGCTAATGCTGCATATACTTGCTAAGGCATCTGATTCTGTTAGCGAAGACTTCGAGAACCAGCCACTTGTTGAAGCCGAGATTCGAAAAATAATTGGCACTGCGTACCTTGATATTAGCCAGTACGCAAAAGCAAAACCGCATTTGCAAGAATCCATTTCTTTGTTTGATAAATACGGTGATTCTGTCCGCTTAAAGGATAAAGTCGTTAGCGTGAATCCAAAGTCTATCGGTTCGAAAATTACACTTGCGCGCTTACATTACTTACTTGGAGAATATAAAAAATCTGAAGCGCTACTTAAAACAGCTCTTCTATTGACAACTACTGCACTCGGACCAGATAAGCCTATCACACTTGAAGCCAATTTACAAATGGCAGATTTATTGAATCGTCAAGGAAAACACGATGAATCTGAAAAATATATAAATGAAGTTTTACGTATTCAGCGTGCGATATATGGCGATGAACATAAAGAGACTGTTAGAACTTTAGCAAACCTGGGCGTATCGTATTTCGGGCAAGGAAAATATGAAGAAGCCCTACCCTATTTTCGAGAAGCGCTCGAGTCAACACGTACACTTTTTGGTGAAGATCACCCAAGCACACTCAACATCATGTTAAATCTTGGCAATACATTGCTTTCTCAAAAAAAGTATGACGAAGCAAAACCGTTTCTTCTTGAAGTTCTTGCCTCAAACCGTCGCATACTTGGGAATGATCACCCCTCAACTGCAAGCGCGCTCAACAGCGTAGGAAGTTTGTTGAAATCCCAGTTAAAGTATGCGGAAGCTGAGCCATATCTGCTTGAAGCTTTCGAAATGAGCAAGCGAGTTTCAGGGGCTTCCCATCCCAAAACACTTTGGCTCATGGGAACGTATGCTGGAGTCCTTGCTACCCAAGATAAATTTGAAAAAGCGGAATCACTTCTATCTGGAGCCCTCACGACAAGCCGATCTGTAAGTGGCAACGAAGCTCCAAGCACTATCTATTTGATTGGTAGTGCTGGCGAAATACAGATGAAACAGGGCAAGTACCCTGAAGCAGAAGCACTGTTTCTTGAATATATTCGATTGAATAAAAGTGTGAACAGTGGCGACCATCCAGATCTGCAATGGGGGTACCACATGCTTGCCACTATATACGAAGATTGGGGCAAACCGGAAGAAGCAACTAAGTACCGAAACTTGGCTCCTGCGCCGAAGTAAAAAAGTTGTTTGCCAAGGGCTGGTGTTAGCATAAGAAAAACACCATCCTTCTTATCAACAATTGAGGGTGGCGTGTATCTAATGATGATTTTCATCATAATACATCATTGAGTCATCTCATAAATAAGTTTCTAATGCTGTGTGTACTGGTACTCATAAACGAATCACCGAACTAATAATGTCAAAAGCACCTGAAAAATCAAGTGCTTTTAAACGAGTTAAGAGTTATTTATTCAAACACTAAAAGTGAAATCAAGATGCACTACCAATTACCTCTAGCATAGAAAGAAGTTGGATAACCGCTGAGACACCTACTAAAGAATATACTAGCCTTGCGATAGGCTTTTCATTTCCGCCACAAAGAGCTGCAACTAAATCGAATTTAGCCATACCCCATAAACCCCAATTGACCCCGCCAATAACACATAAAATCATTGATATACAAATTACCATATCCATTTTATTAATCTCCTTTTTTATAATGAATTAAATTAATTAAGCGATGTAGAGAAGTTTACTAGGTTCTCTACATTAATGCAATAGGAAATTAATATTAGGAGGCAGACGAACCTCAAAACAAAAAACATTAAATCAAACAAAAGTATGCAATTGCATAGATTGAGTTCCCTTGATCTATATCTTAAGTACTACAAGAAGAACGCTATTTCCTAAGATTGAACCTTTGTTACTGGTAAGTTTTTTCAAAGGATAAAATTATTTTAGCTGAAAGGAATGCGACAATTGGATACAGTGGAATCTCAATCCACATCCATGTGGGTAGTGAAATACTTTGAATATTCAAAAGGCCGCCAATCAGCGAAAGAATTCCAATGATCATGGCAACTGTAACAGGTCTTTTCCTAC
Organism: Phycisphaerae bacterium; assembly: GCA_002689385.1. GTDB lineage: Bacteria > Planctomycetota > Phycisphaerae > Phycisphaerales > SM1A02. The sequence goes on from NZFX01000005.1 coordinate 53,163, forward strand.
TTATTGTTGCTGCAATAAGGCCCCCAAAAAATGCCTGGCTTAAATGAGCCACAAGAATAATCAAGAAAGCAAATACAGGCAACGATTCCAAGTAGGAAGAAAAATCCTGATTATCACCAAATACTACTCCCTCTGGCATTGGATACATTGCAAGATTAAACATAGTAAAAAGCATGTTTGCAACCATGCCGGTAATCCATCCAGCCAGCACTGCTATTATGTCTCGCATAACTCAATCTCCTTTTACACATCTCGATGCTCCTAACAAGTGCAGCGCTTGCTGATACTTGGACTGTCGACGATGACGGCAATATTTTATAACAAATAGAACTTGCGTTTTCTCCTGGTTTTTGAAAAATAATAAAACATTTAAAAAAGCCCCTCTAAAGAGGCGCTTTTTTAAATGTTTGAAAATTAAACTATCACACAGATGCTGTGTTTAAACTATCCACTTCTTTTGAAACATCCATGACCATTCTGAATGTTTCTTGCGCAACTTCGACACATTCTGCTTGTTCATCATCAGTTAGATCCAATTGATTCAAGTTTTGCTTAAAAGCATTCCAGCAACGTCGTTGATCTTCTCCATGTGGATCTAAATAGCCCATTGCCTTATCATCACCTAGCCCCATCGTAGCGCGTAATTTCTTAGCAATAAATTTGTTGCCATTTGTAGCGCCTTCTTTTACATACAAAAAACCAATGAGTGAAGTAGCACTCTTTTCTGACATCTTATTGATGTAAGTAGTAAAACGAAGAGTTGATGGAAGGACATCCTGCATCTCAGAGCATCCTAAATCTTCCAAATCTTGTTCGATACGTAATTTTCGCAAATGCGATTTTTCAAAAATCTGACTTACTCTGCTATCGCTCTCAGCTGCTGATTCTAGACTTGGATCTAATATCGAGTGAACGTGATGCATCTGGCATAAGAATGTGGAAAACTCTGCTCTTGCTAAATTGCCTTCAACCATTCTTACTTGAAAACTACCTGCTTCCGCATCATCGTGAAGAGCCTGAGTGCCCTCTTTTAATTTCAAATGAAACCCTGTTGCTTTTGGCATTTGGCCGTGATGGTGTCCGTGATTTTCCATATAAACTCCTGTTTTAAATTAATGGTGAACTAAATAGTATATACCATTCGAACCTAATATGCTAATGCTTTGAGGTGTTGAAATATAGCTTAACGATCTAAAGATATTGGGCAATTTCTATAGATGATTAATGGCTGATTTGATTCTGCTTCACGCTTCACTATTGCATCAATATTAAAAACAGAATGAAGCAATTCAGTTGTAATAATTTCATCCGGCTGGCCATCGGCAATCAAATTGCCTTCTTGAATCACAACTAAACGATTAAAACTTCGCATAGCTAACTCTAAATTGTGCAAAACTACAATAATAGTATGTTCTTTAGAATTGAGCGCTTCGAGCAAACTTAAAAGAGCATACTGATGTTCTAAATCTAATGCATTCAAAGGTTCGTCTAAGAGCATATAAGAAGGCGATTGAGTTAAAAGCGTAGCGATGCGCACCCGCTTTCGTTCCCCGCCTGACAAGCTTTCGACTAAACGTGATTCTAAATGTTTAATCTCGCATAAAGAAATAGCGCGTTGAATTGCAGATTCATCAGCGAAATAACTATTATTAAAATAACTTCGATACGGGTACCTTCCCGAAGCAACATAATCATAGACGGTCGTCATTGTTGGTATAACATCAGATTGACTTAATAGGCCCAACTTCTTCGCAAAGGACTTACGTGGATACTTATGGATAACCTCATCATCGATAAGTATTTTACCCCGAATAGGTTTAATTATGCCTGCAATTGTTCTTAGCAGAGTTGATTTGCCACATCCATTTGGACCAACTATGGCAACTTTTTCTCCTGCGGCTATTGATAAATCTATACCTTTAAGAATAGTATTATTGGCTAATTGCACATGCAAGTCATTTATACGAATACTCATCTTAGCCACCTCACCTTATACATCAGGTAGATAAAATATGGCCCACCAATAAGTCCTGTCACCACACCAACAGGAATCTCTGCAGGCGCCAAAGTCAACCGAGCAATAAGATCAGACCAGAGAAGCATTGAACCACCCGCTATTGCTGATAACGGTATCAAGCCCTTATTTGAACCAAGAAGCAATCGCATTAAATGTGGAACAACCAAACCTACAAATCCGACAAGACCAGCAACACTTGCGGCGGAACCTGCAAGTAATGCTGCTGCTGCAAAAGCAATTAACCGAGTTCGTTCAACAGGAATGCCCATAGTGCTAGCGGCATCGTCTCCCAATTCCATAACACTAAGCCTTGGCCGTAACCATAAAGCGATAAGAAGCCCAACTAAACTATAGGGCCAAATCATTTCGACATGAGTCCACCCTCTACCATTAAAAGAACCAGAAGTCCAAAATACAATTGCTGGAATTCGGTCAGCAAAAGCCGTCATTAAAAACCCAATAACAGCACCTAATACGGCATTGATTGCAACTCCTGCAAGAATCATTCGCATAGGGGAAGAACCTGCGCCTGGACGCCATGAAACAGTGTAAACAAGAACTGCGGATAACATCGCTCCAACAAATGCCGCAACGGGAAGCAATACAGCTGAAGATGGTACTACCGCTAAAACCAAAACTGCTGCAAGTGCTGCACCCGCTGTAACTCCAATTAATCCTGGGTCTGCCAAGGGATTTCTAGTAACAGTCTGTAGCAATGCACCAGAGATAGCTAAATTAGCGCCGACTAAAATAGCAGCACATGCACGTGGTAGCCTAGATTCAAGAATGATTTGCTTATAAATCGGGTCTGGCGAATCACTAAGAATTTGAAAAACATTACTTATTGGTATTTCAACAGCTCCAAAGGCCATCGAACATATAACGCCAATACTCACAGTAGCAATAACTATAAGTGCTTTTAAAATCACTTTAAATGAAGATGGAGGTTTCATTATCTTAGAAAAAATCGTTGCAATCTCTGATATCAGTTAGCAATAATATTCGCTGTGTAATTATTTATATAACCCTTGATCTCATTTATAGAACCATAAAGATTAGATCCTGGGCGCATAACATAACGATCATCCTCAAGAAAATACATATGATTATTTTTAACTGAATCAAGCGCGCCCCAAAGCGGATCATTTTCGAACAGCGATCTTGATGTTTCTACTGGTCCATGGAATAGAACGAAAAGAATATCTGGTTCAAACGCTATAACCATCTCCATACTCAGAGGAGCAAGCCCGGCATAAATTTTATGTGAAGTCAGGCCAGAAGGCCCAAGTTCTCCACCCGAATGATTAATTAAATCTCCTAAATAACTACTAGGCAAAAATGCGTAAAAAGATGCTGGAGTTCCAAACAACGCCAAAACCCGAGGTTTATCCTCCACTGATATCGCGGATCCGATATCAAGATTAATTTTACGAATCATTTCTTGCCCTTTATTAGGCTCTCCTATAATCTCGCTTAGCCTGCGAATATGGTCTTGAACACTATCAATAGAATTGATGTCCATAAAAACAACATCCGCATGAGTAATCGATTCGATTTGTGGCATAAATTGAGCATATGTACTTCCAGTGATAATAACATCTGGATTAACTGCAATTAGTTCTTCTAAGTTTGGACCTATACTATGATCTAGTTGAACTTCAGGAATGCCCTCCCATTCAGTTGGTGTTTCGCCACTTATCTTAGGCACACAAACAGGATCGCAGCCCATTGCAATTAACTGGTCTGCCGCAAATGGCAATAAGGTGGCTACACGAATTCCACCTTTGTCGACTTCTTCTATCACTTCTTCTTGTCCAGCAGTAGCGGAAGAAGGAATAATAATTCCAATATGGCTACTATTTATCTTTAGAACAAAAACTAACACTAATGTAAATAGGACACATGCAAAAAGAGAAATTACTTTGGCTTTGCCAAGCCTTCCCCC
>NZFX01000006.1 GCA_002689385.1 Phycisphaerae bacterium
AGAGCAGAACAAAACGAAAGGTCTTCGGGTTGTCTGCTGGACCATGAGCCATCCTAAAGAAAAAGTTTCTAAGGAATCTGCAGACAAACTCATTTCATACGATGGAGACATAACCATTTTGACACACGGTTGGCATGTCCGTGGTGAGCCAAGCATAAAGGAATGGCTCGGGGTAAACAACAAACGTGTTATCAATGGTCCCTTTACGCTTCTAACAAAACTACCCGTCTTAGAAGCACGAACACTTATTGCTTCTGAAGGCATATACATTTCTCAATTTACAATTGACGCAACCAATTCGATTGGAAGAGAACTCATTGTATGGGCAATCGATTTGCCTTCCGCTTTTGATGTGCCAAGAATCGAAACAGCGAAACGAACTCTGCGATTACTGCATTCCATCGACGTTCAAAAACCAGACATTGTCCTTGGGGATTTTAATATGACCAGGGATTCGTACGCCATGAAAACTATGTTTCCTAATTTAGATAATGCGAGTAATGAGGGCGGCTTTGGTCTCCTTGCTTCATACCCGGCAAGTTACCCGTTGTACCACATTGACCATGTGCTTTTGGGTAAACGTGTTGCATGCACGTCCTACCAACTTGTCAACCCACACATTGGAAGACACTGCGTACAGATATCTACGATTGTTTCCCGCTAATTTTTGTTGTAGAAAATGATTTACTTCGAGAAAATGTCGTAAATAAGGTCATCCAAGGTACGCATCTCATCAAAATCAGATGGTATATCGGAAGACAGCTGAGTTCGAACGGTGACGTTATCTTTCCAAGAAACAGAACCATCACCACGAAGTTCGTTGTACCCAACGCCGTGATTAAAATCTACTTTTGTTCGCATGCTATCGGTAACAAGAATGAGTTTGTTGCCTTGCAAGAGAGACCGAGTAGCGCCCGTTCTCCAATCTTTATGTCCTACATATTGGTAGTTTGCATACAAAGGTTCGTCGTTGGATTTGGTATCCCACTTGTCCATACACTCTTCGTGTGTATGGTTACCCTTATGGCTTGGACAATAAAATGATTCTGAACTTCCACAGTAATGCCATTTATATAAATGACCAAGCCCATCCCAGTCGGATTGTTTAAGTGGTTCTGGAACAGTTCTGAAGCTAGATACCGTAAAGCTTGAAGACGAAGTTTCTCGCATGCCACTTCGAACTAGTGACAATAATGTCGGGTCTGGTTCAGGAAGATCGAGCACGCTTGAAATCGGAAGACGGTTACGGCGATCCGCGCTGTACATTGTTAATGCTTGACCGAGTTGTCGCTGATTTGAACCGCAAACCACACGCCATGCGTTTTCACGCACGGAAGATAGAGCTGGCATTAACAAGCCCATTAATAACGTTGTAATGCTAATAACGACAATCAGTTCGAGCAAACTAAAGCCACGCCGTTTGCGCGAAGACAAACGCTGTTTTGTGGTGTTGAAAGTTCGTTTCTGATTTGTCATAAGTATGGCCAGTATCTCTACGGCGTATATATAGCATAATCTAATTCCATAAAAAAGCGATAATAAACTGAAAACTTCTGTAATAAAACGTTACACTCCAATTTGCGTCTCACAATACCACTTTTTTTGTTAGGTTTTTAAACGGCACACAAGCAGTATTAGCGCAGGAGAGCATTTTGCCCAACGAAGAACCAGATTACAGATTAATGCGCCGAGTTGCCCTTGGCGAAGAAGATGCCGTTGCCGAACTGTACGATCGATACTGCGCACTTGTTTTCAAACTTTCTTTACAATTTTTGTCCAATAATGCAGAAGCTGAGGACGCGGTCCAAGAGGTATTTGTGCGTTTATGGAAGACCGCAGACCGATTTGACCCAAGAAAAGCCAAGCTAGTGACTTGGGTAATGCTTATTACCAGACGTCACTTGATTGACCGAATTCGTCGAAAAACCATCCGCCCCAAACAGCAAGAATTTGCAGAACATCATGAGGTTTCTGCAACCGAAACGCCCCTGCCGTCGAATACTCTTGTACATGAACGCAACGCTCTACTCTGGCAAGCCTTACAAACGCTTCCAGAAATGCAAAGGACAGTTATAGAACGAGCATATTTTCATGGGTTCACTTTACGTGAAGTGAGCAAACAGTTAGATGCGCCGCTTGGAACGGTGAAGTCGGCACTCAGCCGTGGTTTGCTTCGATTACGAGAGCAAGAAAACAAAGATATCTCTGCTCAACTTTAAGAAGGGCTCTCAAAGTTAGGCCACGATTACCGATAGAAAAAGACCATGTCGAACAAAACACACAACTATAAGCAACTCCTTGAGCTCGCAGTTCTTGAAGCACACGGCTTGCTTGAGCCAATTGAAGCAGATTTGTTTACTCGTTCGTTCCACGATGCGCCAGCATCTATTCAAGAAGAAATTATTCGCCTCCAGGAAAAGTTCGCCCTTGATGACTCGCTTTTACCAAATGAAAACCCAACAGCAGAATTACGCCATCGCGTTCTTCATGCTGTTGCAAAGACTGCAGACCAAGAGGCACAGCGACTCGCACCGTTGGCACTTATTGGTGCACGAGCAAGCGCAGCACAAGCACAATTCGGTTCTTCAAAAAATGTAACCGTCTGGCGAACCGCCGCAGTTGTACTTTTTGGTGTTGCCGTAGTACTTGCCGTCATTACGCTTGATGCACAGCGCAAAGCTAACCGTAGCGCACAACTTGCACTCAACAGCGCGACAAATACTGCATTTGCAGAATTAGTAGGTCACAAATTCGGTGAGTTTGTCGGAAATCCATACTGCCAAGTAACACAACTCGAACGCGAAACGGGTGGCGCCTCGGGCTATCTTCGTATTGCCTTGAACGAACGATTCGGTAACGGATTTGTCATGGGTATTGATCTTGAAGATGATGAAGAAATTATCATCCAAGGAACTACAACTGACGGAATGGTTATTGAACTCACGCGGCTAACTGCCGATGGTCCAATCGTTGGGAAAGATTTTGAAATCGACACAGCACTACTCAAAGGTATGGCTATTGCTGCAATCGACGCAAACACGGGCAAACGCTGGGTGTAACAACATATAATATCTATTGAGAAACGACCCCGCGGGTCGTTTTTTTTTCTGGCTCAGAGTTGCTAAAAAGTCGCCGTGCGACGCACACACAGTAGGTGAGCTCAAACCCAGTACCAGAAGGTGGGGTCGTATGCCATCATTCCAAGTCTTCCACTCCAGTAACACTGTGAGGCATGACTATCGATGCAGCTTTCAACGACCCCTTAGGGTTCGATAGGATCGAGCACATACACACTGCGTGCACATCGCACGACGACTTCATTTGCTGACACTCATACAATACCATGCTCATTATGCACCGCAAGGATATTTTTTGAAAACCTCGTCCAAAGCACAGCACACTCGTGAACTTATTGCATGGGCATTTTTGCCAATGATGATGGGCGCTATCGAAGGTGGAGTTGTTGGTGTGTTAACAAAAAGAATGTTTGATGGTGTCGTTGAGCAATCTATACTTGATTGGTCCGTTGCCGCACTCGCTGCTGCACAAGGATTTGCGAGTATTACAAGTTTCCTCTGGGCAGCACTTAGCCACGGTAAACACAAAATTCGTTTTATCACAGCATTAAAAATTGTGTGCGTTCTTCTTGTAGGCACTGTCGCCCTTGTTCCGCACACACCCTTTGGCCTTGGCCTTCTTTTGTTTTGCGTCATTGGTACGCGCGTTTGTTATACAGGCATCGTCACATTGCGCACCACTGTTTGGCAAGCTAACTACCCACGAACAAGCCGCGCCTTTGTTGCAGGTCGAATCGCAACCGTTCAAGCACTCGTCCTTGCATCAGTTGGATTTGGCGTTGGTGAAGCGATGGATTTAAATGAAAACGCTATCCGCTGGGTGTACCCAGTTGCTGCAAGTTTCGGTGTTCTTGGCGCATGGATTTACAGCAAAATGCGCGTTGAGGGGCATCGAGAAATTTTGCAAGACGAACAAGGTTCACCACACCATGTCTCGTATCTTCCTTGGAAAACATTTGATTTGCTTTTCGAAGACCGCGCATTTGCAAAATATATGGCATGTCAATTTATCTTTGGCGTGGGCAACTTAATGCTAACCGCCCCGCTTGTCATAATTTTGAGTGACCAATTTTCACTGAGTTACCTTGGTGAAATCTTAATTGTGTCGACCATTCCAATGTTAATGATTCCCTTAAGCACGTTGTTCTGGGCGAAACTTCTTGACAAGATGCACGTGCTTTCGTTCCGTTCCATCCACAGCTGGTTCTTTGTTGTTTCGTCACTTTGTATTGGAATCAGTATCGCAACACACTCGCTAGCTGGTCTTTGGGTCGGTGCAGGGATTCGCGGAATTGGTTTTGGGGGCGGGGTGTTAGCGTGGAATCTTGGTCATCAAGACTATGCGCCCGTGGAACAATCTGGCAGATACATGGGGTTGCACGTCACGTTAACAGGAATCAGAGGGCTGTTTGCCCCTGCGTTTGGGATGATTGTTTATTCCACTATGCTGTCATACGGCTACCAAGCGGGGCCAATTGTGTTCTATGTAGGAGCCTCGTTATCCGCAATAGGTGGAATTGGCTTCATTTTGCTTGCAAAAGCAAACTTATCCAGCAATAAGTAGTTCCAATTGCGCTTCTATTTTGGTAATATGCACGGCTCGCCTGTTATTTCAGCAGGCATGTGAACCCCCGGCATTCGATTAAATGTTGCACAACGTAGTGCAAAGGAATCGCTGGCTCACAAAAGCAACCACGGCAGCGACCGCGTGGCCAAGTTTGAAATGTCGCAAACCCACATGGTAGATTACAACCTAATCGCGGATATAGGAATCGATTTCGATGAAATCGATGCAATGATTACGGCCTCCCTTGGCCAAGAAGTTGCAGAAGGAAATATGGATACACTCATCTCGAGTGAAATCCAACAATTCATTCCAGGAAATATGCTCAAGGGCAAAATCGTTGGCAAGGCCGGTGATGATGCTGTCATCGACGTCGGCCTCAAATCTGAAGGCCTCATTCACAAAAGCGAATTTGACGACTGGGATACACTTGAATCCGGTACTGAAATCGAAGTTATTCTTGAAGATCTCGAAGATGAAAACGGCATCGTTAAGTTATCCAAACGAAAAGCAGACCGCATTCGTAACTGGGAAAAAGTTCTTGAAACATACAACGAAGGCGACATTGTTGAGGGTAAAGGTATACGAAGAATTAAAGGTGGTATCCTTGTTGATATTGGCGTGCCTGCATTCCTCCCTGCTTCGCAAATTGACGTTCGCCGTCCTGGTGACGTTAATGAATTCCTCGGCAAAACAATTCGTGCTGAGATCTTGAAAATTGATGAACCTCGCCGCAACATCGTTATCAGTCGTCGAACACTGATCGAAAACGAACGTGATGAAGCGAAACAACGATTGCTCAATACAATAAGTGAAGGCGACGTCATCATCGGCAAGGTTACAAACGTTGCTGAGTTTGGTGCGTTCGTTGACCTTGGTGGTATTGACGGCTTATTGCACGTTACTGACATGAGTTGGGGCCGCATTAAGCATCCAAGCGATATGTGTAAGACTGGCGACAAGATCGAAGTCAAGGTTCTCAAAGTCGACTTCGACACAGAGAAAATTGCGCTTGGACTCAAGCAAAAAGAAGCGTCGCCATGGGACGATATCGAAGGTCGATTCCCCGTGCAAACACGAGTTACAGGCAAAGTTGTCAACCTCGTCAGTTATGGTGCCTTTGTGCATCTTGAGGACGGCGTAGAAGGCCTTGTTCATGTTTCAGAAATGTCATGGCGCAAACGAATCAACCACCCAAGCGAAATTGTTGCACCTGGTGATGAAATCGATGTAATAGTACTCGACATCGATAAGGACAAGCACGAAATTTCACTTGGCATGAAACAGGTTGAATCGAACCCATGGGAAATTGTTGCTGAGAAGTACCCAATCGGAACAATTGTCTCTGGTGCCGTGCGTAACCTCACAAACTATGGCGCATTTGTCGAAATCGAACCAGGCATCGATGGCTTGCTCCACGTTAGCGACATCTCATGGACAGAGAAAATCGCTCATCCAAACGAGAAGTATAAAAAGAATGACGAAGTCGAGTGTATGGTCCTTGAAATTGATCAAGAAAAGCAACGCATCTCACTTGGTATGAAACAAATGCACGAAGATCCATGGCAAAACGCAATTCCAGAAGCGTACAAGCCCGGTATGGTTGTGCACGGTGTTGTTACCAAGATTACAAACTTCGGCGTCTTTGTTGAACTTGAGAACGGTCTTGAAGGCCTCCTTCACATCTCCGAACTTGCTGACAAGAAAGTGGACAGCCCACAAGATATTGTCAAAGCAGGTGAAGAAGTCAACGTTAAGATTCTCCGCGTAGACCTTGATGACCGAAAAATTGGTCTGTCACTCAAGCGCGCATTGTCTGGTGAAGATGTTGAAGAAAATTGGGAAGCACACATGCCCAAAGGCGATGCACCGGCACGTGGTGGTATGGATGATCACGGTGCCCTTGGTACCGACAAAATCGAACTGTAAAACACAGTTCTTTCTAGTACAAAAGAGCGCGGCCCGTTTCTATGAAACGGGCCTCTTTTCTTCTCTCTTCTCGATACATCGGGAGCGCTGAAGTTTTTAGCACAGGGCTAAAAAAGTTAACACGGTCAGCAAGGCAAGCTTGCGTCTATGGCGCGTCATCTCTGTTGCATGCTTCAGCATTCGCATCTCTCTAGTTAAACCTCTTCTCTAAATTTCGTTCGTTTGTCTCTCGGACACCTTTATCATGCACTGATTTTTTAATGTTGCAAGTGCTAATACGTATTTTCTTTTGCAAGCACCGCTTTTATTTGATTTTTAGCGCTTCTATGCAGTTTTCATTTCAGTCTGTGCGGGTTGAGGCCATTACAAAACATCGTTGACGCGTATACTTAAGGCATGAAAATTGCTATCACACTTATTCTCGCAATGTTTCTTGTGCATCCTGATGCAGAGAACCTTGGGTCTTTGGTGTACAACGACCTAACAATACAGATAGATGAAATTGAAGCTGAGGCTGTACTGGATACCCTTGCTCAGGAACTTAATGTTCTCATGATGGTGTACTGGGCAAAAGATGCTGGTGATGGCTGTGAACGTGAAAAAACAGTTTCATTGCAACTCCGAAATCAGCCGGCAGTAGTCGTGTTAAACCGAATTGTACAGCAGCTAGGAAGCGAAGAACACGAAGCGGCGTGGCAACTTCGTGATGGTATTATTGAAATTGGTTTAAAAAACAAACTATCGCAAAAACAGTTTCAGAGAATTGAAACCTACCCAATCATAGACTTGGTTTTTAACTTGAAGAATTTTTCAACCACTAACCAAAGAAACGGCACAGGCGGCATTGAATCGGCTGTACAAAAACAACAACGCATAGATGCCGTCATTGAAAAAATAACCAAGTTTGTTGAGCCCGAAGTTTGGGAACAAAATGGTGGACCTTGCACCATAACGAATTACAACGAAACCTTAATCGTTCAAGCTCCAAACTTTGTCCATAGACAGCTTGGTGGTTATTCTTTCGCACCAACCAAACCGGAAGGCATGCCTACACGCTCGGTGCAATTCAATGGTGACCGCACTTCGGTAACCACCCACAATAATTAAGTATCCCCGAGTAAAAGCAAATCAATAACCCGTTTTATCTACCGTGGGTAGATTAATCCAGTGATTAAGCCACGCTTTGTCCCATTCTATTTTGGCTTTTCGGTGCGATAGTTTTGATAAACCGTGACCAGTACCCGGGTACAGAATGAGCTGCGTTGGAACATCAAGGTAATCGTGCAAAGCGCGGAACAGTGCCTTAGATTGTTCTGCAGGAACGCGAGCATCACCAGCACCCACGTGAATAATCGTTGGCGTTGTAATGTTGTCCGCCTCGAATAACGGTGACATACGCTGTAATTCGTCTGCAACTTCCCATGGCAACCCTTGCGCATAATTTACAACGTGACCTGGCGTATCCTCGATGGACCACTGCATGGTTTGTTCAAATACACCTGCACCACTACTTGCCACTTTAAATCGATCTGTTTCGGCAATAATGCAGTTAGTTAAATAGCCCCCGTTACTCCAACCACCAACTGCGAGTTTGTCTGGATCTGCAATGTTTCGAGCAATCATTGCATCTACCCCTGCGAGGATGTCAGATACTTCAATGTCATTTTCTCTACCTATGAGGTCCGTTACAAACGCATCACCGTAGCCAGTGGACCCACGATAGTTTGGACTAAAGACAGCCCAGCCATCGCTTGAGTACAAACCTCTTCCGTACATTGAAAAATCTAGGGCTTTTGACACGGTCGAAGTAGGCCCGCCATGCAAGTGCACGTACATTGGAAGTGGAGGATCGCTATTAATTTTGTAGCCATACGGCAATTCAAGAACACCCTCAATAACCGTGCCATCATTTGCCGTCCACTGCACAACTTCTATATTCGGAAATTTCCAATTCGATGTGTGGCTGTTTGGATTAGCAAGCTCAAGAGCTGAGCTTGCTTCTTCAACACGAACAACTGCCGTCAACGTGCTTTGTGTACCCACAACCGCAATACACTCACCCGTATATCTTGCGATCGAAAAGTCCCAACAGAGCAACCCGTTTGAAATAACTTCTGTTGTTTCACCTTGATTACCATTGCCAACATTCGCAACTCGTAACAGCGGGCGAATTGTTCCTCGTTCAGCTATGTAGAGCAAGTCGTTTCTGTTAGGTGCCCACACTGGTGAAGTACCTAGCGTGTCGTTTAGTGCGCGGTGGACTTTTTGAATCTGCGTTTCATCGTCGCCAAACGTCGCAACAAACATGTTACGCGGGTACCCATCAAAATCAACAGAGAATGCGATTCGTGTTCCATCCGATGACCATTCTGGTGACTCAACCCAGCCATACGGGGAAGGTGCATCTGCGCGCCAAAGCGTATCCTTTAGTACGTTTGTTTCTTTTGTCGCAACATCGTAAATTCCCAATTCAGACCATCCCTCATTTGTAATAAGCCGTGTATCTGGTGTTGTAATAATTGCAATCTCCGTCGCATCTGGCGAAGGAGAAAAATACTTAATGACGCGGTCCTCGTCCCACAGCAATGAATGTTTCCAGGTCACTAAATCGAGTTTCCAAAGTTCAGAGTAATCAACAAGCCCGTGCCCGTACACCAAGTCATCATGTTCCTTGCGGAGTCTTTTCCAATCATCATCAACCTGTTCTTCATCACTGATTACGTAATAAACACGATTGCCATCACTACTTAATGACCATTCTTCCACGCCGCTTTCAAGCCGAGTCACCGCCATCAATTGTGATCCGTTGGGTTTTATTCGCCAAACTTGTTTTTTGCCATTGCGTGGCACATCGTCACTCTTGCTACCGCGGCGAGATGAAAAGTACAACCAGGCATCGTTTTCCGCCCACTGCAATGATCCATCATACGCTTCATCAAACGTCAAGCGTAGTGGTGTCGCATTTGGAACATTCGTGTCGACAATCCAAATATCCGTATTCCGCTTATCGAGGTCTTCATCCCAACGGCCTTCCGTCCACGCTGCATACGAACCACTTGGCGAAACTGCACAACTTGAAAGATACGACAATGAAAAATAATCATCAGTCGTTACAGTGTGAGTTTTTTCCACTGTCTGAAAAGATAAAAGTAAAAGTGCAACTGCGAACATAGCGACCTCCTGAAAATTTTAATCGTGACGCAAAGCAACAATCGGATCTTGTTTACTTGCGATAATTGCTGGGTAAATACCAAACACGAGGCCAGTTCCTGCGGCAACTAAAAATGAAACCACTATTGACCACCCGGTAATTTGTGTTTCGAGTCCAACACCAACATCTCCAATACTACTAAATATAGAAAGGCTTAACAGCCAAGGCAAGAATGATTCGAGCCCAATCGAGATACCAACACCAAGGACTATTCCCATAATTCCGCCAACACAACTCATGCTGCCAGTTTCAATCAAAAACTGAATTGCAATATCACTTCTCGATGCGCCCACTGCTCTTCGTATGCCAATCTCACGCGTGCGTTCAACAACCGTTGCAAGCATAATGTTCATGATGCCTATTCCGCCAACGAGCAGACTAATTGCTGCAATTGCAGTCAATAAGATATTCATCGTTGCAGTAGTTCGCCGAACATTTTCTAAAAGTTCCCACGGCACAATGATTTCGACATCTTGCAACTTTGGATGACCCACTTTCATCACGTTTCGAATATGGTCTGCCATTGGAACAACAGCGTCCGTTGAGGGTGCCGTTAAATAGATTTCGGAAATTTCAACTTCTTCGCCACTAAAAGAACCCGACTGCCGACGAACAACAATATCCCCAAATTCAAGCTTCGCCGTAGTTAGTGGAACATGCACATCCTTGTTTAAATCTCGCCCAACAAGTGCAGAACCTGCACCGCCTGCTAAGCCAACCGGTTCAAGAACACCAATAATAGTGAATACCCTAGTGTCGATTCTCAAAATTTGTCCAACTGGATCAGAAAGCGGGAAAAATAATTTTTCAATTTCTGAACCAATGACCGCTACTGGTGCCCTTCGCGTCAAATCTTCTTCAAGCAAATACCGGCCACCCGCCTTCACGCGAAGATTTGCTGCATTTTTTAGTGCGGGTGTTGTGCCGAATGTTTGGCTTGTGGTCCTTGAAGCACCACGGGAAATTTCTGAACCAACCGACTTCAATGGGATAATCGTATCTGCAGGGATAAATGTATCAAGCCGTTTCAAATCTTCTGCTGTCATGCCAAATTTTGCCACAAACGACCGTCTTTGCGAACCGACAGATTGAGACTCCGGTGGCCGCTGAGAACGAACAATAATGTTCGTTGCACCGAGCGACTGAATTGCGCGCAAGGCACTTTGCTTATTGCCTTCGCCAATTGAAACCATAACGATGACCGATGCCACACCTAGAATGATTCCTAAGCTAGTCAGAACAGAACGAAGAGCATGCAATCGCAAACTTTTCATTCCAAGTAAAAATGTTTCGAGTGAAATATTCATGTTGGCATCAATGGTTCCTGGGTTTCTGAAGCAAATACTTCTGGGACATCTACGTAAAAAGAAGATCCTTGCCCAACAGTGGATAGGACCCCTAATTTGGCGTGAAGTAATTCTGAAAGTTCGCGGCATATCGCAAGCCCAAGACCAGTCCCAGAATGTTCTTTTGTATGCGTTGCGTCGACTTGTCTAAATTTCTCGAACACCATTTCCAACATATCCTCAGGAATGCCCGGCCCAGCATCTTTCACCATTATCCGAATTAATGGTGGCTCGCCGTATTCTTGAAGTCTGTTTGCTGTAATAGTAACCAACGAGTCCGAAGGTGAAAATTTAATAGCATTCGAAAGGAAATTGTATAAAATTTGCTGAAGCTTTCCTGGGTCTGTTTGTACTGATGGCAATCCAGATTCAAGTTTAAGATCAAGCACAAGGCTTTTCACCTTTGATTGTGGACGCATAATACCGACGAGTCCCTCAAGTAAATCCGTTAAGCTTGTTGGCTCAGGATTCACTTCCATTCTTCCTGATTCAATTTTTGCCATATCAAGCAATTCGTTAATCATATCTAGCAATGAACGTCCACTAGTCAATATGTTCCGAAGGTACCTGATGCGTTTTTCCTTTTCCTTTTCCGATTCAATCGACATGCCTTCAAGGAGTTCCGCAAAACCAATGATAGAATTGAGTGGAGTGCGAAGCTCGTGACTGACATTTGCAATGAATGCATTCTTCAATCTTCCCGATTCGAATAATCCAACATTTACTTCGGCGAGTTCCTCTACTTTAAGGTCAAGCGAAACATTCATTTTTTGAAGACGCTGCTGATCTTTCTCCATTCGGTCGAGCATTTCATTAAATGCATTTGAAAGTTCTTCAAATTCATCACCAGTCTGCAATGATGACCGTGCAGTCAAATCTCCATCTTGCACGCGCTCTGAAACGCGACGTAATTTTCTAACTGGTGAAAAAATCAAACGGTGAAAAATAAAGTAGTAAACAAGAACTGAAATCAAACTGCCAACAATTCCTGCAATAATAATCAGCGCTCTTGTATCGCCAAGTTGTTCTTTTGCAAAAGTTGATTTTCTTCGGATAACCAAAATGGCTTCTAGTGGATCGGAAACACTTGGTGCGTTCACGCCAGACCCAAAATCCGTCACACCCTCTTTTCGTATTGAACCAGTTTGTGATTTTGTAATAGGTTTTGCATACTGAAAATAGTTATGCTGGTCTCGGTCGTACACATCATAAAATTCTTCTACCTTGCCCTCGTTTGATTCAAATTTTGCAAGTGCACGTTCCACAAACGTGTTTCCACTTTGACCTATATCATCAACACGCACGAGATGTATATTGACATCGTCGCCCTCGAAAACTTCGGCTTTCACTTGCGAGTTAATCCAAACGTCAGCCAGTTGCCTTGCAACCTCCAGTTGGTAGTCCTGAACAAGCGCTGATGAACTTACCCAAAGAACACCCAATAAGCATGTGATGATAATGACATTCGCGGTCCCGAATATTGCGAGGCACTTGTTGGCTAAGCTTACACGTTTTCCCATTCGTACCATGATAACGACCCTGCGGGTCGTTTATGGTTGTTAAGGGGCGGGCTTTGCCCATTCCCACTGTTTTGATTTATTCAATACTGCAGATGCTTGTTTCGCACAACGCTTACAGATCGAAGCGACAGGCTCAACAGCCCCCGCCCAGACTGGGTCATCACGATGTTCTAGACACATTCTGCATGTCTCCTCTGTGGAAGCTCCCGCTTCTGCTAGGACCAATTCTGTGTACGCCACAGTCAAACAATTTCCACACACAATACTTCCCTGGTGCCCCTCGACACATGGGATATCGTTTGCCCACGCAGTGTTACCGCAGAAATCACAAAGAATATCTTCTGGCTGCACGTTGTTGTCATTTATTCCTTCTCGATGCATTAATCCACCTTCACTAATGTTGTTGCGTGAAATGGTCTGCCTTCACGCTTATATTTTCGCTCGAAGTTCGTTCCTACCAGTTCTCCTTCGCCAGCAGAGAGTGCTGGGCTGAAGGGTTTTTGTGTAAAAAGATTTGTGTTACGTTCAAAGTGCTCTACGTCCCATTCCCAGAGAGCATCATGATCCGTAACAACATGCACAATGCCACCTTTTTTTAACACACGATGAAACATTTCAAGCGTACTGTCTTGAATAACTCGTCGCTTGTGATGGCGTGTTTTTGGCCAAGGATCACTGAAGTACAGGTGAATAATGTCCGCAACATTGTCTTCGCACCAATACTGTAAAAATTCTGTTGCATCACCATGCACCATTTTTACATTTGAGATGTGGTTTCTTCGTAAGCGATCTGCTGCGTATCGATAAAATTCTGACGCCCATTCAAAACCAAAATAATTTGACTCAACCCGCTTTTGTGCTTCTTGTAAAAGAAATGTACCTTTACCTGAACCAATTTCTAACTCAAAAGGTTTTGTTGCATCTTCAAACCATGAACGCGGATCAATGCGCCCCTCGTTGCTTGGCGGAAGCTTACGCATATCTATTCCGATTTCACCAACGTCGAACGCCTTGCCGTGAGAAAGTCCAAAACTCATAAGCTCGTGCTCGATGCGGCAGCCGCTTGTTCTGCTGAAACTTGCGCAACCGCGCCAGAGGAACTACCCCGAGTTGACACAAGACAAGTAATTCCTGTGCCGTGCCCCTTCAATTCATTCTCCCAAACAAGTGCACCTGTCGTTGGCTCTAAACAAAACGTGTAGCCGTTTACCGAAACAATAAGCCGATCTCCGTCAAGAAGAATGGTTG
>NZFX01000007.1 GCA_002689385.1 Phycisphaerae bacterium
ATTATTCGCTATGAGTCGAGTTTCTGGCTGGACAGCGCACTGTCTTGAGTACCTTCAAGACAACCGTCTTATTCGCCCGCGTTGCGATTATGTTGGACCCCATGAACAAGAATATATTTCTATATCACAGCGCTAATCTGCCCTGTCCTCTGTAAATTTTAATGAAAACGGCTAGTTCTTCGCATTCACTTTTAATTTTTCATAGTGACAGCCAATTTAAAAAAATAAAAGTGGTACGTTTGACGTAGTCGTTGTTTTTTTAAAAATAAGAGGCTTATTGACGGTAGAGCAGCAATCTATCATGAGACAAAAGAAGAACATCATTGTCGCCATCGTTTGTTACATCGGTAATAATTGCCTGGCTTGGTTGCCATTCACGTGGCTCGCCACCGGAGAATATTTTACTTTCATAAATCTTAAAGCCAGTTGCGTACAACATGGTTCCACTTTCTGCAAAAGTAAATATTTCAAGCATTTGCTCTCCGGCATCAAGCGAAATCATATCGCTGTAGCCATCACCATTCACATCGCCTACAGCTAACTCGTGTTGCATCCGGCGTTCATTGTCAGTTCGCCAGGATTGGATTTCATTTAATGAAACTCGGTCGCCGGAAAGTTGAATTATTGCGAAGCCAGAATCTCCAATCGCCAGAATATCTGAAACAGTATCGCCAGTAAAATCACCTGCGTAGATTGGGCCAAGATCATACCCCCGGACAAAAATGCTGTCCCCTTCGGTCCACTCTTCTCCAGTTTGAGAAAGGACGACAATCCGTTCATTCTCCTTATCCGCCACAAGAATTTCGTCACCGTTAATAGCTATGGAGACAAGGTTCGAAGCGCCATCGTCCATGTTAATTTGTGTAACGACTTGCCAGCCAGGGCTTACGCCCTCACTAGGCGTTGGTTCATAACGAACTGCACGAACGTAGTTTTCGTCTGCGATGAGTAGCTCGAGTAAGTTGTCGCCGTCAACATCAAGCGTGGCGATATTGTTCGCACTTGCGCCACGGACCAAGCCGTATTGGCCCATTTCATCATCATCGAGAACGTCAAAACCGTCTTCAGTTGCAAAAAGTAACTTCATCGGCTTGTCTCGGGTAAGGAGAAGAATGTCAGTGTTACCATCTTGATTTGCATCGAAACCGACAATCTCATCTGGCCCACGGCTCAGGGATCCCAAGTCAATTGTCTCGGCTTTGCCCTCATTATTCACAAGATCTAAGACGAATGAACGCTTCTCCTTAGAAATAACAGCAACATAGGCACCATCAGAGAGCACAACGGTTCCAAGGGAAATAGGCGTGTTGCCTGTTGTAAACGGAATTGGTTTTGGAAATGGAAGTGAAAGTTTGTTCAATATGCTTTTGCCCACAACGCCTTCGTCTTCACTAAGAACAAAAAGATCCTTCTCCCCATCATTATTCATGTCGCCAACTGAAATTGAATCTACACCAGAAAGAGTCGCTGAAGGAACACCTGATGTTAGGCCCTCGCCAGGTATTTGTGCATAGACAACAACGGTGTTGTCTGAAGGGTTTGTGGCGACGAGATCCATGAGGCCGTCTCCGTTGACATCAGTAATGAGTTGTTTACGTTTGCCTTCTCCAAGAAAGGGGTGTATTTCAATAGACGCTTCACGATCACCACTACTATTGATTACTTTTTTATCAACGGCATACAAAACAATCCTCCGTGAAGAACGTTCAATAATCGCCATTTTTGCTGCAGTTGAATTTGGCAGTTTGACGGAAGCAAACTCACGCAGTGGTGGCATTTCGAAACGAAGTTGCGGGCCCATGGAAAGAGAGCCATTTTTATCTCGCGCAAGCCAAAGTCGAACTGGTTTACTGCTGTCTGGGACAATGCCAGAAATGTCTACTGTTCCGTTCCCGTCGTAATCGGCAAGTTCAAACGCAACAACTCGGTCATCAGTAGCAAGAACTGTTGGTTTCCCAAGAGCATCAGCATCAATAGGGAAAGACTGAATATTTCCTTTAATAATTGTTATGAGTTCTGGCGCTTTGTCACCAGTAAAGTTCGCGATCGAGAATGCTGATCTGTTTGCATCTAAATTTCGAACGCGATGCGTCCTTGTTTTTTTAAAACCTCCATCACTTATTTGTTCCATAAAAACAATGTTCGATGGGTTTCCGGCGTATACGATATCCGTGAGTCCATCTGTGTTGAAATCATACAATGCAATTCCTGAAACACTATGGGACACCATAATTTGTTTTTTTTCAAAACGCCAATGTTCAGGTATCTTATTTGCTCTTGTGACAGTGGGGTCTTCTTCTGGGGAAGCATTTAGTTTTTGCAAAAGCAAATCTATTCTGCTTTTTCGGTTGTTAACAACCAGAATGTCCATCAATCCATCTCCATTCACATCTCCTGTGTACATAGGACCAGCATCATCACCAATTTTTATAATCTCGATATCTTCAAAACCAAAATATGTACCTAATTCAGGCGTATCTTGAAGAAGGAAGAGGAATGAAAGAAGAGTCGTTGTAAGAATGAGCATGAATGAATTCCTTAAAATTAATGTGTTGTGTATGCTATCACGCAGGGCTCTTTGATATAGTGATCATGGAGATGCAAATGAAAAAACTCAAACTTTTAAGTACCCTGTTATCTGCTTTAGTATCTGTGGCAACTACGAGAGCCGATGTTGTTCTTTTATTGTCGGGCGGAGAGCTTCATGGCGAAGTGATAAAGCGAACAGACAATACGCTTTGGATTGATATAGGTCCGAAGATTATCCAAATGAGTATGACTGAGATTCGCGATGTAATTATTGATACTGCTGAAGAAGTGAAGCTTGCGTACGACACAACCACTATGTTTCGGATTGCAGATGGATTGCCTGAACTCAGCCCACATGTACAAGCAAAGAGAGTCGGCGCTTCTGTTATTAAAGTTTCAACTCCAGGTGGTCTTGGCTCTGGCGTGTTGCTTAATGGCGATGGCTTTGCAATCACGAATGCGCATGTAGTCCAAGGTGAAACTGACTTACGTGCAACAGTCTGGATTCCTCAGGCAGATAACACACTAATGCGTACAACTATTGAAGATGTTGAACTTATTGCTGTAAACAATCACCTTGATCTTGCATTACTACGACTGGCACATCCTGATAATAAGCCCTTTGATTTTTCTGTTCTTGAGATGGCTGAAAATATCGAAGTCGGCGAAACAGTATTTGCAATTGGGAATCCGCTTGGCTTGGAACGATCAATGAGCCAAGGAGTTATCTCTACAAAGCAACGAAGTTTTGATGGCCTAACATACATCCAAACTGATGCAGCAATTAATCCCGGGAACTCGGGAGGACCGCTTTTCAACACTCGCGGGGAAGTCGTCGGTATTACCAACATGGGCATTACTTCAGCGGAGTCGCTTAACTTTGCAATACCAACTCGGTACGTCAAAGATTTTATTCGAAATCGCGAAGCATTTGCCTACGATGAAAAAAACCCAAATGCAGGACATTTGTACCAAGTGCCGCCTCAACGCTCTGAAAACGGTACAGCGGCTGTGTTGAAAGACAGCAACACAGATATACAATAAAATAGATACAGTGTTTTTACATATAAAAGATTAGGATTGCTATAAAGGAGTTTCCTATGTTTGCCCTCACAACATTACTTACGTCCTCACTGCTAGCAGCTGACGTTCGCATAGATCAAGTATTGCCTGAAAATACCATCGCTTTTGCATCAATTGATGATATTTCTGTTCTCGTTTCACATTTACAAACAATGGAAATGTATGACGCAGTTTTCGATATGGCTTCTATTGACCGTGGTCCGTGGTCCATTCCAAAAGGCCAAGCTGGTTGGGGCCTGTACCCTGTAGTAGATTTTGAATCGGGTACTGTTGGTGTTGGAATGTTCGCGATGCTTGAATCAGACGATGCCGCATTTGCAACAATGATGAAACAAGGCTTTGAAGGATATGCAGAGTCAAACGAAACTGAAATCGAACTTATTGACATTAGTGGTCGAGATGTTTGGTCAGTTCAATATGATTTTGAGTTTCCAGAAGATGCGCTTCAATTGCCTATGGATTTTGGTGAATTATCTACTTTGTATTTTGCACATTCAGACGGCTTTATTTTGTTTGGAACTGAATACGATGGTTTTTCAAAGCTATTTTCTCTGATTGATGGCGATGCAAGCGAGTCATCACTCGCCACTAATGATGTATACGATGCATTAATGACTCGCTGTGGCACCGAAAGCGAAGTGCAAACAGGAGTTCTGTTGACTAATTTTGCAGACACGTTTATGCAAATGGATACTTCAGGCATGGGCATGATGATTTTACCTATAGTGAAGTCGATTTTTGGTGACATCGATGGTCTAGCGCAGACAATGACTCTTGCGCCTTCTGAAGAGGTCATTCTGACATGTACCTATGCAGTTCTGATGGAAGAGGGTCGTGATGGCCTTATGGGCCTTGTTGGTGCCGAGGCACCTGCTGTCGATATTCCTTTATTCGTAGCTGATGACACAATCATGTACTCACAAAACAGTATTGATTTTCACAGAGTTGTGTCACTGGTTAAGGACGTTACTGCATCCAATCCAATGCTTGCGATGCAAATGAATTCCCAAATGATTGAACAAATGGAAGCTGGGATTTCTATGTATATGTCAACGTTGGGCTCAGAAACACATTTTATGATAACTGGCTCAGAGCCGTATACTGGCGATTCAATCGGCTTTATGATGGCAGCCGAATGCGTAAATGAAGAAGCCCTCTCAAATGTACTCGGCATGACTATGCCTGCAATGGGAGCATCGCCAACGGATTTCTTGGGTAACCAAATCTTTTCAATGGACCTTGGCGCTAGCATGATGATGCCTATGCCAATGGATTTGTCTTTTTCTGTCGCCGTAGGTGGTGGATACGTTTTAGTCGGTTCCCAATTTTCTGTTGAAAATGCCCTTCGTGCAATAGCGAATCCAAAAGAATCTCGTTCAGACCATGGCTTGAATGCTGCTGCTTCTTTCGTTAGTCACGATATAGTCTCAGGTTGGGGCTACGGTGACATGGCAAAAGTCATGCAGATGCAAAAGGCCATGTCGATGTCGATGGATATGATGAATGATGAAATGTATGCGCAAATCGAAGAGTTTGATCCTGAAATGGCTGCAGAAATGCGCGCTGAAGCAGAGCAAGGTCTAGCGAGACAAAACGCGCTTTTAGATGCAATGTCAAAAATGTTTGGGCCAATGGCTTGGAATATTAATGCCGACGACTCCGGATTCACTTCAAGTATTATCTTTATGAACCCTAAATAAGCTTCCGTTTTCTTAAATACAGAACGCCTGCCCTAGTAACAGGGTAGGTGTTTTTTTATGGTTACATTTGATTAAGCATGTTGCTTGGATCTTCTAGCAGACAAGTGCTCGTGTCAAGTCGAGCAAAACGGTTTAGTTCCAACCAAGTTGGTAGAACACTGCAGTAAACAGTAAATCAGCAAGGACGATGGTCACAATCGTTTGAACAACTGTATCAGTCGTAGCTTTGCCAACTCCAGCAGCACCGCCACTAACACGAAGCCCGTTGTAGCAAGCAATAGAAGCAAGAATCATTCCAAAAACGCCAGCCTTCAAAAGGCCTGTAGTGAAATCCGATAAACTCACTTGGGTAAGTGTATTTGCTACATACAATTCATACGGTACGCCAAGCATCTCAACAGAGACCAGGCAAGCAGTTACTATTGCAATAGCATCTCCGATGATTGTGAGAAGGATCAAGCTAATCACGGTTGCGATCACTCGAGGCACAGCAAGGAAACGAACTGGATTAAGTGCTTGCGCTTCTAGCGCCTCAATTTCCTCGCCAACGACCATCGTACCAAGTTCGGCAGCAATGGCAGCACCAGCAAAACCAGTTAAGACGATTGCTGAGATCAATGGTCCTAGTTCTCGAAGCACAGCAACGCCGACAATGTTTGCAATTTTGTCTGTCTGGCCAAACGTTGATAGTGGGGGCTCCATTTGAAAAGCAAGGATAAGCCCAATACAACCACAGACAAGGCAGACAATACCAACTGAGCGAAAGCCGATGCGTACAATCTGACTTACTGCTGCGGCTCGTCCAAAATGAATTTCCTTCTGAAACATTGATCGATACAACCATTTGAATACGTCGAGCAACAAGCCAGCGATGCCACCGAGAAATTCAAAAACACCAATCCATAGTGCACCCCATTGTTCAAGTATTCGAACAAAAATAGAAGTGGATTCGTCTTTTTCACTCTGCAAGTGCTTCATCTCTTGAAGAAACGATAGCAAAAATTGCATCTAAACGCGAGAGAGCGATAATTGATTGGACACCTTCAGACAAACTGCACAGTATGAAATTTTTGCCGTGTTGTCTTGTAATTTGAAGTGCTTCGATAAGTGTTGCAAGACCTGAGGAATCCATATATGGAACGGCGTGCAAGTCAATAACCAACTTTTCAGGTTGTTGCGCAAGTAGGGGTTGCAATTGAGCGCGAAGCTCTGTTGATTTACTTAAATCAATATCTCCATCAGGCGTAACGACTACGCTCGTATCAAGCGTTTCTATGTTGATTTGCAAAGTTTGCTCACTCATGTATTGTTGTTTCTTCGGTCTTAGAAGGGTTTATTGTATTCGGTATTGTTTTACGCATAGTAAGTCGCATGCCGCCACTATCTCTCTTTGTCCACGTTGCCTCATCCATAATAGTTTGAATAAGGTGCACGCCGAGTCCGCCTGGACGAACTTCCTCAAGATTTCGCGACTTAATGGTTTGGGCATCAACTTGCTCCGCTTCGTCAATAATCTCAATAAAAATTGAAGGGTGTGGGGAGAAAGCCGTTTTTGCAGTAAGTCTCGCTCTGCCCGGCTCTTCTTGGTATCCATGTCTGTGGATATTGCAGAGCGCTTCATCGACAGCCATTGCTACTTGGCCAGCGAGTCGGTCGCTGAAACCACACTCAGTACATGCTGAGACAATAATGCTCCGAATAGCCTTGAACCAGGTAGGGGATGTTGAAAAATCAATCGTGCATTTGGTATTTTGGCTGGGTGTGTCTTTTTGCACGCATCCATGGTACTCTTTCCGCTTCTTATGGCAAACAACCTTATACAAACTTCTTCTAAAAAAGGTCCTGAAACGGTCCTTATTCTTGATTTTGGTAGCCAGTACGCGCAACTCATCGCTCGAAGAGTGCGAGAAGCAGGCGCTTTTAGTTTACTTATGGCACCAGACACTCCAATAGAAAAGTTAGCGGAACACAATATGGCTGGCATAATTCTATCTGGTGGCCCATGCAGTGTTAGTAATGAGGGATCCCCTCGTTGCGATGAACGCCTATTCGATCTCGGTGTTCCAGTTCTAGGTATCTGCTACGGCATGCAACTTGGATGCCATATGCTCGGTGGAAAAATAGAAGGTGCACATGCACGCGAATATGGTCGTGCAACCTTACATGTAAAAGATTCCGCTGGGTTACTGCATGGCTTGCCTGAAGATACCGCAGTGTGGATGAGTCACGGAGACCAAGTAGACGCCATCGGAGAAGAATTTCGTATTCTTGCTTCTACGGCAACTTGCCCAATGGCAGCGGTTGCGCATACATCCGTGCAGTTTTATGGAGTTCAATTCCACCCAGAAGTAACCCACACACCTCATGGTGTGGAATTGCTTCGTAATTTCTTGTATGAAATTTGTGGAATCAATGGCACTTGGCGGATGGCTGATTTTATGGAAGAACAATGCGCCTTTATTCGCGAACAAGTCGGCGATAGTCGAGTGCTTTGCGGTTTGAGCGGAGGTGTCGATTCATCAGTCGTTGCAGCGCTCTTACACAGAGCAATTGGTGACCAGCTTGTTTGTGTATTTGTTGACAACGGATTACTTCGTAAAAATGAACGTGCATTTGTTCAAACTACATTCCGGGACCACTTTGACATTGATTTGCGTGTCGTTGATGCGCGGAAAGATTTTCTCGATGATTTAGATGGGGTCGTTGACCCGCAGATAAAACGAACTAAAATTGGGCATCGTTTTATTCATTGCTTTAAAACATCTGCAGAAGAGATTACAAAAGATTCGAATTGCGATGTTCGTTTTTTAGCTCAGGGCACGCTGTATCCAGACGTTATTGAATCGGGGCATGGCTACAGTGGCGCTGCTGCAAACATAAAATTGCATCACAATGTTGGCGGTTTGCCGGAAGAGCTAGGATTTGATCTTATTGAACCTCTACGAGATTTGTTTAAAGATGAAGTCAGAAAACTTGGTGAAGTGCTTGGTCTACCAGATGGCCTCATCTGGCGCCACCCGTTTCCTGGACCTGGCTTAGCTGTCCGATGTATAGGTGAGATTACAGAAGCTAAGTTAGCGGTGCTTCGTGATTGTGACGAAGTGCTCCTTGAAGAAATCGTTGCAGCAAATCTGTACCGATCTACAGACCAAGTCTTCGCCGTTTTACTTCCAGTTCAATCAGTCGGTGTCATGGGAGATGGCAGAACCTATGAATCGGTTGTAGCAATTCGAGCAGTAGAAACGCAAGACTTTATGACAGCCGATTGGGCAAAGATACCATATGAAGTTCTTGCCTCAATTTCAAATCGAATCATCAATGAAGTCCGAGGCGTAAACAGGGTGGTGTATGACATTAGTTCAAAGCCCCCTGCCACAATTGAGTGGGAATAAAAGCAACACCCTATACTACGTTGGCAAAGATCATTCTCCCTGCTGAAGTCTGCAATGCATTCGTGACCTCAATAGCAACTGTTTGCCCAATAAGAGAACCAGCACCCTCAACGACAACCATAGTACCGTCTGGCATATAGCCAACCCCTTGAGATTCGCTCTCGCCTTTACGAACAATCTCAAGTTGAATATGCGCACCCGGAACAGCTTGCGTTCTGACTGCAACCGAAAGGTCATTAAGATTTAACACAGTTATGCCTTCAATGGTTCCGACTTGTTGTAAATTCGAGTCAGTCGTTAAAACTCGAAATCCATTGGACTGCGCTAATTCTAGCAATGCTCTGTCAACGCTTTGGTCCGTTGTTTCAGAACTCTCGATGGTAAGTTCCACTTGACCAGAGTTTCTCAAATTTGAAAGTATCGAAAGGCCTCTTCGCCCACGTTCCCGTTTGAGTTTATCGTTTGAATCAGAAAGTGTATGCATTTCTTCGATGATGAATTGAGGAATAACAAGCGGTGCATCAATAAATTTTGAGGATGCAAGTTGCTCAATTCTTCCGTCAATAAGGACGGAGGTATCGACGAGTAGAGGTCGTATACCTCGAACTTTTCGAGCAAATTCAACATACGGCAAGACGAGTCGCAAATTGTCCTTTGTTGTAAACACAATACTGATGCCAAAATAACAAAGCGTTATGCCTGACACGAGTTTGAGTAGTGTTAGATACTGAAATGCAGTTGCGTTTTTTTCTAGACCCCAAGAATCTCCAATGAGATCAATGAGTAAACTAACAGCAAGTGCTGCAAAGAGACCAACAACAAGTCCCAGGTAGACTCCAAGCACTGCAGAAAGGCGCTTGTTTGGAGTCAATATGTCAATAATGAGCACGATGACAGCAAATGCAATTGTTGAGATAAGCGGGCCAAGGTGATCAACTATGATCTCATCGATAGGTACATTAGCAGTATTGAGCCCCACGATAAAAGGCAGAATCGCAGCTGCAAACATGAAAGTGACAAAGAGCAGTCGAATCGTCAAAATAACCAGGCGTTTTGTTGATTTTTCTCGCTGTTGTTCAAGTTCCAGAGCCGTTGGTCGAGCCGATGTAGTTTGTTCTGTCATACGAGAAGTGTAACGCTTCTTGGCTACGATTTAGTGCCACTCTTGGTATCATGTCCATTATCAGTGAGAGGAAGGACGGTCGGTCCCATAGACGTGTGGCCCGCGAACCTGGTCAGAGCTTGATCGCAGCAGCCATAAGTGGCGTTATGCGAGCTTTGGATAGCCGGCCGTCCTTCCCCTCACTCAGCGCACTTGCCATAGGAGGGCATTTTGAGTTACACAGTACTTGCAAGACGATATAGATCTTCAACCTTCGAGAACATCGTGGGGCAAGAGCCAATTGCAAAAACGCTACGAAGTGCAATTGAATCAGACCGAACGGCACATGCGTATCTTTTTTCAGGTACTCGGGGTGTTGGAAAAACCTCCATGGCGAGAATTTTCGCCCGTGAACTCAATCGCGATGATGCACTCACAGAAGAAACAGCGATCGGTAACGCAATTTTGCGTGGCGATGATTTGGACGTTATTGAAATTGACGGCGCTTCCAATCGAGGTGTTCAAGAAGCGAGAGATTTGATTGCGGCTGCGGGTCTTGCCCCAACGCGTTGTCGGTATCGAATCTATATTATTGATGAGGTACACATGTTGACAACTCCTGCATTTAATGCGTTGTTGAAAACAATGGAAGAGCCGCCGTCGCATGTAAAATTTATTCTCTGCACTACCGAACCCCATAAGGTTCCTGCCACTATTCAAAGCCGTTGTCAGCGTTTTGACTTTCGTGCAATCCCTTCTACAAAAATTGCTGAACATCTTTCTTTTGTCCTTAAAGAGGAAGGCGTAAAAGCAGATCCTGAAGTTGTTGCTTCAGTCGCCCGGCTGGGGAACGGCTCTATGCGAGATTCTCTCTCTATTTTAGACCGATTACTTGCGGGAGGTTCAACGACTATAGAGGCCAACGAAATGGAAGCGCTACTTGGTTTGCCTTCACAAACTGCGGTCACTTCAATGTGCGCTGCAATTGCCTCCTGCGATATGGGCGCTGCCTTTACGTCTGCTGACAGTTTGATTGGTTCAGGAGTTGCACTTGATAGGTGCCTTGAAGTACTTTCCACTGCACTGCGAAATGGACTAATTGCACGCGTGTGCGGCTCCGACTCTTCTTTACTTGAACTTTCTGATGAAGGAAAGCAAGAAGCAAGTTCTCTTGGTCAAGCTTTAGATGAAGCATCATTAACACACATGATTGCACTGTGTGATGCAACTGCAAGAGAAGTCCGAAGGGGCGGAAGCGGACGTGCTTTGTTTGATGCAACGATTGCCCGTTTGTGCTTAACTGGGCAACTCGCTGAAGCGGGTGGCGTACTTGCTTCGAGTTGTTCGGCGTCAAGCACGAAAAAAAAAAGAATAGTGCCGGCAACGCTTACTCCTGCTAAAGCACCTGTAATTACACAAACTAGCAAAAATTTAAAAGAAGAAGTTCCAGTTGTTGCAACACCTTCGTCCTCTCGAATAGATGAGAAAATTGTTTTAGATACAATTACTTCTACTCCAGGGCTCAAACGCATCAGTAATTATTTAAGAGTGAATAAAATCGAACGTGGGTCTATAGAAATTACGATCACAGATGAAGGCAGAGAATCTTCTAATTATATTCTTGCCCAAAAAACTAAAATTGAAGAAGTTCTTTCGAAAATTTCTAAGCATAAAATTGCTGTGTCGATGACCAGCCCAGTTTTATCTCCAAGAACATCTGCGCAATCGAGTGCTTCCTTTGAGGAAGTTGAAGGCAACGAGTTAGTTCAAATAGCGCGTGGGCTGTTTGACGGCACGGTTGTCCAAGTAACGAACTCCACAAAAGGGAATACGTAAATGTCCCTGCGAGATTCAAAAGGCACACCAGAGCCAGTTCTCCGTCTTCTTGATTCGTTAACTCGGCTCCCTGGTATAGGCAAACGAAGCGCTGAGCGAATTGCGTTTTTCTTAATTAAAGATGCCGAAAATGATGCAATTTTATTAAGCCAGGCTATTGCTGATGTAAAACATCGAGTCGTGTGTTGTACTGTTTGCAATAACATCGCAGATACTAGTCCATGCGCTGTGTGTGAAGACCATGCTCGCGATGCCTCGCTTATTCTGGTAGTTGAACAGCCCCGAGATTTGATTCGCCTTGAAGCGACGGGAATGTTTCGTGGTGTATACCATGTTCTAACTGGCAGGATTGATCCGCTTGCAGGCGTGGAAGCTGCGGACCTTACTGTCGATGCACTTCTTCGAAGAGTTGATGAGCAAGCGACAAATTCAAGAAGCGTGCAAGTACGAGAAGTTATTCTTGGTTTGAATCCCAATCTTGAAGGCGATAGTACTTCACTTTACCTAGCATCACAATTGCAAGCGAGGGGGGTTGTTGTTACTCGGCTAGCTCGAGGTTTACCAAGCGGTTCACAAATAGAATATGCAAATACACAAGTTCTTTCTGATGCAATAGCTGGTCGGCAGGGGATGAGTTAACTATGGATATGCGCTTTCAAACAGGCCACCGCTTTGGTACAGAGCAGCAAATGCAGCTTGCTCCACGCATTATTCAAACCATGGAAATCATGCAACTACCATTGCCTGCGTTAGAAGAAAAGATTGATCAAGAACTCGAGGCGAACCTTGCGCTCGAAATTGATGAACCCGAACAGCCTGAGGAACCCAATGACGCACAAGAACAAGAAGTGGAAGAAGACACGTACCTTCAACCTTTGCAAGCAACTTCATCAGATGGCCGCGACCCGAAAATGGATGCAATGGCGAATATCCGAGCCCGACAAGAAAGTTTGTCCGAACAATTGTTGCACCAGTGGAGTTTTGCTGAAGTTTCAGAAGTTATTCAAGATTGCGGATCAATTCTCATTGGTTTTATAGATACGGACGGCTTCTTGACCCTTTCTAAGAAAGAAATGTTGGAACATGTTTCCAACGTAACCACTGACTCGGTCGATGTTGAATTACTTAACAAGACAGTAGAGCAGTTACAAAAATGGCTTGAACCACCTGGCATTGCCGCGCGTTCGTTGCAAGAATCGCTCTTGATTCAAGTTTCTATTCTTGGGAAAACTGACCCAGAAGTCTGGAAGGATGTTGAGCTACTCATTTCGAACCATCTCGATGATTTGATAAGCAATCGCCTTCCCAAGGTCGTATCCGGGAGTGGTCTTACTATGGAAAAAGTCAAACTTGCCATTGAAAAAATGCATGAATTGACCTTAAGCCCAGGGAAAATGATTGCTAGCGAGCGAGTGCTTCCAGTCATTCCAGATGCAATGGTTGAATTTGATGAAGTAACCGACACATTTATAGTTGCTATTTGTGATGGTCGATTACCACCCCTTCGTATTTCAAAGTCCTATGAACACTTGGTCAAAGATTTGTCATCTGATGAATCAACTAAACATTTTATCCAGCGAAACATAAATGCTGCTCGATGGGTTCTTGAAGCCGTGGGCCAGAGGAGGACAACATTGGGCAATATCGTGCAGATTGTCGTTGATCGTCAACGAGATTTTCTCGAACAAGGTGACGCATTTCTTCGACCGCTACCTATGATTGAAGTTGCGGATATTCTTGGTATTCATGTTGCAACAGTCAGCAGGGCAGTTTCAGATAAATGGGTGCAGACTCCGCGGGGTCTTTTTCCACTTCGGCGATTCTTTTCTGGCGGGACAGGCAGCACCCGAGATGGTGACATGAGTTGGGAAGCTGTTAAGACACGCCTAAAGGAAATTATTGAACACGAAGATAAAGCAAAACCATTGAGTGACGAAGCGCTTGCTACGGCCTTACAAGAGCAAGGTATTAGCATCGCTCGCCGAACAGTGGTGAAATATCGTCAACAACTCGACATTCCTGCCGCTCGCCTTCGAAAACAATTTTAGGGAGCGTTTATAGATCAGTACTACAAACAAAAGGTGCATAGTAAACATGCACTTTGCGTCCGTGCAGTTTCAGAAATTGTTTGCCACCAGGGTGGCTAAATTGTTTGAATCTCTTTGGACTTAGTGTCGCACATTTCGTCGATTTTAGAAATGTGCTTTTTTGTGCATGATTCGACATCTTCTTTGCCGTGCTTGCCATCATCTTCGGAAACTGCGTTTGTTTTATCCTTTACGAGTGAATCGATGTGCTTCATAGCATCGCGGCGCTCATTACGAATAGTAATACGGCTTTCTTCTGCCATCTTTTTCACCTGATTTACCAGTTGTTGTCGCCGTTCTGCAGATGGAGCAGGAATATTGATTCGAATTATATCACCTTCAGCTTGAGGATTCAGTCCAAGGTCAGCACCTTCAAGTGCTTTGATAATATCGTTTTTTGAAGCGGGGTCGTAGGGCTTTAGAATAAGCTGTGTAGCTTCGCTAACTGAAATAGCAGCAATATCTTTGAGGTCAGTTTGACTTCCATAATAATCAACTTTGACATAATCAATAAGTGCA
>NZFX01000008.1 GCA_002689385.1 Phycisphaerae bacterium
AATTTCACCTGCGGCAACCATCTTAGAATACAAACGGTCAAATGCCTTAGGGTGCTTACCCATTGCATCAGAGAGCGCCGTACCAGACTCAACATCTTCAACCACTTCGCCAACAATTGTTTTTAACTTACCTGGCTTTTGTTGCTGTTCAAGAATCTGAAGGGAACGCAACAAAGGCAAACCCGCATCTTGCAAAGTAGAAAGTTGCCTTGTGAATTGCGTTAAGACTTTTGTTTTAACACCACCTATGGATATATTAAAACCACCCTTTTTCTTTTTATCTTTTTTCTTTGCTTCTTTTTTCCCCTTTGCAGACTTTGAAGCACCTTTTAATTTTTCTTCTCGAACAGAAGTAGGAAAGAACCCGTTTTGACGAACAGCTGCGATAGCAGCATCACTACTATCGGCTTCGATTCGTCCTTTCTCTGGTTTTCCTGCAGCATTTAATGCTTCATAAATATAAGTAGCCATGTACTAATCTCCAGCGCAAGCAATATGCTTAGGCGTATATTTCTGTGTTAATCATTAAGCATTGTTTCTCGAACGACTTCATCAATGGTTGTTTGTCCATCATAAATTGAGAGCAATCCACTTTGACGCAAACTTCGCATGCCACGCTTCTCTGCTTCAACGCGAAGAACAGCAGTCGATGCTTGAGATAAAATAAGCTCTCGTAATGTGTCATCAAATTCCATGATTTCAAACAAAGCAAGTCGCCCGCGGTACCCACTGTGGTTACACGTTTCGCACCCTTTGCCCCTAAAGAATGTCCTATCAGCAATGTCCTCTTTGTGCAATTTTAATTCCATCAATTCTTCTTCCGATGGCGCATACTCTTCCTTACAACCATTACAAATTCGGCGCACAAGACGCTGGGCAACAATTGCTTCAACTGTAGCCGTTATAAGAAACGCTTCAACGCCAAGGTCAACCATTCGAAGAATGGTTGACGGGGCATCATTGGTATGCAACGTCGTGAACACTAAGTGACCTGTCAGTGATGCCTGAACAGCTATCTGAGCAGTTTCCAAGTCACGAACCTCACCCACGAGAATAACATCAGGATCTTGACGCAAGAACGAGCGAAGCAATTTGCCAAATGTTAACTCTTGATCAGTATTCACTTGGCACTGAATCAAACCATCAATATCGTATTCAACAGGATCTTCTGCTGTTAGGATTTTGGTTTGCGGGTCGTTCAATTCTGACAGTGCGGCGTACAGGGTTGTTGTTTTACCTGAACCAGTTGGGCCAGTTACAACAACAATGCCGTTTGGACGGTGGATAATGTCAGCCATCTTTTCATAATCAGATGCCCGAAGACCAATTTTGTCCATGTTTAGTTGGACATTCGAACGGTCAAGAACACGCATAACAACTGATTCGCCAAACATTGTTGGCAAAATTGAAACACGAAGGTCAACAGGAGCGCCGCCAACAGTTAGTTCAATCCGACCATCTTGAGGGAGTCGCCTTTCTGAAATATCGAGGTTCGCCATAATTTTTACACGAGAAACTATTGGCAAAGAAAGGTGCATCGGCGGTGGAACCATTTCATACAACACGCCGTCAATACGGTACCGCATTTTGAACTCATCTTCAAATGGTTCAAAATGGATATCAGAAGCTTTATCTTTGATTGCTTGCAAAAGAACAAGATTGATTAGCCGAACAATTTTATTGTCCGAAGCCGCCGAAGCAAGTTTAGACAAATCTGCCTCGTCACCTGTGCCTAAACCACCAAAATCGCTGTCGTCTAGATCAGCCATCATGTCCGCCATGGATGGGCCGGCAGAAGAATAGCGTGCTTTAATTATCTCATCAATCTGGTCTGGTGGTGAAACAACTGCTTGCACTTTGAAACCCATAAGAAGTTTAAGGTCATCAACAGCGCGGTAGTTATCAGGCGATTTAAGTGCAATTGTAAGTAACTTAGAAGATTCGTCATAATCAACAGGGACAATTTGGTAGGTCGTCGCACTTTCTACAGGGAGCGTATCGAACGCAATTTGTGGAATTGAAGCAACATCTAACTCAACCCAAGCCAACCCAGATTGCCCCGCAAGTGCTTGTTGAACATCAATGTTTGTAATAAGTCCCATCTCGACCATGATTTCGCCAATTTTGCGACGATCATTTTTTTTGCGTGCCACCTTCTGCACCGAAAGAGCTTCATGGACTTGCTCTCGAGTTAACTTGCGTAATTTTGTAAGAACTCTGCCAAACCGCCTACCCTTAAACTGGGACGGATCTGTTTTTTTCTTTGTTGAGGATGATGCTTGTTTTGCCATGTAGTTATTGGAACTCCAGAGTTAAAACGTCTAGATTACAGATGATTTGCAGATAAGAGTGCTCTGGCAACCAAAATAAGGTTGTTTATAGCATTTGCCACCTAGATTATTCGCTGGTGTTGCTCTTTTTTCAAGTGATAATTCGAGAAAAGTAGAAGAATTATGATGCGTCGAGTTCGCTGCGGCCCACTTTGCCGCCAGCAGTATGGACCTTTTGTGTCAAGGAGTTCGAGTCTCGCCCTTTGTCTATCATCTCTTCAGCACCGATCCAGCCCTTCTCATACAACTTCCACAAGTGGTCATCGAGGAGCTGCATACCGAATTTTCGTCCAGTTTGTATAGCGGAGTCGATCCGAAATGTCTTATTCTCACGAATAAGGTTTGCAACCGCTGGCGTAACAACGAGAAACTCATAGGCAGCAACGCGGCCATTTTTATCGACTCGGCGCAACAGCACCTGCGAAAGGACTGAAATCAAAGAAGTCGACAACTGAACCCGAACTTGCTCTTGCTGGTTCGTTGGAAATGCATCAATAATCCGGTTAATAGTTCCAGACGCACCAGTGGTGTGCAGAGTAGCAAAAACCAAGTGACCAGTTTCAGCTGCTTGAATTGCTGCTTCAATCGTTTCCAAATCTCGCATTTCACCAACGAGGATGACATCAGGGTCTGCACGCAACACACGTCGCAACGCTTCTGAGAAACTTGGGACATCATTACCAACTTCTCGCTGATTAACAATAGATTTTTTATGGTAATGGTAATACTCAATCGGGTCTTCAGCAGTCACGATGTGTCGCTCAAGGTTTGTGTTGACATAGTCAATCATTGTTGCCAATGAAGTTGTTTTACCCGAGCCCGTTGGGCCAGTCACAATGAACAACCCACGCGGGCGCCGAATTAATTCTTTCAGGATTGGCGGCAAACCAATTTCTTCAAATGTCAAAAGTTCATTGGGAATCAGACGTAGGACAAGTGTGACATCACCGCGTTGTCGAAAAATAGCGACACGGAAACGAGCTTCAGTACCAAAAGCAAAACCAAAGTCACAACTTCCCTCTTCCTGAAGTTCCTGCTGTGCTTTTTCAGGAGTAATCTGCTTCATCAATGCAACACAGTCATCACCATCAAGCACTTTTGTATCGAGGTTTTTTAAACCACCATGCAAACGGAGT
Organism: Phycisphaerae bacterium; assembly: GCA_002689385.1. Taxonomy (GTDB): domain Bacteria; phylum Planctomycetota; class Phycisphaerae; order Phycisphaerales; family SM1A02. The sequence goes on from NZFX01000008.1 coordinate 3,467, forward strand.
GTTGGTTTACGCCCAACAGTTAAGTGAAGGTCGGATGCGCCGGTGCGCACTACCGTGTCTAGAAGTCTGTCAATTTGAATAGTGGACATAAATGAGTTCTTCTTTGATTGAGTTAAATATCTACGTTATCAGTGAGTAGCGCATCTGCTTGTGCGAATTTAGCGATTTCCTCAGCGGTCGTATCACCACGAAGGATTTTAATTTTTCCATCTTCAACAAGTGTTCGCATGCCACCGCGAACACCTGCCTGCCTAATCTGACCTAGTGGAGCACGATTAAACGCGAGCTCCCGAATCTCATTGTTCATGATCATCATTTCAAAGATCGCCTTACGACCTTTGTAGCCTACATTTCCGCACTTTTCACAGCCAACTGCTTTACAAATATTAGCTGTTAGCACTTCTTCTTCCTCAATGCCAACAATGCGTAAAAATTTGGGGTCAGGATTGTTGTCCTTAACTTTGCAATCAGAACATAAAACACGAATCAAACGCTGAGCCATAATTGCCTGAATTGAACTTGCAACAAGATACGGCTTCACACCCATGTCTATCAGTCGAGTAATTGCAGAAGGTGCATCATTTGTATGCAACGTTGAAAAGACAAGGTGACCCGTCAATGCCGCCTGAATAGCAATGTCTGCAACTTCACGGTCACGAATTTCACCTACAAGAATAACATTTGGCGCTTGCCGCAACATCGCGCGAAGGATGCTTGAGAAGGTCAAACCAATCGAATCGCGAACTTGGCATTGATTGATCCCAGCAAAACTATATTCAATCGGATCTTCCGCTGTGATAATCTTTCTGTCTGGGCGATTCAGCACATCAAGTGCGGAATACAAGGTTGTTGTTTTACCCGAACCAGTTGGGCCAGTTACGAGCAGAATACCATTTGGTTTACGAATCAATTTCATAAAACCATCGTAATTTTCTTGCTCAAAACCAATATTTCGCAAACCAATTCGCACAGAATCTGGACGCAAAATCCGAAGTACGACAGATTCGCCATGATATGCTGGGCAACAACTCACTCGAAAATCCACTTGCTCACCATCAACACCCATCTTGATTCGACCATCTTGGGGAATACGTTTCTCAGCGATGTTTACACCGGACATCAATTTTAACCGAGCAAGAATAGCTGACTGCATTCGCTTTGGCAAATTATCTCGCACATGGCACACGCCGTCAATTCTGTACCGAAGCACGACTCTGTCTTCCATCGGTTCAATGTGAATATCAGAGGTTCGGTTTCGTACCGCTTCGGTAATGAAACGAGCAACCAATTTTACAATCGGCGCCTGGTCATCATCCATATCAATCGATGAATCAACTGACTTATCAACTGAACGGTCCACCGAGACATCAACTGAATCAGTGACAAGTGATGTTTCAGAAACTGCTCCGCTTTTTGTTCCAGTTGCCCCAGCAATATATGCTTGAATGGCACTTTTTGTTGAAAGGACAGGTTCGAGTTCGCAGTTCAATCGGAATCGTAGTAAGTCAAGCAGTTCAAGATTCAAAGGGTCGTGAATAATAAGTTGCAACTTATCGTTCACTTTCGCAAGCGGAATAATAGTGTGCTTGGTAATAACATCTTTTGGGATGAGATCAAGGTCTGGCTTTTGCTCACCTTCAGAGCCATCAAGAGCGATATAGGTCATCCCAAATTGCTCTGCAAGTCCTTTTACCACTGCCTTTTCATCACAAACGCCTTGCTCTTGCAAGACTTCGCCGACTCTTTTTGCGGTACCGCTTGCCGTGTCTAACGCCTTTTGGAGTTGTTCTTTTGTGATCGAACCCTCATCAATAAGGATTTCGCCAATTTTTCTACGTAGTTTTCGTGCCATAAGATATGAAGTGGCTCAGCCACCGTTAGTACATAGTATCATCGTAACGTACTATTCAGTAACACAAGGCTCTTTTTTATTCTATGAATGTCATAAATCCAATCCGAATACTTATTACAGCAGGTGCAACAACTGAACCCATCGATTGCGTGCGGCACCTCGGCAACAGGTCATCAGGCCAATTGGGCACACTATTAGCCTTTGCTGGAGCAGTCCAATCATACGAGGTTACACTGCTAATTGGACCAAACTGCGTCAGGCCAACAGCACACCCACGCCTTCGTACAATCCCTTTTTCCTCAACTCGTGACCTTCGGGCGAAAGTCCAAGAGCTGTGGCCGACCCACGATGTACTTATCATGGCTGCAGCTGTCTCTGATTTCACGCCCAGAGGAGGCCAACAAAGTGACAAGATTCGACGAGGCGAGGGCAGAACGCTCGATTTAGTGCCCACAGAAGACATCGTGGCCGAAGCCGCAAAGAGCTCTCGAGAAGATCAGCGTATTATCGCGTTTGCGCTTGAAACACCTGACAAACTTGAGCACAATGCACTCGAAAAATTGCATCGCAAACAGGTAGATGCAATAGTTGCGAATCCCCTTGAAACAATGGACGCATCTTGCATTACCGCGCATATATTTGCAAAACATGGCAAAGCGTTTACGCCTCCCTCGAATATGAAAAAAAGTGAATTTGCAAAGTGGCTAATATTGAATCTTGATTCTTTCTTGTTGTTGCACGAGTAACTGAAGAACAAGGTAAACTGTGCGACTTTACCATTATGCATCATCAATCCCCACCACCATCAAAAATCATCCAAGCAGTAACGATTGTTTCCGCCCTCGCCATTGCTCTCTGGCTAGGCCTTTGGCTTTCTGGCGCGAGCCACCACGAAGGCCATACTACGCACGATGTGCATATGCCACACTTTTGGTTCATCGGCATCCTGCCTTTCATCGGAATTCTAGGTGCAATTGCAGTGTTTCCCTTACTCAATTTTACTCGGCACTGGTGGGAGAGCAATCTCAATAGATTTTTTGTTGCGATGGTTTGCTCAGTTGGCACAATTGCATACATGGTGATATTTCTTGGCAAAGATTCAATCGGACCAATGCTCGACCACTCTATCATGAAGGATTTTATTCCCTTCATCGTGTTACTTTTTAGTTTATACGTCATCAGCGGTGGCATCCATCTTTCTGGTGATCTTGAAGCATCGCCAAAAGTAAACACAGTTTTTCTTGGAATTGGTGCGCTGATTGCAAGTTTCATTGGCACAACTGGTGCTTCCATGGTGCTGATTCGTCCACTACTAAAAACGAATTCACAACGAAAACATGTTGTGCACACTGTTGTAGTTTTCATTTTCTTAGTAAGTAATATCGGCGGCACATTATTACCAATTGGTGACCCGCCACTGTTCCTTGGGTATTTGCGTGGTGTTCCGTTCCTTTGGACACTTGAACTTTGGCCGATGTGGGCGATGACTTGTGGCATTCTGCTTGTTCTTTATTTTGCATGGGACACGTTCTTATGGCGAAAAGAAACAAATCGTTCGCACCTTCGTGATGAGTTACAAAAAGAGCCACTGCGTGTAAGCGGAACCATAAACTTTGTCTTTATTGGAGGCATTGTTGCAGCTGCCGCACTCATAGATTCAAACAAAACACTTTTCGGGACAAACTGGCACCCTTTCCCCTACATGCGTGAACTTGTCATGCTCTTTTTTGTTGTGCTTTCACTTGGGATAACAAAAAAAGCAATACGCGCAGCAAATAACTTTACATATGAAGCCATTGTTGAAGTTGCAGCACTTTTTTCTGGCATTTTTATTGCGATGCAAGTTCCACTTATGGTGCTCAATGCAAGTGGAGAAACAATCACAAATGCCATGAACAAACCGTGGCAATTCTTTTGGTCGACAGGCATTCTTTCAAGTTTTCTTGACAATGCACCCACATACGTCGTTTTCTTTAAACTTTCGCAATCATTACCTGAAGGCGAAATGCTGGCTGTGAACGATGGTGCCGTTCCAATTAATCTGTTAATTGCGGTGAGCCTTGGTGCTGTTTTCATGGGAGCGATGACATACATTGGCAATGGACCAAACTTTATGGTGAAAGCTATTGCTGAACAAGAAGGCATAGAAATGCCTTCGTTCTTTGGCTACATGTTCAAGTACAGCATTCCTGTACTGGTCCCGATTTTTATTCTCATTACACTCATCTTTTTGATGTAGGAATGGTGGATACACCATTTATTGCATTTGCCGTGAACCACCTTGGTACAATTAGACGTATGCTCACAGTAAATGGAAAAAGTAAAGAATTTGTTGGCGAGATTACTTTACAAGAATTACTTGTGCAACTTGAACTTGAAAAAACGCTCTGTGCTATCGAAGTGAATAACTCGCTTGTCCCGCACAAACTACGAAATGAATACACGCTTCAAGATGGAGATAATGTTGAGATTGTTTCCCTCGTTGGAGGAGGATAAAGAGATGAAAACAGCAACGACAAACAACATTCCAGAACTGCAACTTAAAAACGTTACACTTACCAGCCGGCTCGTCGTAGGCACCGGAAAATACTCTGACTATGAAACCATGAAACACGCGCTCGATGCAAGTGGGTGCAGTGCTGTCACTGTTGCTGTGCGACGCGAGCGACTTGTTGATGATCAAGGCCGTTCTATCTTAGAGTTCATCGATTGTGACAAGTACACCATTCTTCCAAACACCGCTGGTTGTTTTACTGCACAAGATGCTGTCCGAGTCGCTCGGCTCGGTAGAGATATTCTGGAACAACTCAACAACCCAGGAAGCAGCTGGGTAAAGCTTGAGGTACTCGGCGATAAAACGACATTGCTTCCTGACCCAGTTGGAACACTTGAGGCCTGCAAAGAACTTGTTGCAGATGGTTTTTCTGTGATGTGCTATTCGAGTGATGACCCGATTATGGCAACTAGAATTCGTGATGCTGGCGCTACTTGTGTGATGCCTGCGGGCAGTCCCATCGGCACTGGCCGAGGCATTGCAAATCCGTGCGCAATTAAATTATGCATCGATTTACTCAAAGAACCTGTACATGGTGGTGATCCAGATTACCCGGTCATTGTTGATGCTGGTGTTGGGACTCCAAGTGACGTGACAATTGCCATGGAACTCGGCGCCGACGGCGTCTTGCTTAATACTGGAATTGCTCACGCGAAGGACCCTGTGCGGATGGCGCTTGCGATGAATCTTGCTTGCGATGCTGGGTACCACGGCTTCCTCGCTGGGCGCATTCCCCGCAAGTTGCACGCGACAGCCTCCTCCCCATGGGACGGCACCATCGCCGGCGAATAAACAATCCCAAGGTCGTTTATTCTGAATCTTTAAATTAAATGACCCGTGGGATTATTTAATGGTCGACGCGAGTGCCAAGGAAGTTGGAAACTTCAGCAACGTGGGTGGCAACTTCAGCGTGTGTTGATGCTTCGAGGTTTAAGCGAAGGAGTGGCTCAGTATTTGAAGC
>NZFX01000009.1 GCA_002689385.1 Phycisphaerae bacterium
ATTCGTTCTGCTTCAAGAAAATACGAGAAACCATTCTGAGCATCGAGCGTTAATACTGAAGGTGCAAAGGAGTAGAAAAAAACACATACAATTGCTATCAAGAGTTTACTCATGGTGAATCCTGCCTGTTCTGTAACTCTTGCGTCAATTCTTGGAACAAAACATGCCAATGTCTTGCAATTTTTGATTCTGCAATCACCATTTGTTCCAAGATGGAAGTTCCATTTCCTAAGTCGGCAGTTTGAAGAAGTTCAACTGCATCCTGTCCTCGCCAGTGTGCTTCTTCAATCGTTAGAATTTCTAAATACAGTAACTGCATTTGAAGGATTGATTGAAGAATGCCATCTGTGCTGCTCTTTACATGAGTTGAAATACTATAATCTGGCAACTTCTGTTTCCAAGCATCTACGAGCATTGTGAAGGCGTCAAGTGGTGAAAGTTCATGTGATGGCGGTAGCGCAGTTGGACGCAAAAGCAAATATTCAGAAAGAAGTGAATTAGTCATCCCCGCTGCAATGGCATCAAGCATATGGAGCGATTTGTTTCCAGCGACCAAAGCATGCTGAACGAGTGCTCTTCGTGATTGCGCTTTCCAGAATTGGTCTGTTTGATCAGGTAAAATTGCTTCAGTCAATTGAGCTACGAGTGTTAATATTTGTTCTTCAGATTTTGCATCGCTTAAAGCATCGAGAATTGCAACAGCCACATTCTTACTCTTTGGGAATTGTGAAACAATGCGCTCTGTTGCTGCAACGCGGACGCGAGAATAAACGCTCGTTAACGCTGCTTGCGCAAGTGCACGTGCGTCTTCATGACCCAAGTCAGTAAAAGCGGACGTCTCGAGTTCTGCAAGGGCATCGAGCCGTTCGTCCATTTTGATACCACGGCGACCCAGCATTTTTGCCCAATCTCCATCAATTGGCGGGCTTTGTAATTGCCAGAGTTCATCTGCATTTTCGTCAGCTTGCGAATACACATTCGGTTTAAGTTGCTCGACTGCAAGCCCAGGTCTGCCAATCCATAGAGAAACAGCTGCTTCGTTCATTTTTCGAAGTTTCATCAGTGTAGCAGGAGCATTTGCAGGAAGAATCTGCGCGTCACGGTAAGACCTATTCCACGTAGCAACAATCTCTTCACTGAATCCTGCAGGTATCTGTAGATTCCAAGACATAGTTTCTGGTGCTACTTCGCTCGGCCAGTTCAACTCCAATGCAGCAGCTTTGCGAATCCGTTCTTCCAGAGTATCTTCTTGCAGAACTATGTATGGTTTCAAAAACCAAGAAATTTCGTTTGAACCTAAAAGTAAATGCCCGAGTAAAAAAAGTTCACTCGAAGAGACTGATGGCGAAGTGTAAAAAGTTAGCAAAGCGTCGCGTAAACGCTCATTTGCCGACCAATGAATTTCTGAGACAAGTCGCCCTGCCACTTTTCTAGAATCACTCGCGCGTGAAAAGTCAATCTCTTCATCGAGCAAGTTTCGTATTGCATCTACGTACAGCAGTGACGCGTCAGTACGGCTAAAGCTTCCTTTCACCAAGTTAATCCACGCTTCCCAGACTAGTAAGTAATTTGAGTCGAACTCGGTCCTATCTACTAACTCTACAGCGACCAGGGCAGTTGCTGCGTGCCTTGCATCTGAAAAAGAACATGGTGAAACTGAAGGAATTGCTAATTGCTTTATCAAAGACCTTGTTCCAATAGTAAATTTTGTTTCGCAGGAAAGAGATGCCAGCGTTCCAGTAAACCAGATTCGTTTAGCAATTGAGATAGGTGCTGAGACATGAAATGAAGGTATGTCAAATGGTTGCAGAATCGTGGGCATTGATTTTTTCTGTGCATCTGCCGTATGTACAATTTGAACAATCTGAGCACTAACTGCGTCTACAAGAAAGGGATCAGCAAAAGGCCAACCAGCAGCGATTGTTTGCAAGGCAGCGTTCCACCTGTAGGTCCATGTTGAAGGTAGAACTGAGCGAGTACTATTCAAAAGTTCTGACTGCAAAGCGACAAATTCTTCTGGCAAAAGTAACACTTCATCAGCACGGCGAATAAACTCATTCTCGATTCCAAATCGAGCAAACGTGGGGTACGACGAAAATAACGGATGTGCAGTTGCAGGTGTTTCAGCGAGCATGCTTGGGAACTCGGTTTTATTCGATTGGACCAGGGGATCAACTTTTTTAGAATCGGAAAACAAAACTACGAGTGCCAATACAAATGCAATGAAAGTAAGGGAACCGAACACGACTGCAAGTTTTATAGTGAGGACCGGGTTGTCCTCTGAAAAGTCAGGAGTGATTCTATCAGTAAGTTCAGTAAGATAGTTTTCTGCAAAACTTAGAGTCGATTTTTTTGTTGGCACAGCCGTCCATGTTCGGTCAATTGCTATCTCTGATCGCCGTTCGACAGTTAATGGTCCGTCCCCTTCCCTTGCAGATTCAGCAAGCGCCTCAAGGATACGCATAAGACCTCCAACAGTTAGAGAGTACGAGGCAGCAATTTCGACAAGTCGAGCCCTAGTTTTGCTGTTCCATCCACCGCCTGCAATAAGTGCTGCAATAATAGATTGGTCAAGGTCCGTCAACTGTTGAGGAGCAGGGTCATGTTCAAGCCCTTCTTGGTGGGATTGTTCAAGAAGTAATGCAGTAACTTCGCCAAGATATCTTTTAACAATGTTAGCTTCTTCAGTTGCCGTGTTTGGATTTGCTAACAGTTGAGCATACCGCCTACGCATAGCTCGTTTCACAACTTTGGCGTCGTGAGCAGTCGATGCGTGAATGCCCAGTAAGTGAAAAATATCTGCTTCTTCTGGCAAGCCAAAAAAAGCACAAGAAACAAGATGGGCATTATTCATTGATCGCCCCTTAGTGCATCATGAAGAGTTTTAAGGAGCGTCCCGTAAGGTTCTACGCCGTATTCAGGATACAGTGCAAAATGTTGGTCAAGGACATCTAGTGCATGTTGTTTATTCGTTTTAGAAAGCACTAATGAAAGGTTATATTTAGCTTCAAGCCAAGTAGAAGATGCGACGGTGCTTGCCGCTGCGATATTTTTCCAATGATTTGCTGCTCGTATTGATTCGCCTAATTCAGACTCAATTCTTGCAGCAAGCAATAGGACACGTTCAACTCGAGGATGAAATGAATGCAGTGTTCTAATGAGCGAAACAATTTCTTTCGCTTCATTATCAGTTTTATTCAATTGCAAATTCAAACCAGCTTTGGCTACGAGCAGAGCAACGCTTAACAATTTTGGGCTTGCTATTTCAGCATCAGAGTGACCAGAAATCAAATACCTTCCAAGAACATACTGTTCACGTAGAGATAAAGGGAATTGCTTATTAGTCCAAAGTTGCCAAAAAGACTGAGCACTCGTTTGAGTCCATGAATTCGTTGGGAAATCAACAAGCATAGAAAAAAGTGAACTTGTTGCTTGCGCATAATCTTGACTATATAACGAATAGAGAATGGCTCGATACTTTATTTCTAGGTGGAATGTATCAAGTGAATAAAGACCCTCGGCTTCTAAATCACTTAGTGCTTTGAATGCAACTTTCGCTGCAACGACGCGTTTGATTTTCTTATGGAGTGAAACTTCAAGTAATCGCAATGCGCGAACAGCGCTTCGTTGTATAGATTGTTTCGAATCTTTTTGCGATTGATCTTCGCGAACAAGTGCAACTGCAACACTTACATACTTATTTCCGAGTTCCTTCAGTTCTTCCTCGTCAACGGTAAGCCATTGTTTATAAAGAAGACGGGCGGCTTTCCGTTGTGATTCCTCAAAACTTGGGTCAGATGGCAATATCGCAAGGAGATCATCGACACTGACTTGTGAATTATCGCTTTCTGCTTGGAATAACAGTAACTGAGTTGCACGTCTTGAATGTGGCCATGTTGAAAGATACAGAGCAACTAAATCATTCTGCAACGACTGTTGTTCAGCAGTCATTGAATCAAACAAAGCAAGGTTGACCAAACACATCCAAATTGCAGTTTCAGACTTGTCGCCATTTTTTGCACGGATGAAACAGTCAAGTGACGCCTCGTGATTCTGTATGTAGTAATACGAAAAACCACGCAGTAGTTCGCAATCATCAACAAGCATTAAGTATTGACTCGAGTCATTAGATGCCAAAGCGTCTTCAAGCAGTTTTACAACCCCTTGAAAGTCAGAAACTAGGAGAGGCTCTTCCGTTGGTTCATCTTTCTCTAACTTAGCATACGTTTTTTTATATGCACTATCTGCCAATATAAAATAGGTAATGAAACTATTTGGATCAAGTGCAGAAATACCATAGCGCTCAACAATGTCACTTACCATTGCAAGTTGCCCTGTGGAAATTAACTCAGCAAGTGCTGTTTTTGCCAATAAATTTGCATTTGTGTTTGAGGTATGCTCAAGGGCATGCACTGCCGCGAGTCGCCATAATAAACTTCGGTCAACTTGCTTCACTTTCGGAATGCTTTGCAGGGCTCTGTCCCATCGCTTTGCATTGATATGATTAAAAAATCGCCACATCGGAATCGACAACCGTACCTGCGGATGGGCTGCCGCGCCATCAATTTCTTCTAGCCACGGCTCTGCTCCACTTGGATCCTGAAGCAATTCCTTCACGAGCGCGATTCCTAATAGTGCCCTTGCCCCTTGTTCATGTCGCTTTAAGTCAAGAGAAACACTTGCTAAAGTCGGTTTGTCGCCTTGCAAGATAGTAGCAAACACTTCACCTGCTCTAGTCGCATACTCGGTTGAATCTAATTGGAATGAAATGTAATAGTACGCCCAGCCAAGGAGCGAGCTAGAGAGTCCTATTTGGGCATCGAGTGTATCAGTGGACTTCCCAGTCCGGTTTACTTTTGATTGCAATATCTGATAGATATGTGCCAGTTTGCGTGCAATTGAAATTAACTGTTCAGCCGCAGCATCTGCATGTGCTTTGTCGGTATATCGCAAGCGGTAACGCTCGATCATCTGTTCAGATGAAAGATATGCAGCTCTAAGTAACTGAAGCCGCAGTTCAGTCGTGCCAGCATCTGGCATTTTATCGAGCAAAGAGTTTGCTCTTTCAAGCAATGCAACGTCTTCATTTGCTGCAGCTCTTGAAAGCAGAATTGCGTAGACATTAGCAAGTTTATTTGCTGCTTGAAACTGTTCTTTAGATGTGCCTTGGTCAAGTTTTTTCTCTAGATGAGTTGCAAGCAATTCGTCGCATCCCATTTGTTCAAGCCATGAAGCTACGCGGTCTGCTGCAAAACCTTGGGAAGAAAAAACAAAAAACACGAGGAAACTAATTCGAATCAGGTACATAGGTAACCTTTTCAAAACCAGCATTTTTTGATTCTTGTATAGCAGCTATTGCAAATCCAACCGTTACTGTGTCATCTGCTTTAATAACGACACCAGGTCCCTTAGGCAACTTCAGCAAAACTTCAGCGAGTTGCTTTCTGGAAGTAAGTAATTGAGTACCAATTTTATACACGTGCTGAGAATCATGCTGTTGAACTAGAATGATTTGAGGTTCAAGCAAGGACTCTTCAACAACGGCGCCTTGGTCAACCTTTAAAGCAGGTGTCAGCTGATCTTCTGGCTTTGCTAATACTGTTGAAACAATAAAGTAGATTAATAGCAAAAAGGTTACATCGATCATGGATGACATACTTAGCGCTGCGCCATTCATTCCTCTTCGATTAGAATTCGTAAATTGCATTAGTTTGTTTCGGTCGCTATTTTTGTTGCTGTAAAATTAAACCGATGAAGTAAAACCAGCACTTGATTCAGTAGTTCAGTTTTGCCATTTTCATCTGCGCGAATCAAAAGTTTGTCCCAAGAAATAGAATCTGTTGCAATTTTATTCTGAAGTAAAACCTCTAATTCTGGAAGAGAAATTCCGCCCTTCGTGCTATCAACAATAAGCGTATCATCTTGCAAAATGTTAATTATAAAAGAATTTTCTTGTTGTTTTTTTTGCTCGCCAATCTCTTTAGGAAGGTTCATGTCTACGCGTGCTTGTTGTGCAAATTGCGCAGCAACCATAAAAAAGATTATCAATAAAAAAATGATATCAATCATTGGCGTCATTTCTACAACTGGAATGATTGTTCGATTTTTTGAGCGACCAAAAGCCATTACTTTGTCCCTTGTGCCTCTTCTAAATGAAGAACTAGTCGCTCAATCTCAGACGACGCCTCAGAACTGAGTCCTTCGATTCTATTTCTGAAAAAACTAAACAAAGCAACACAAGGAATCGCAAGAACAAGACCAAGCATTGTTGTTACCAAGGCTTCACTAATATTTCCCGCAAGCGCTGCATTTGTGTTTGCGCCTTCAGTACCAAGTGTTTTAAATGCCCCGACCATGCCAAGCACTGTACCGAGCAAACCAAGCAAGGGAGCAATGGTTCCAATGAGACCGATTGCGTCAGTAGACCGAAATAATCTTGAAGTCTGTTCCTCGCCAGCTTCCTCAAGTGAACTCTTTAACTCGAATGGTCCAAAGGCAGAACGTTGATACCGCAGCAATCCAGTTGCTAGAATTCGAGTTAAATAAGTATCGTTGCTAGGATCGACACAATATTCTAGGGCCTCTTGCGTCCGCCCATTTGCAAGCATCGTTTCAAGTGTTGCCAATTGTTCTTCTGGCAAGAGAGCGCTTCGCCTGATTTGTACAAAGTGCATAATCGCTAAACTGCATGCGATTAAACTTAGGCTCAAAATAATATAGCCAACAGTGCCGCCCTTTTCGATTGTACTCCACCAAGATTCAGTAGTATCTGCCTGTGCGATAAAAAAATTAACTGTAAATATATGCATTCATTATTGTTCCTTTAGTTCTGTTGGTCCAAGTGTAGCAACGGGTGGGTTGGATACCTACGTTCTACTTCAAACATAATTTTTTCGGCTGTTTCTACATCGCCCTCGCTTTGAAACGATTGTGCCAACCGTACCAATGCAGCTCCAGAAAGCCAGGGCGAGGTTTCTTGTGGAAGAGAAGCGACGAATGCTAGAGCTAACTGACCCTGCAAGCGTAGTTCAGCATCTTGGGTTTCTTCTAGTAGTACAATACCTGCGAAATAATTGGTCCAAATTTGTTGCCATCGCGGCAACGTCGGTAGGTCTTCTTGCAGACTATTCAGTGCTTCTTTATCACCCGCGATGAGGGCGAGAATTCGTTTTGCAAAAACAGGTCCATTGCCACTTGAGCCAGCGAAGATAAGTGCTTTTTGTTCATGGGTAAGTCGTTTTCGTACAGTTGAAACAAGCGGTAAGTGCGGGCACAACATTGTTTCTGAGTCAATAACAGGTATAAGTGTAGGAAAAGGACTTTCGCTTCCAGCAATACGAAGCGGAACAAGGGCAAGCCACGGCTCGATTGCATCTTGTACATTGCCTTGAGCTAGGGCACACCGTAAAGCGCCCTCAAAAACTAACTGAGCATCGGCGCTGCTGGACTGAATATATGACGGCAACGCATGAATGAACACATCTTGTGCTAAGTGGACATCCCCGCGGAGTAGTCTGTGTTTTGCGCGCCAAAGTGCTTCACCCTGTGTAAGAAAAGCATCAAGAGAAGGCCTTGCTTTACTCGATGTAAATCCCTGAATCGTGCTCCATGGCAGTAATACTGATCCTGTTTCAAAATCTGGATGCAAAAGTCGCAAGCCATCAATGCTTCCGGAGAGAATCTCACCTTGCATCGGAGAGTCTTCGCCGCGAAGTTGAACCGTGTCTGCATGCGAAAAACAGGGTGTAATCAACAACAGAACTACAAACAGTCTCATATGTAGATTCATGGCATGCCCCCTTCTGGAACAAAGCGGTATTCACCACCCGTTGCTTGTGCAATTTCTTGCAAGAGCTGTTGGCTCGCTGGATTGCCAAAAGCAATTGTATTTACAACAACTTGTTTATTCGCAGGCATTATTTCTTGAAGTTTTTTTAATGAAAAACCTGAAATTTGTCCATCAGTGAGAAAGAAAATAACATCAGGGGGTGGCTTTAAAGCCAGTGCGTTTTTAAATGCGGGCATCGGAACTGTTCCACCAGAGGCAGTAATACCACGAATGTCATTGGACATCCGATTAACTGCGCCACGCCTTGCAGTGTTCCATCCTTTTTGGCTCTGTGGAATGGAGAAGTTTGAACTGTAAAAGACAACGTAGAATTTCACAAAGTCAGGTAATTTTTTTAAAGAAGAAATGAGTTCGGCTTTTGCACTTTCAAGACGTCCACCACTGTCCATTGAACCTGAGCGATCAACTATGTAACAAAACCTTGACCCAGAAGATGTAATACCAAAAAAGGACGTACCGCCTCCGCCGGACCCTCCCATACCCACACCCATTCCTGATGAGCCAGAACCGGTCAACGAAGTTGCTTGCGCTTCTGCTGAAGGAATCAGCGAAACAGCAGATGCTTCGACCGTTAGAGTCGCTTGTGTTGTTTCCAATTGATCAGTTGTTGCATCAGTCGTACTCGATTCTGTTTGCGTTAACTGTTCGCCTTCGGGTAAAGAAGTGAAGGATTCGTCTTCCATGACTGCAAACTCGATCGTTGTCACAGCACCGATTGGTGAGGATGTCCCAACGCCTGAAGAAACTGAGTAGGAAAAGAGGAAAATAATGATGTGGACAAGAACAGAAATAAGTAATCCGACAAAAATCAATGAAAGCGCTCGGCGCTTCCATCGTGCTCGTTCATCAAACCGAAACTGCGTGATTGGGGCAAGTGGAATAAACTCCGAA
>NZFX01000010.1 GCA_002689385.1 Phycisphaerae bacterium
AAGAAAGTAAAAGCAGAAGAAGCAATTGCACTCGTTCGCATCGAAGAACTCTATCCATTCCCTAGAAAAGAGTTAAACAAAATCTTCCAACGCTATTCAGATGCTGAGTACATGTTCGTCCAAGAGGAACCCGAAAACATGGGCCCTTGGCACTATATCGCTGCTCAATTCCGTGATGATCTTGATGTGAGCCTTACACGTGTCTGCCGAAGACCGTGCGCATCACCTGCAGTCGCATCAAACAAAATGCACACAATTGAGCAACACCGTATCCTTATAGAAGCAATCAGCTTAATACAAGAATAAACCATGTCCATATCAATCACAATTCCATCGCTCGGTGAATCCATAAATGAAGTTATCCTCGGTGAGTGGCTCGTTCAAGACGGCCAATGGGTCGAACGAGATGCACCCCTCATCGAAGTTGAGTCAGACAAAGTTACTCAAGAGTTACCTGCACCAGTTGCTGGCGTTGTCACTATTGAAACCCAAACAGGTGAAGAATGTTTGATAGGCGATGTCATCGGCTCAATCAACGAAGAAGCGACGAAACCAGCGGGGCAAAATGACCCAACTGCAGAAGAAGAAGTAAAAACAGAAACGATTGCTTCTGCAGAACAAACTCGCAGAGCCACTTCTCTTGCACAAAAAGTTGCAACAGAGCTAGGCGTTTCACTTGATTCTATAGATGGTTCAGGCCCCTCCGGACGCATTACAAAATCCGATGTGTTAAAAGCAGAAGACAAGCCGAGCTCACCCGCGCCTATGGAAGTTCCTGCTCCCCTAGTGGAACAACCAGCACCGCAGTTTCGAGGTGTTCGCAGAGAGAAAATGTCTACACTCCGCCGCAAAATTGCAGAGCGTTTAGTCGAAGCACAACACAACGCTGCGATGCTTACAACGTTCAACGAAGCAGACATGACAAAAGTCATCGCACTAAGAAAGTTGCATAAAGAAGAATTCAACGACCGCTATGGTGTAAACCTTGGCTTTATGTCGTTCTTTACAAAAGCTTGTGTATCTGCGCTTCGAGCGTGGCCTGCAGTAAACGCTTCGCTCGTCGAGGGTGACGTAGAATACCACGATTATGTGGATATGTCTGTCGCCGTGGGCACCAAGCGAGGTCTTGTTGTCCCAGTGATCAGAAGTGCGGACCGTATGTCGTTCGCAGATGTAGAACTCACAATTAAAGATCTTGCCGTGCGAGCTCGCGACAGCAAACTCACCATGGATGATATGACGGGAGGCACGTTCACCATCAGCAACGGTGGTGTGTACGGTTCCATGATGTCAACACCAATTTTGAATCCACCACAAAGTGGCATTCTCGGCTTGCATCGCATCCAAAATCGACCAATTGAAGATCCAGACAACCCTGGTCAAATTGTACTTCGTCCGATGATGTATCTTGCCCTCAGCTACGACCATCGGCTTGTGGATGGCGAAGGCGCTGTCAGCTTCTTGGTTCATGTTCGAAATTGCATCGAAGATCCAGAACGCTTGTTGCTTGGTCTCTAATTTTGAACAACATTGGCCACATTCCCGTACTCCCTTGTGAAGTTCACAAGGTGTTACAGCCAAAAGCTGGGGAAGTCATAGTTGATGTAACCGCTGGCCGGGGAGGACATGCATATGCGCTTGCCCAATCTGCCGGAGGCGATGCCACAGTCGTACTTTTTGATCTTGACAAGGCAAACCTCGATTTTGCAACAGAACGAATGCGAAATCTCGGCGTGTCTGTTGTTCCGATACATGCTAATTTCACCACTGCGCGAAACGAGTGTAAAAACCGAGGGCTTCGTGCTGACTGTGTGCTCGCTGACCTTGGATTTGCTTCCAACCAGATGGATAATCCTAAGCGAGGAATGAGTTTCATGAGCGATGGCCCGCTTGACATGCGATTAAACCCTGAAACTGGCATCACTGCCGCTGATGTCATCCGATCTACTCCAGAAAAAGAACTCGCCGACATCATCTACCAATACGGTGAAGAACCTTACTCAAGACGAATTGCCCAAAAAATTGTACAGGAGAGGGCTAAAGAGCCGATTTTGAGTACTGTCCGTCTTGCGCAGATTGTGCGAGATGCATACGGAGCACGAGCCCGTTCGTCACGAACAAACCCAGCTACACGCACATTCATGGCGTTACGCATAGTGGTTAATGGCGAACTTGCTGCACTTGATGCATTACTCGCAGATGTGGAAACGGGTTGTCGAAAGATCGACAATTGTGGTTGGCTCAACCATGGTGCTCGAATTGCAGTGATTAGTTTTCACAGTCTTGAGGATCGCCGAGTCAAGCAATCCTTTGTTGCTCTTGAGAAAAACGGTTTGGCAAAGCGACTAACTCGCAAACCACTCCGCGCTTCTGAAGTTGAGATGGCGACCAACACGCGCTCTCGACCGGCAAAGCTTCGCGCGGTTACGTTACCGCGTGAAGAAAAGTGACTGAAGAAATGGCTTGGAATAATTTATGACTCGTGAAAACAAACTCTCAATCGTTATTGCATTTGGAATGCTCATTTTCGTGGGCATGTTAGTTGCAGACCACTTTTCTATTGCTTCGCATCGTGAAGTTGCAAACCTTGGGGCGACTATATCGACACCACCCCTTGCAGGAACAACCATACTTGAACCGGGCGACTTTATTCCAGAGCAAACAAAGGCCAACGATAATCCCGCAGGTGATACGATACATGTTGTGCAAAACGACGAAACCCTACGCACAATCTGTGGTTCTTTTTACGGCGACTCTGGCCTCGCAAATGCAGTCGCTTCTTGGAATCAAATTACTGATGCAAACTCCATAGAAAAGGGACAGCGCGTAGCATTGCCATCAAGAACCTCGCTCGTTAATGCTAGTTTTGTTTTTCAAGAAACAGCAATTGTAGAGCACACGAACACGGTACTTGCAACGCCAACCATGGGTTCCTATACCGTAAAAAGTGGCGACACACTCTCTGAAATTTCGCAAAAAGTCATGGGCACTGCTAAAAAAACGCAATTATTGATTGACTTAAATAAAGATGTCATGCCCAACCCAAACCGTATTCGTCCAGGAATGACACTGAGATACCCACTTCAAACGAATGGCGCGTAAACTTATTTTCACGATTATTGTGCTTAGCTTTGCGATGCTCGAGCTGCTCGTAGTTCGGCAAGCGCAAATCAATACTGTGCATAGCATGGCAACATTGCACAGGAAGATTGAAGCGAACAATGAAGCAATCAACGTGCTGAAAGTGCAAATTGAAGAAGCGTGTTCGCCTAGTGCATTAGCGAAGTCAATATCGACTGAAAACGAACTTCATGAGCAACCTTAAGTTAACAACGCGAATCTCTCATGTTGCGGTGTTGTTTATTTGCATCGTCACCCTGCTCATGGGAAGCACTTTGTACAAGGTGTTTACACTCAAAACGGCTCCTCCTATACAACTCATAAAGGCAACTCCGCCTGCGACTTCGTTTTCCAAACAACTTGCAACGCGTGGACAAATCATTGATCGACGTGGAAGATTACTCGCTGCAAGCCGAGTTGGACACAAAGTATTCGTTGATCCAGCGCTCGTTGAGGACTTTTCCGCGATTTCTTTTGAACTGGGCAAGGCACTTTCAATTCCACCTGCAAAAATTGAACAACAGTTACGTTCTACTCCGGGAAGCCGTTATGTTGTGTTAAAAAAACTCGTTACACCTAAAGAAGAAAAAGCAATCCGTGCGTTGAAGCATCGTTGCGTAGGGTTAGAAGAGCGACTCGTTCGGGAATACCCCCACGGCGATATCGGTGGTTCCTTGATTGGGCTCGTTGGTACTGAGCACACTGGCCTTGCTGGCTTTGAAAATAGATACAACGAAAAACTAACCGGCACCGCAGGTACTTTTGTTCGGCAACGTGATAGAAAACGGAACACTCTTTGGGTCTCGCCTTCCGATTACAACCCAAAAACAGATGGCGTAGATTTACAGCTTTCAATTGATATTGTGATTCAAGACATTGCTTCTTCGCGATTACTCGAAGAAGTGCAACGGTGCAATGCTGGTGGCGGAAGAATTGTTGTTGCAAACCCTATAACAGGTGAAATACTCGCAATGGCGGATATTCTAAACCCACGAGAGGGATGGTCGCAACAACCAGATGACCCAAACCGTGCTATGGACGTTCGACTTGGCAGGAATCGGTGCGTGACTGATCCCTATGAACCTGGATCGACATTCAAGCCATTTATCTGGTCAGTGGCTACGCAGCTTGGCAAAGCCGAAGCCGACGAGGTGCTTCCAACCCCCTTAAACGGTCCGTATCGGACAAGTTTTGGTCGGTCAATTCGAGATGTTCATTATTATGGGCCCGCAAGTTGGGAAAAAGTTCTAGTCAAATCGATGAACAGCGGCATGGCAATTGTTTCACAACGCATGACGCACAAGGAACTACAAGAGGCCGTATCGAGATTTGGTTTTGGCGAGTCAACCCACATTGGGCTTGGCGGTGAAACCAAAGGCATCGTAACTACGCCTGCAAATTGGAGTGACTACACCCAAACTTCTGTTTCCATGGGACATGAAATCGCGGTTACTCCATTACAAATGGTACAGGGTTTTTCTGCCTTTGCACGAGACGGCACAGTTCCTCAATTGCAATTTGTTCTTGCTACTGACGATGACGTCATGTTCGTTCGAAGTGCACTTACTTCTGAAATTGCTGCGATGACCCGCAAGATAATGGGAAAAGTGATGACCGAAGGCACTGGCCAAAAGTCGCAAAGCGAGCTGTATGATTTGTTCGGCAAGTCCGGAACGGCACAGTTACCACGAGCAGATGGCAAGGGATATTTTGAAGATCGATACATTGCAAGTTTTATCGCAGGCGCACCTATAAACGACCCAAGACTTGTCATCCTCTGTGTTATTGATGACCCTGATAAATCGATTGGCCACTATGGTGGCGTTGTCGCTGGTCCCGTTGTTCGCGATGTCATGGATCAATCCTTGCAATACCTCGGCGTCCCACCGAGTGTGGATTACCTCACAACTTCCTCCGATTAATTCCTCTAAGGAATTAATGTGTTATAATCGAGGCAAGCACCCTATTGACAAATACTTATAGCCAAAACCACAGGTGCGTTTTATATTCTAAAAATCATCTTCCTCGATGGTTACAATCAAGGCAGTTAGCAAGAAAACAGCGCGTTGTATTCCACAGAGACACTGGATTAGTTTACACACGCCAAGAAATGGGTTTTCCAGTTGACCCCGTTGCTTCTTTGACCACCATGACAACCACTGCGCTTACGAGGGCAAACAAGAACATCCAGAACGCAGGCCAATACAATTCCAAAGCCATCAACCAGGCCGAAGCGTACACGCACTCCCAAAGAGCACCGTACCTTCGTATTTTTTCTGCAGCAAGAGCACCCGTTTTAGCACGAGTCAATTTCCACCTAATGGTCAAAGCAAACCCTGCAACCGCGGCCAGTGGCCAGAGGAGCTGCGAAACATGCATTCCATCAGGCAAAAGCGATCCACTTTGAGCCAATGGACCGCTGAATAATACCAACGACCAAAATAACCATCCAAGAAAAATCCCAACCCAGCCGCGCGCCGAAATCCTGGGGCGTTTATCTTCAAGCCGATACATTGCCATCGCACACACCATCGCATGTGTCATAATCAGCCATACTGGAAGTGTAAACGTCAATTCAACATTTGCAATCAGCATGCTCGAAGCATAGATTAACCCAACCGAAACAATGCCAATCGCCGGGACGTGCTTTCCGACAACATTGTAAAACAGAATTGCAGCAGCGGTCAGAAGCCCAATCCGCACGGGCCAAGCACCTAAAAACGAAGCTGCAAGCAATGCAATCAATAAAGAACAAACCAATAACACAACCGCTTGCGCGATTGGAATCCAGCCACTTGGAATAGGACGACTTGGGTGAAATGTCGCGTCATGCCGAGCGTCTATTGTGTCATTTAAAGAGGCCGCAAAGGCACAAATACCCACAGCTACCACCGCTGAAGCAAGCAACGTTGACCACCATGGAAGAAGGTAGACACTCGTTCCAACGTAAGCAGTATCGTGCTTTGTAATCAGTAATACCAACCAGATATCAGCGATTGCTCCAATAGCAA
The DNA here is from genome assembly GCA_002689385.1 of Phycisphaerae bacterium. Taxonomy (GTDB): domain Bacteria; phylum Planctomycetota; class Phycisphaerae; order Phycisphaerales; family SM1A02. The sequence continues at coordinate 6,132 of NZFX01000010.1, forward strand.
CACTGAACCGAGTCAGCTTCAACGCTTCAATAACTTGTCGTCCGGGCAATGCCATGTGTATATCGTACACCCCTGTAGCAACGTTGCGTGGTCTCGCTTACCATACGCAATCTAATGCAAGAAGAAACTACCACCAGTAAAAGCGCATCTGAGCTTACTATTGCAATTCTAGTCAGCACCTACCACACTGCAATTACGAGCAAATTGGAAGAGGGCGCCCGATCCGCATTTATCAATGCCGGCGGTATCGAACATAATTGCAAAACAATAGCAGTAGTGGGTGCTTGGGAACTTCCCATCATCGCAAAGACTATTTCCTTACACGAAAAATACGATGCAATCGTTGCACTTGGGTGCATAATCACGGGCGAAACAACACACGACCAAGTGATTGGACACGCAATCGCACAAGGTCTCATGCGCACTTCGCTCGACTGGGGTCACCCAGTTTCAATGGGCGTGCTGACTTGCCAGACAATCGAACAAGCAGAAGCACGAGCTGGCGGTTCCTCTGGAAATAAAGGGATTGAAGCGATGCATGCTGCCATTGAAACAGAAATGACCCTAAGAGAACAACATGCCTAAAAGTAGAACATTACGCGAACAGGTCCTGCAACTTCTCTGCCAATATGACGCTGGTAATGAAGATGTTGCACACATAACTGAACATAACTTCGATGAGGATACAGGTACAACAAATGAACCTGAAGCCAAGGCAAAAAAGCTAGCAAAAAAAATTTGGGACGAACATGCAGAAGGCGATGCACATATCGCACCCTTCACACCAGAGTGGCCACTGCACAGGCAACCGCTTGTTGATAGAAATATATTGCGGCTTGCACGATACGAAATTGTTTCCGGCATGACGCCACCAGCAGTGGCGATCAATGAAGCTGTTGAAATTGCGCGTGTTTACTCAACTGAAAAATCAGCATCATTCGTCAACGGCGTTCTTGATGCAATTTTTCATGACAAAACACCGCCAACGCCCGTAGTTGAAGCGACGGACGGAAAAGCATAAATGGGTCTTTTTCGTGCAACTATTGCTGCACTTCGAGGCGGCCTTTCTAAAACGCGTTCCATTCTTTCGGCGCCACTTGCAAACATGCGTGGGCGCGTTATCGACGAAGAAACTATTGATGAACTCGAGCACTTGCTTCTTTCTTCTGATGTTGGTGTTACTACGACCGATTCAATTGTCCAAGATTTGCGTGATGAAGTAGGAAGCGGCGCACTTAAAGACAAGGACATCCTTGAGTTGTTACGAGAGCGCCTCGTTCGTCGGTTAGAAGACAAAAACCGTACGATTGCAGTTGCTGACCAAGCCCCTACTGCTATTCTTGTCGCAGGCGTAAATGGTGTAGGCAAAACAACTAGTGTTGCAAAAATTGGACGAGCATTAAAAGATGAAGGACGCACAGTTTTACTTGCAGCAGCAGATACGTTCCGCGCCGGTGCTGTTTCACAACTGACTACTTGGGCAGATCGCCTTGGCATCGAGATAGTAAAGGGTGCTCAAGGGGCCGACCCCGCAGCGGTCACATTTGATGCAGCAACTGCTGCCATCAGTAGAAAGGCAGACGTGCTGCTCATTGACACCGCTGGGCGCTTGCACACGCAAGAGCCACTCATGCGCCAACTTGAAAAAATGCAACAAGTTACAGCGAATAAAATTGAGGGTGCACCACACGAAGTATTGCTCGTACTCGATGCAACACAAGGGCAAAACACACTCTCTCAAGCGAAAAAATTTGCTGAATCAATACACGTCACCGGTATTTTTCTTTCAAAACTTGATGGAACTGCTCGAGGCGGCATCGTCTTTGCAATAGAGGACGAAACAGGCATACCTATCAAACTCATCGGGGTCGGCGAACGCCCAGAAGATGTTGAGCCATTCGACCCTGAATCGTTTGTTTCAGCGCTTATTGAAGACGGTGCATAGCCAAAATTATGCCCCTAATGAACGCTATGCGATGTATCATCCCGTTATCGTGTTCTTCCCAAAAAGCATAATCGTACTCCTTGCTTCGCTAGCAGTTACACCAGTACTTGCTAATGAAGTCATTCGCGAAATTCCCATAAACGGCGATCGCCTCTCGGGGATCGTGCTACCTGTTCTCCCAAGAGCAACTGATATCACGATTACTGGATTGCGTGCAAACGCGTGGACTATCGATGACACAAAACGACTCGTCGTCGAAAGTAATGTTGCGATTACTATTGGCGCGTACACGTTTGATGCCGAGAATGCAGTCCTCTGGGTCAATCGCATGCCAACAGAAGCTGGTGTTGTTTCACAGATCGCGGTTTACCTTCCAACTTTTTCAAAATCTTCGAAACTAAATGCACTTGGTGCTGAAGGTGAAAATTTACTTGTTGTTGGTAGCACACTCGGAAGTGTCACAATGGACGTTGCGCTACTTAAGCCAACAAGGCCTACGAATAAATCAACTTTGCTTGCAAACGCTAAACAACGGCTCGCGCAATACGCACAAGGTTTAGAATCGACTACGACGGAACTTTCAGGGCATCCCGTTGTTACTTCTGCACTAACGCCATCATCGGATACCCCCGCAGCATTTGTCGAGCTTCCAGTCGAAGTTGCACGCCCGTGGCTTCAACCAAAATCTGGTTCAGTCTCATTGTCTGCAGATCTTGTTGAACTCCAAACGAACGCCGAAGAAAACACTGTGACACTTGAGGGGCAAGTTCGTATTGAACTACGCTCATCCAACTCAATTGACGACATGCAAATGTCTGCTGCTCGTGGAATAATCTTTTTAGAAGGCGGCAGCGTACGCGACATTGCTTCAGGCAAAATCGAAGTTTCTAAAATACATGGCATCTATCTTGAAGGCAATGTCGTCATCCATGCCAAAGATGGGAACTACCTTGTCCGTGCGCCGCAGGTCTATTACGACTTCAAGACGGAAAAAGCCGTCATGCTCGAATCCGTGTTGCGAACCTACGGAAACAAGGGTCGCGTTCCAATTTACATTCGTGCGAAAGAAATGCAACAAATTTCAACGAACCAATGGGTTGCAAAAGATGCACAAGCATCGACAAGTTCTTTTGCAACACCAGA
>NZFX01000011.1 GCA_002689385.1 Phycisphaerae bacterium
AAAGAAAGCTACTCGTAAGAAAGCTGCTAAAAAGAAGACTACTCGCAAGAAAGCTACTAAGAAGAAAGCTACTCGCAAGAAGGCTACTAAACGCCGCAAAAAATAACCCCAGCGTTATTACACTACGGATCACAAGCGGAAACGACCTCAATTTGGGGTCGTTTCTTCTTTTGTATATAAAATCTTTTATTGGTAAAAATGAGCCATTTGGACAAATCCGTGCCATAATGGGTACTTTGTTACGAACGACTAAAGTTTTACTTTCATTTGAACGAAGTAGTACCCATGACACATATTATTGCAGAACCTTGTATTGGAACCAAAGACACAGCATGCGTTGAAGTGTGCCCAGTGGATTGCATTCTTCCGATGAAAGATGACAATAAATTTCCTGATGTTGAGATGCTCTACATCGATCCAGACACTTGTATTGATTGCGGTCTCTGTGTTGATGAGTGTCCTGTACAGGCAATTTTTCCAGAAGAAGACTTGCCAGAAGAATGGCATAAATATATTCAAATCAACATGGACTTTTTTGAGTAACCAATAAAAACAATCCCGCGGGTCGTTTATTCAAAAATGCTACACCCCACTTGGGGCGTCCGGGCTTTCTGTCCAATCTTGCACCTTGTCGCCTAGGCATAACTCGCTTGGCAATGTTTTTCGATATCCAAGCTTACGAACAACTTCAAGGACATCAGTCCACGTCGGGAAGGTTCGGCCATTTGCTTCTTTGAAAGCGTTGATTGCAACCAAGAACATAAATTGCTCTTGGTTCATTTCACCTTCTTCAGCTGCGCGCAAAAAGTCGGTGCGTCTCCGTCCCGGTCCTCGCCTGCGATCAAGATCAGCCTGCGATGGACTGCTTATATCGCGTCTATCGACCCCGCTTCGTCGATCAACAACTTCGCCCGTATTGTCCGGTACCCCAGAATCGCTTGATTGATTTCCCTGTTTTGCTGTCACATTGGTAGCATACCCCAGAACAAGCAGATTTCTCCTATTTATGAAAAGCAATCACACTAATCAAGAGCCAGTATCCTTCAACGGGGCTGCAATTGTGCTTGCTTGGCTTTTCCCCGGTGTTGGCCATATATCGATTGGGCAAAAAAGACGCGGATTGCTCATTATGTCCGGCGTGCTGTTTCTTGTTTTATGCGGAGTGCTCGTTGGTGGCATTGATGCAGTTGATCATAAAAATGATGGCCTTTGGTTTATGGCACAGGTTTGGTGTGGACCTATTGTCATAGCGGTTGATTTGTTGAATCAGTCACTTATTGCACCACTTCCCGTGGATGAAAAAGCAACGCTTGTTGGCCTAAGCCATGTAAATGAAATGGGCACGCTTTTTATTGCAATGGCAGGCCTGATGAACTTCGTAATTATCCTCGATGTAATTCAGGCAAAAAAAGGCGATGATTTCGAACTTCGCTCTGGTTCGAAAGAAAGGAGAGCACAACAATGACACTTGCTTGGACTCCTTTTCTTGAACCACTGAATGCAATACAACCAACTTGGTACCTGCTTTTACTTCCACTCGTACTCGGTATCGCGATAATTTATCGCGCCATCCGCGAAGAGAACTACGCGGTCTATTGGCGATCAGTTGCCATCATGACAGGTCAGGTCGTGTTTGGAATCGTTGCAATTGCAATTGCGCTTGGGCTATTTGTGCAACTTGTGATTCCAATTCTTAACCAGCCATAAGCATGAGTTCTTCGGGGTGATCAAGTAGTCGTGCTTTGAGCATATCGTGCACCTGCTTAAGCCGCTGGCTTACGCGCGATTCACTGTATCCAAGAACGCAGCCGATTTCATGCATTGTTAACCCCTCGGTGTAGGTCAGCGTCACGATGAGGAGATCGTAATGCTCAAGTTGTTTGTAGAGCCAGGCATGCAGATCTTTGCTCTCAACAGTTGCATATCCACCATTAGTTGCTTCAACATGAATAGCGAGCGAGCCCTCATTATCATTATCTGTTTCGGTCGGATGGTAAGACAATGTGCACGGGACGTGAACATCCTGCATAACTTTGAGAAATTCTGATTCGTCAAGACGCAATAAAACGCGTAGTTCTTCATCTGTTGGAGGTCTGCCGAATTGAGTTGTAAAATCTTCGATACCGTGGGCAATCATTTTCGAGCGTGATCGAGCCAAACGAGAGCACGGATCTTCTCTTCGCAGGAAATCGCGCATTGCACCTTCCACGCGGAGTCGTGCGAAACTTTCAAATTTGTAATTTAAAGACAAGTCAAACTTATCAATATAGTCGTGGAGTGCAAAGAACCCAGACTGTGTGAGGTCGTCTATTTCAACACACCTTGGTGTTCTTCCGGCGATCCGTCTTGCGCAATGACCGACGAAGGTGTCCATGTAGTACAGGAGCAGTTCTTCTCGAGTGCGCATGCAACCTGTGCCTTTGTAGTGCACCATTGCTTCTTTTGCCCAAGTTTGTGTGTTTGTTGAGGTTCTCCGTGGCGACAAAAAATCGTCGCCATCTATTGTGCGATGACCGACCATTAGGTTTCTTCCCTGAAACGTGTTGCGATATAAGGGCTCTGCGACTATCGCTGCCCAACATAATTTCATCGTCAGTCCATCATTAATATCCCCAATTTTTATCAAAATTAATCTACCTGCGGTAGATAAACCTTCGAACAAACCCTGACCCACTATGGGGAGATTGTTTTTGAGGTGTATTAAAGGTGGGTTTTATTACCTAAGCGATAATTAACATTGGCGCCAGGGCGGTTTTTGGAGTACATTTGTGTACTCAAGGAAAAACACATGACGCTATCAATCGCAATCGTATTCGCCGCACTCGGCGCAATTCAACCAAACTCGTTCCAGTTTCAAGCAGAGACGGTTTCATACAAAGACATGAAACAAGGTGTCATTGCCGCTGAGTTAATGCAACTTGCAACCATCGGCGGCGATGCTATGCATGTAGTGATTCGGTTCGATAGCCCAATTGATAGTGCAACAAGGAGTGCGCTGATCGCAGAAGGCATCACGGTGCAACATTCACTTGGCGGGGCTGGGTACGTTGCATTGATTAATCCCGACACGCTCAATCCGCTTGATGCACTTAATGCAGCGAACATTAAGGAAATGCACCCGTTTTCTCCAAACTGGAAACTGCACAGTTTCCTTGCAGACGGAGGCGTTCCGACATGGACGATGCCTGCACCACTTACTCGTTCTGCCCAGGCAAACCCAATAGTGGCTCTATACATCATGCTTCACCAAGACGCAAACATAGATATGTCCCAAGAAGACATAAAAAATGTCTTTGGTGGCAAGATTCGTTCAACCTTAGAGACAAGCAACACGGTTATAGCTGAGCTTCCCTATTCTGAGATTCAATTCCTCATTGAAGATGAACGCGTGCTTTACATTGAGCCAGCCCTTCCAAAATTTTCCGAACTTAACAATTCGAACAGAATTGTTACGCAAGCGGACCAAGCGCAATCATTTCCATACAATCTAGACGGCGAAGGCGTAACTGTGATGGTCTACGACGGCGGGTACGGGTATTCCGCGCACGGTGACTTTGGTGGCAGGCACACGAGCCGTGACAACGCAGGTCTAAGCAACCACGCAACGCACGTTGCAGGCACAATTGGCGGGGACGGTTCTGGCAGCGGCGGCCAACACAAAGGTATGGCACCAGCGGTTACGATTGAAAGTTACGGGTTTGAACAAGAAGGTGGTCTTGAAGAGGGCTTCTTATACACCGACCCGGGCGATTTAGAGGAGGATTACAGCCAAGCGATTAACTCGTACGGTGCTGTGCTTGCAAACAACTCTATTGGCACAAACACGGCACCAAACGGATTCCCTTGCGACTGGACTGGCAACTACGGAATCACAAGTAATTTGATTGACAGCGTGGTGCGAGGCGACCTTGGCGGTGATATTCGCATTGTTTGGGCAAACGGAAATGAGCGCGGGTCAAGCAACTGTGGAACGTCTTACAACTCAACAGCCCCACCTGCATGCGCAAAGAACCACATTACCGTTGGTGCGTTTAACTCAAACGATGAATCAATGACGTATTTTTCAAGCTGGGGACCGACTGACGACGGCAGAATTAAGCCAGATATTTCAGCTCCTGGTTGCCAAGATGATGACGATGGTGGTGTGACGAGTTGTTCATCAAGCGGTGGGTACACCACCATGTGTGGCACTTCAATGGCGTGCCCAACAGTTACAGGATTGTCGGCGCTAATTGTGCAAGACTGGCGCAATCTTTACCCCGGTGAGCCAGACTTAATGAACGCAACGTTAAAAGCCCTCCTTGCGCATACTGCAGAAGACAAATTTAACGCCGGCCCAGACTGCCAGTTTGGTTACGGAAGTGTTCGTGTTGTTGATGCAATCGAACATGTTCGAGCTGGCAACCACACCGAACTTGAAATTTCACAAGGCGAGACGGTTGAGATGTTGGTTTTTGCTGAACAGCCAGGCGTGATCAAGGCAACGATTGCTTGGGACGATGTGCCCGCTACACCGCTTGTGATTCCAAGCTTAGTAAACGATATCGACCTTGTTGTGATTGACCCAAACGGCACAGTGCATCATCCATGGACTATCGATCCCGCGAATCCGGGCAACCCAGCAATGCGAACGCAAGCAGATCATTTGAACAACATAGAGCAAGTACAAATTGATGCAGGTATGCCAGGTGTGTATCGTGTTCTGATTACTGGTTTTAACATTGCCCAGGGTCCACAAAAATTTGGACTCATGGCATCGCCAATGCTCATTCAATGCTCACCCTCTGGAATGGTATCGCTTGACCGAAGTAGTTATGGCTGTGATGATTCAGTTAGTTTGCAAGTTGTTGATTGCGATTTAAACTTGGACGACGCTGTTATTGATTCTGCCGATGTGCTGCTTATGTCGAGTAGTGGCGTTTCATTGCCGGTAACACTTTTTGAATCTGGCGAGGCAACAGCTTCGTTTTATGCCAACGGCATTTTGGTTGGCGATGGCGGCATGCAGGCGCAACACGGCGACACAATTACCGTTTCATATATGGATGTATCAGATGGCCAAGGTGGTTCGGGTGAAATTACAGATGACGCAACGGTTGATTGCGAGTTTCCACAAATTGCATCTGTAGAAGTGCAATCGGTTATGACGCACGACGCAACAGTTCGCGTGACTACGAGCGAAAGCACATCTATTCGTGTGTATTATGGTGAATCATGCGCAGAATTAACTCAACAAGCAAACAGTGCACAAGCAGGCGTGTTGCACGAGATTGAACTCAACGGATTGAACGACAACACGCTTTATCGGTTTGAAGTACACGCTTCAGACGGGGCGGGCAACACTGTTGTTGATGACAATAACGGTTCATGTTATTCATTTACGACTGAAAACCTACCGAACTTCTTCACTGAACAAGACAGCGGATTTGACTTAGACGGTATGTCGGTGACATTTACACCGCACATGAACATTGATCAATACCGTGCGTGTGCCGAATCAATTACGCAGCTGCCTACAGATCCAAGTGAAGGCGTTGTTGTTTATCTTGGTGACGACGACTATGAAACGGTGTATCCAGCAGCAGTATTTTTGTACGGTGAAGGGTACTCTTCATTCCATATTTCAAGTAATGGCCGGCTTACGTTTGTCAGTGGTAGCACGGATTACACTGAAACTTTAGGCGAACATTTTGACCAGCCAAGCATTGCAATGTTGTGGGATGATTTAAACCCAAGTAGTGGCGGAACAATTCGATACGCAACGATGATTGACCGAGTGGTCGTGACATTTGACAATGTTCCGGAATATTCAAGTACGGGTTCAAACACATTCCAGTGCGAGCTTTTCTACGACGGAGTGATTCGTCTGAGTTGGCTTGGCGTTGACTCGATCGACAATATAGTTGGCCTCTCAGCTGGCGGCGGCACTCCTGAGGGCTTTGAAGAAGATGACCTTTCTGTATCAAGTGATTGTGGTGACCCAACAGTTCCAGGCGACGTGAACGGCGACGGAAGCGTTAATGTGACAGATTTGCTCGCTGTAATGGATGTTTGGGGACCATGTGAGGGCTGTCCTGCAGACCTCAATAATGATGGTTTCGTTAATGTGGTTGATTTACTTGAGGTTGTAGGCAATTGGGGATAGGTTGCTGCGGTAAAAGGATTTAAGAAAAACCCGAATTCCGCGTTTATAAATGGGGGTCTCGGGGTCAGACACCAGCTTTATGGGGGTCTGAACTCTTTGTTTTTTAGTCGATGTCCTCACTACAGCGACGTTTTGGCGTTGCCACGAGCACCCTATTGGCGTAGAATTACCGATTCCAACTGGAGAAAAAACACATGGCAAAATTGTTCTACACCCTTACCGAAACCGCGAATGTCCTGAGTAAATCTGAAGACGAAATTCGCGACATGGCGAAATCTGGCACACTTGAAGAAATGCGTGATGGCGAGAACATCATGTTCAAATGTAAGCAGGTAGACCTTCTTGTAGGCGACGCTCCAGCTACAGATGATTTAGATTTAGACCTTGACCTCGGTGGTTCATCAATTGGCATGGGGCTTGCTGATTCTGGTGCAGACAAACCAGTTGGCGTTGACATAACAGAAGATATTCCAGCGGGCGGCAGTGGGTACGGCATGAGCGACAGCGGAACAGGCCTTGGCCTTGGTGGTTCAGGTGCCGGGCTTGATCTTGGAGGCAGTGGCTTTGGCTTTGACCTTGGCGACAGCGGTTCAGGTGCAGGGCTTGACCTTGGCGACTCTGGTGCTGCAAGTGGAATTGGCGCAGCATTTGAAGGTGGTGAGGACGACGACTCCGCAGAAACACGTGTGGCTGACGCACTTGACGAAGAGTTAAGTCTAGAAGCAGTTGGTAGCGGTAGTGGACTTCTCGACTTAACAAACGAATCAGACGATACATCCCTCGGCGCTGAACTTCTTGATGAAGTTTGGGAAGGTGATGACAGTGGCGCTTTCGACGCAGACGCATCGGGTCTCTTTGAAACTTCTGAAACAGAACAAACAACCTCAACTGCAACCGATGCCCCAATGGGCTTGCCGGTCGCAATGGTAGAGGTCTACGATGGTAAGTGGTCAGGAACAGGCGTAGGCTTGTTACTCGGTTCACTTATTGCACTCCTTGCGGTATCAGTCATGCTTGTTACATCCATCATGGGTGTAAGTCCTAAACTCGCAACGATGGTTACTGGTGATGTCATGATTTGGGGCGGTGGATTCCTCGGCTTTGCTATTTTTGCAGGGCTTGTTGGCATGTTCATCGGCAAGGCGAGCGAGTAAAACGCCTTGACGTTAACAAGATACGGGTGGCACCAATGGCTTGCGATTACTTTAATAATCGTATTCATTGCCGCAACAGTTGTGTACTTCCAGTGGTGGCTCGTACTGATCCCACTGTTCCTTTTATGGCTTGCTTTGGTTTCATTTTTTCGTAATCCATGGCGCACAATCCCCCAAGATTTGCCAGAAGGCATGATGCTTTCGCCAGCTGATGGTGTTGTTTCTGCAATAGAGTTTCTTGACGAACACGAAACGGTGGACGGCCCCGCGATCCTCATTCGGATTTTTCTTAGTGTGCTCAATGTGCACATTAATCGAACACCGTGCGCATGCGAACTTGAAAAAACGGTTTACCGTAAAGGCAAATTTCTTGATGCCCGAACCGACGAATCCGCGAAAGTGAATGAATCGAACACGCTTTTTCTGTATGCAAACGGTGAGCGATTAGGCATTCGTCAGGTTTCAGGGAAGATTGCTCGGAATATAGTTTGCCCAACTAAACCAGGCGATCGATTCAGAAGGGGGCAACAATTTGGCATGATTAAGTTTGGCTCAACGACCGAGTTAATTCTTCCACGACCAGACGAAGTTACCGTGCACGTTAAAAATGGCGACAAGGTGTACGGCGGACTTACACAGTTTGCAACACTTATTCCTGTACAACAGGGGTAAGACCACTTCCCCAAATTGAACGCAACATCGGAATCAGGCGATCTTTTTCATCTGCATGTTTTTCTAATTCAGCAAGACCAAGCGCGAGCATTTCTTGGTCTTTGAGTTGGTGCCCGATGTAGGCAAGAAGGAAAGCGTATGCTGATCCATCTCGTTCACTGTCAAGACGATTCTTCGCAGCGACACCTGCCCGCACAAGTTCAATACGAGGCGGCAATAGTTGCGGCCCATAGAGCACATCAATCATTTCCGGCTGGAATGAGAGTAGCGAATGCAAAACATGACTCGCAGATAAGTAGAATCCCGCACCAAGATTGGCGTGTGCTAATCCCGCGGTTGCCATTGGATGGCCAGGGATGAACTGAAGTGCTTGGGTAAAACGTTTTTTTGCTAAGAAATATTCACCCTTCGCAAGCGCAGTTTCGCCAAGTTGGACCAGTTCATTGAAGCGAGAATTTTCAACACCAGAAAAAGTATCAATTTGTTCGCCATGTTGAAGTGCTCGGAAGATTTCATCCACCGCAAGTTCTTCTAGTGCTTCTTCGTCACCATTTTCCGTATCTTGGGTTTCATCATCGGTGCTTATTCCAGCAAGTTCATCCTGCAAATCAGCATACTCTTCATCAAGCCATTCCATGGTTGTTGTGTCGAGACCGTCGTTATTCAATGCGTCCTGCGCTCGGAGTTCGATCTCATTAAGTAAGTTTATATATTGGCCGGGAACTGAAACACGATTTTCGACACTTCCATAATCAAGCTGACTTTCCCTGGTTCGCCATGCTTTAACTAGCGTGTTCATACCGATGCCCTCTTGGTC
>NZFX01000012.1 GCA_002689385.1 Phycisphaerae bacterium
AGTGAAGTAATTAAACAGGTCATGGGATTATTCATGCTCGCAGCTGCAGCATACTTTTTAGGCGTCGGACTAAGTGGTCTTTTGCAACAAGAGGGCGCGCCCCCTTCGCGTTTCTATCTTTGGATAGTGGCCGCCTGTGTTGCAGCATCTGGCATTTGGCTTGCATGGCGAACCCTACGAATTGCAAAAAACACATTACCTAAGATTGTATTTGTCGTTATTGGATTGTTCATTACAGTGCTTTCTGTGTTTGGCGGGATACGATTAACCGAAGACGGTCCAATCGATTGGGAATATTACACACCAGAAATTCTCGCTGAAAAACTCGCGGAGGGCGACGTTGTTGTACTGGAATTTACTGCAGAATGGTGCTTAAATTGCAAGGCGCTTGAATCAACCGTATTGCATAGTTCTCGCGTAGTAGCGGCATTTGAAGCCGATGATGTCACGCCCATTAAGATTGATTTAACCGGAAACAATGTTTCTGGCAACGCATTGTTGCATGACGTTGGTGGGCTTCGTATTCCGTTGCTCATCATCATGGGGCCAGACGGCGAAGAAGATTTCCGTGGTGACTTTTACACGGTCGACCAAGTGCTTAAAGCTATCGAACAATCAAGGGCTGGTTCTGGGGTGAAGGAATGAAATCGATTGGTGTTTACTGTGCGTCTTCGCAAAACCTTGAACCATGTTTTCATGATGCTGCAAAAGTTATTGGAAGAGAACTTGCCACCAAAAATTTATCGCTTGTATACGGCGGTGGTTGCATTGGTTTGATGGGTGAAGTTGCAACGGTTGCAGCGGAACATGGCGGCGAAGTTGTGGGTGTAATTACGCACAAGCTTGTAGCACACGAACAGGCGAATGAAAAATGTGATGAACTCATTGTCGTTGACACTATGCAAGAACGCCGAACGTTAATGATGCAAAGAAGCGACGGGTTTATTGTTTTACCGGGCGGGATTGGCACATACGAAGAATTTTTTGAGGTTCTCGTTGGCCGTCAACTTGGCGATCACACAAAACCTATTGGCATTGTAAATGTCGATGGCTACTTTGATCCACTGCTCGCCATGCTCGAGCACGGCATCGAACGCAATTTTATGCGCCCTGCTTTGCGTCAGTTAATGTTCATCGACCAGTGCCCCGATGCGGTGCTCGATTACGTTGCTTCTGGTGCGACCGACCAGCCATCACCCGAAGACATTCTTCCGATGCACGGTACGGGGCCGTCCCCAAACTGAAAATGTAAGAAGTAAAGGTTGAACGTTCCTCCTAGAATTTGAAGATGCACGTGTAACATAAAGGGGCTGTCCCACTTTTGCACTTGTGCAACCTTAGGAGTAATTTCTCCAAAATAAACAATCCCGCGGGTCGTTTATTGCTCAGAATTTGAAGTATTGTCCTCTTGGGTATACTGCAGACAATGGCAAGCGAAAAACCAATCTTAGGCATGATTGCGGGCAATGGCATATTGCCAGTGCTTGTAGCAAGAGGAGCAAAAGCCGCGGGATACCGCGTCTGCTGTGTTGGTTTGCGCGACCAATACGATTCGGCACTGCCAAGTGAATGTGACTCATTTTCCACTGCCGGTATGGCGCGTGTCGGCCGTTGGATTCGCCTTCTTAAAAGATGGGGAGCGAGCGACGCCATTATGGTCGGTGGCGTTGGCAAAACTGCCATGCACAAAAAATTCGGCGTGCTGCGTTTAACGCCAGACCTCACCACCCTACTTCTTTGGTATCGTCGCCTGCGACATGACCGCAGGGATGCTACAGTTCTAGCAGCCATTTCAGATGCACTGGAAAAATCAGGAGTCACTCTCATCGATTCAACTACACACATAGCAGATCACCTCGCAGAAATTGGCATCTTGGGGACTGTTTCGCCAACCGCAAAACAAACCGCTGACATTGCTTTTTGTTGGCCGCTGCTTACGCAAAGTGCCAAGTTACACATCGGGCAATGCATGGCCGTGCGCGAAGGTGACGTGCTTGCAGTCGAAGCAATTGAAGGCACCGCTGCACTTATCGAACGTGCGGGTACGCTCTGTAAGAAAAAAGGATGGACGTTACTCAAGACCGCAGCAGACGACCATGACATGCGAGCAGACGTTCCATCAATCGGAACAAAAACCATTGAACAAGTTGCACTAGCTGGATGCACATGTATTGCTGTTGGAAGCGGACGTGTCATTTTGCTTGACTCTCCCGCTGTTATCCAAGCAGCAAACAAATTGGGCGTAGCGCTTGTCGGCGTAGATGCCTAACCGATGGCCAGCAAACCAGACTCCTCATTTGTTTCACGCGCGGGTTTAAAACTTGAACACGCCCTGGACACATTTGATTTTGATGTAACAGGCATGCGATGTGCTGACCTTGGATGCAATGTCGGTGGGTTTACCGACTGCTTATTGCAACGTGGTGCAGCAAGTGTTTTTGCTGTTGATACAGGCTACGGAACGCTCGCTTGGAAATTGCGAAGCGATGAGCGCGTCACGACTCTAGAGCGATCAAATGCCCTGCATCTTGAGCCACCTGAGCTTGTTGACCTTGTTGTCATCGACCTCGGTTGGACACCCCAAATACTCGCACTTCCTGCAGGTATGAAGTGGACGAATTGTGGACATATCATTTCGCTTATTAAGCCCCACTACGAGCTTACCACTGAAGAAAAGAACGTTGAAAAAGTCGGCGAAGGACTTTCTGATGATGCTGTTTCACGCGTTATTGCCCGCACAAAAGTATTGTGCGAAGATTTATCGCTCGAGTTACTCGGGGAAACGCTGTCACCAATTCGAGGGAAAAAATCAAGTAAAAAAGGTGGTGGAAATAGCGAGTATCTAATGCTGTTTAAGACCACTTCTTTGATTAACGATTAACCGTGGTAATTGCTTATTCTGGTACAATAATCATTCTAGAAAAGGCACTATGAGCGAGACACCAGAACACAATTCCGAAGCGGAAAAAAATGAAGCATTTGGCAACATCGGAAACGTTGTTGACCAACTCATTGAACGTGAATTGCACGACAGTTACTTAACGTATGCAATGTCGACCATTATGGATCGTGCGTTGCCTGATGTGCGTGATGGTCTCAAGCCATCGCAACGAAGAATTCTTGTTGCAATGCACGACCTTAATCTTTCGCCTGGTCGCAAACATCGTAAGTGTGCAAAAATTGCTGGCGATACTTCGGGCAACTACCACCCACACGGTGAATCTGTCATCTATCCAACTTTGGTCAACATGGGACAAAACTGGAAGATGCGCGTCATGCTCGTCGACAAACAAGGTAACTTCGGTTCAATCGACGGCGATCCGCCTGCTGCAATGCGGTATACCGAAGCACGCATGACGCATGCTGCAGTTGCGATGCTTGACGATATCAAGTTAGACACTGTCGACTTCAAGCCAAACTACGACGAAACACGTCAAGAACCAACCGTTTTACCTGGTCGCTTTCCTAACTTATTGGTAAACGGCTCAAGTGGTATTGCAGTTGGCATGTCATGCTCGATGCCACCACATAACGTGGGTGAAATTTGCGAAGCAATCATCGCAACCATCGACAACCCTGGCATGGACATTTCTGAGCTACTTGCCATAGTTCCAGGGCCAGACTTCCCAACCGGTGGTCTTGTCGTTGGAAAACAAGGGCTCGCTGATGCGTACGCAACTGGACGTGGCAAATTACGCGTTCGGGGTCGCGTCCATCACGAAACAATTGGCAAACGCCAAGCAATCATCATTGATGAAATTCCATACCAACTTGTACAAAACAACTTAATTGAAAAAATTGTTGATTGTGCAAAAACGGGACGCATCGAAGACATTTCGGACATCAAAAACTTCTCCGGCAAAAAATGGCGCACGCGTATTGTTGTGTACTTGAAACGTGGCGCTGACCCAGATGTTGTTGAACGACAACTCTATAAATTTACGCCTTTGCAATCGACTGTTTCGGTCATCAATATTGCACTCGTTAATGGTCGTCCGCAAACACTCGGCATTCGCGCACTTATTGATTGTTGGGTAGAGCACCGCCAAGTTGTTGTTCGAAGGCGGACTGAACATTTACTTCGCGAAGCTTCAAAAGCAGCGCATCGTCTTGAGGGGTTGATTTACGCAGTTTGTGACATCGATGAAGTCATCGCACTTATCCGCGGAAGCCAAACTCGCGACGAAGCAATCGAAAAGTTAATGGCGCGCCAGTTCCATGTTCCCGCAGACCATGAATACACAAAGTTCATCGCAGATCGCCTCATCGAAAAAGCAAAAAACGGTGTTTCGCTTTCACGTTTGCAAGCAGACGCTATCGGTGCATTGCGGCTCATCCAACTTGTGGGTCTTGAAATTGAAAAACTTACAAGCGAATACGATGAGTTACTTGAAAAAATCGACGGATACGAAGCAATACTCTCTGACGAACAGCGTATTCTCAACATCATTCGCGAAGACTGCATTGAACTAAAAGAAAAATTCGCAACCGACCGAATCACTGGATTCATTGAAGGCGAAGATGAAGATTACGATTACGGCGCACTCATTCCTGAGCACGACGTCTGCGTGACTATTTCACATCAAGGGTATGTAAAACGACTGCCTATAGATACGTTTCGCGAACAAGGCAGAGGCGGTCGCGGCATTAAGGGCGGGGAAACAAAAGACGGCGACTTCATCGAACACATCTTTGTTGCCTCGACGCACGATGACCTGCTTTGTTTCACAGACACAGGCCGTGTGTTCAAAATGAAGGTGTATCAAATACCTGAAGCAACACGAACAAGCAAAGGTCGCGCAATTGTTAATCTTCTGAAGTTAAAAGAAGGCGAGACTATTGTCACGTTTAGAAACATCAAAGACTTCGACACTTGCCAAGACAATCTTGTCTTTTCAACTTCACTTGGACGCGTAAAACGTACTGCTGTTGCTGAGTATAAAAATGTAAACCGCGCGGGTATCAACGCAATCAAGTTGAACGAAGGCGATTCGCTCATCGACGTGATAAAAACAAATGGCGAAAGCCATGTGCTTCTTGGAACAAAAACAGGCATGTCGATTCGATTCGTCGAAACAGACGCTCGGCTCATGGGACGAACTGCTGCAGGAGTTAAGGGCATTTCACTTGCTGAAGGCGACCGAGTCGTTGGATGTGTTCTTGCCGAAGATGATGCAGATCTTATGACAATGACTGAAAACGGCTATGGCAAACGAACACCAATGCTCGAGTACCTCGTACACAGCGAAGACGGATCCACACGCGCACAATCTCGCGGTGGAAAGGGGCGCCGCGATATCCAAACTGGCGACCGAAACGGCCTTGTTGCGGACATACGTGCCGTTCGAGACAGCGATAGCTTGATGTTCATCACCGCAAACGGCATGCTTGTTCGTATTTCAGCCAGCGACATCCGAACCATCGGCAGAAACACTAAGGGCGTCCGTGTTGTAAACCTCAAAGACGGTGACCGGCTCATTGCTGCTGCAAAAGTCGAAGGTGTCGAAGATACGGTATCCTCTCCCGCATGACTTTGAATCAATGGGATGACAACATACTTATTCTTGAGCTCCTTGACGAGCCGGATTTTTCTGACGACACAGATACATTGCTGACAAAACTTCGCGGAAACGATGATGCGTATTGCAATGTCATCATTGATTTACAAAATGTAGGCACGCTAAACTCTTCAAACTTAGGCGCTTTGATTGAAATCAAAAAATTGCTTGAGACCAAAGATAAGCGCATGGTGATTTGTAACATTTCGGACTCCATCTGGTCAACAATGCTTGCAACCGGCTTGGATCAAGTCTTCGAATTTATCGAAGATACCACTACCGCACTTTTACTCATCGGCTCATAATCAGATGCGACCTATCCGTCGCACGGAACATGACACTCGAATCGAGATGATGCCGCTCATCGACGTCGTCTTTCTTTTACTCACCTTTTTTATCTATGCAATGGTACTGATGGTGCGTGCCGAAGTTTTACCCGTTCCACTGGAATCTTATGTTTCAGGAACCCAAGCAGAAACTCGAGCTTCCATTTCGGTCACGATTGCTGTCGACGGAAATATTTATGTTGGTAAAACAATCGTACCTATTGAACAAGTAGCAACAACTGTTGCGCAACAACATGAAACTTCGCCTGATGCAGTTATTTATCTTGTTGTTGAAGACGGAGAAGCCGTTGTCGATCGTGGCCCACTTCTTACAGGCACCTGGGACCAGTTGCGAAACGCGGGTCTTGAAATCTTTTTAGTCGGCGCTCCAACTGAAAAATCGGAAGCACATGCAGAATGACAATGTGGTCATTGCCGTTGCCGTCGGGCTTTCGATTGGCATCCACGCTACAGTCTTGCCACTTATTGCAATCTTGCCATCGCTTGCCCACTCACCCGCGACAAAAGCCACACACCTTGAAACACCGCCGCTTGATATCAACGACATTGAGCTAGGTATTGACGAATCAAAAGAATCGACACTTACTTGGATTGGGTACGAGGAATACGAAGAACAGCGAGCGCGGTTTGCTGAAGTTGAGCAAGCCGAAATGCAATTTGAATCTAAAACCGCATCAAGCCCAATGTCCATTGAAACATTTCGCGCGATAACAGAACCATTGACTGACCTTGCAAAAAAGCTGTCTAAAGCAATGCAAGCGTTCGCCATTGAATTCCCTGCTGGAAAAACTGAACCCCAAGGTGCAAAAGTCGCTGTTAAAACAGAAGAGGCAGAGCAAGATACAGAACAGCCAGTTCAGCAACCTCCTCAAGAAGTCACTGAAGCATCGGCTCCGTCTCCAAAGATAAGCCCAGGCGACCGTGATTCACAACCAACTTCGGTCATGCATATCTCGCCAGAACAGTGGAAATCTGGAAAGCCACTTGCGGGCGAAGGCATAGTTTTGCGGCCACGTCGACCCTCTTTTACTGCAAATCAGTCTGTATCAAATGTTGCAGGCAATCTCGCAGCAGACCTCGTCATTGACAAAAGCGGGAAGCCTATCAACGTAGAAATACTTTTAAGTACAGGAAGTTACTCCATCGACAGGACCATAGAGTCAAGCTTGTATCGATGGAGAGCCTCCGGCGAAAAAGTCGAAACGTTGATGGGCGACGACACCATCCGAATCACCATCAACATCATGTTCCATTAATAGTTGTGTGAGCAATGATCAAGACTGAACGCGTTCACGCCATTTATCCATGCGCTCATCGTGTGTCAATACATAATCAAGTGGCGTAACTGTGGCGTACCCTTGTTTGAGAGCTTCGACATCACTACCTTCTGCAGTGTGCGCGAATGCCATACCATTACCCGCAGCCCAGTAATACGTCCTGCCATCAGGAGCAACACGTTTGTCGTAATGCCCAAGCACACTTGATGCATTCATGTCAACTACTTTAATCTCCGGCATGGGCATGTCTGGTGATTCGCAGGCTGGGACATTAATATTAATAACTTCGTGTGGAACAAGATCGTTTTCAAGGACCTTGTCAATGACACCCCGCGCAATTTCTGCCGCCCTATCGTAACATGTTGCTTCACGATTTTTAAGATGAAGACTCACTGCAATCGATGGAACTCCAAGAAATGCGGATTCAATAGCTGCGCCAACAGTTCCCGAATAAATAATGTTTATGCCAACATTAGAACCGCTGTTCATTCCACTAATCGTCAGATCTGGTTTTGTGCCCTCACCAAAACGCTCCTCCCAGAGTGCTTCCATCGCAAGTTTGACGCAGTCCGCGGGGCGTCCATCAACTGCCGTTCCTGACATGCTATCTGTGACATCAATTTGTTGTGTCATGAGTGGTTTGGTATATGTAATGCCGTGACTTGTGGCGGACTGCACAGTCTCTGGTGCAAATACAACCAATTCCCCTAGCCCTTCGAGGGCTTTGTGAAGTGCGATTATGCCTGGAGCACGGATGCCATCGTCGTTTGTTACTAATATTTTCATTGCCTTGGTTCCAAAATGTATTCACGCCCACCCCACTTGATTGGCGTTCTGTTTTTCAACATAGTACTTGCATCGATAAATATTTTTGCCACAACTGCTGCGCCAATCGGCGCAAAGAGTGCGTATATCATTGGGGCATTATTTATTCGATAGAGCCACGCAATCACGATACTCGCAGATATAAGTGAGGCGATCGATGTCCAGAAAAGCGAAGGCGATATTTCCATGCCAACAAAAATGCCTGCTACGCCCGCTAATGGAAACAGTACGCCCACAACAATTGCAAGCAGTGCACTTTGTTTTAAGTGTTTCACTTTTCGATTTGCTGCTTCGATGTAGATACGTTTCCAGCCATTCTGAAACGACTCAAATGTCGAGTACATTGAGCATTTCAACATGCCATCGGCAAACAACATTTGCACTTTGCCCGCTCCAGTTCGGACAATATGTTTTGCGAATGCAATGTCTTCAAGCAAATCATCTTTTACTGCGTTATGACCATCGATTGCCTCATACCCCCTTCGAGAGAACAACAAAAATTGTCCGTTGGCAAAGGGCCGTGGCCTCTCTTCTCTGTTTATCCTGTCAAGAGGAAATTGCCGCACTAAAAACGTACTTGCAATTGGTTGCACTATGCGTTCGAAATTTTTTGTAATAGTCAACGAACTTAAAATACTTAGCAAAGAAGCGCCGCGTTTTATCGCCGAAGCAACAGAAGAACGAACCAACTCCTTATGGAATTGCGTATCTGCATCGGTAAACAAAAGCCAATCACCTGTTGCTTTTGTTGCGCCCAAACGGGCTGCGTTGCATTTACCAGCCCAATCATCAGGGCAATTTTCATTTTCAACTATGCAAATACGGTCATCTTCTGCGGCGTGTTTTTTCAGAATTGAAAATGTGTTATCTGTACAACGGTCGAGTACAAAAATGATCTGCAAGTCTTTGTGCGATTGTCCTCGAAGGGACGTTGCGCACTGGTCAATGACACGCTCTTCGTTGTGGGCGGGTACAACAATCGAAACAGATTCGCCCGAGGGGTTGGGTAAAGCGAGACCTTCCCGAACAACTGGCTTAGTCATTTTGATCTGCCAGAGACGGACTCCAAGGCCAATCCAAAGACCAAGGGAGCAAAAGATAATAATGCCTAAAAACCAAGATATAATTTCAATGAATTGCATTGGTTGGTATTTTAACCGAGTATCAACTACCCCACCGTGCTGAATGCTGAATAATACTCCGTTAATGGTTCAGTAAAAGTACGCACTTCCACCAACCTAGTACGATGTATATTTCGTGTACCAAACTCTTCTTACAACTCGATATTTAACCAGCAGAGTCATTCCACTAATTGCTGTGGGTGCTGTTGCTCTTTGTGTTGCTCTGGTCATTGTGGTTGTTTCCGTTATGACAGGCTTCTTAGACATGGTGCAGTCCGCTGGCAGAACGCTCATGGGTGATGTCATCATTTCATACGGCATTTCTGGTCTACCCCACTACGGTGCGTTGCAAGAACAACTTGAAGCAGACCCAAATATTCTTGGCGCAACACCTATTGTTGACGGCTGGGGATTGTTGCGGATGCCGTACCCTGATTCAAAAGCCAAGCAAAGTGAAACCGTACAAGTTTGGGGCATAGAAACAGAATCTTTTTCCAAAGTTACTGACTTTAGCTCTTCGTTGCAATGGAAAACACCAACCGACAACCAGCGTGACTGGTTATTGCTCGATGCCATAAAAAAAAATGCTGACGAAGTACGTATTGGGATGGATGATGCGCAATGGAATGCTTTCGTAGAAACTGTTAACACTGCTTCTTCCACGTTAAATTTTGCAAACGCAAATCTTTGGGAAGACATTAAAACTTCCGTTACAGAAGAGCAATGGGAACAAATCCTTGCCCTCGATGAGCGACTTTCCCAACCCGAGCTTGTGCATAAACAAGGCCTCGCCTTAGAACGCAATGGCAAGCCGGGAATCGTTACCGGCTTGCACGTTTCCGATGGCAACGAGCGACAACGCGATGGGACATATAAAGTTATACGTAATGATTATTGGTGGCTTCCGCGGTTTGATGGAACGTTAACGATGCTTCCCGTTGATTCTCAAGGCGGAATCATTGAACCAGAATCTATAATTATGCCCTTTGTGAATGAATTCCAATCGGGTGTCTTTATGATCGATGAGTCAAGAATCTTTGTGCCTATTGCAACTGCACAATCGCTCTTGCATCTTGATGCTGCCGAAATTATCGACGTCGATGACCCAACCGTTGTACTGGGCGTTGACCCCGCACGCGCAACCTCTATTCTCATCCGAGGTGTAGAAGGCATTAATGCAATAGAACTGAGGAAAATCGTGCACGGAATCTATGACGAGTTTCGCGCAAGCATGCCTGATAACACCCTCGTGTTACCACCATCGCGGGGTGACCCTGGACTATCCATCAATACGTGGGAGGAACAGCAACGAAGTTTTACCGGTCCTGTTGAAAAAGAACGCGAACTCATGCGCACGCTTTTTTCTATTGTGTACCTTGTCGTTGCAGCATTAATTCTTTCGATCTTTTGGTCAATCGTTTTTGAAAAAACCAGAGACATCGGAATCATGCGTTCCCTTGGCGCATCCCGCGCAGGCATCGTCTGGATTTTCTTACAATACAGTCTTGTCATTGGCATTCTGGGCTCGGCACTTGGCCTACTTTTAGGGTGGGCTATCACAAAAAACATTAATGGTATTCATGAAGCGATGGGTAACCCGCCACTTGCCTTAGCAATCAGCGCGTTTGTTTTTGCAGGTGCAACTTGTGTGTACACCTTTGTCAGGGCTCGCTCTGGCATGATGTTACCAATCGTCCTTGGTTCAATCGGGCTTATCACTTTTGCCGGTATTGGCGGACTTGTTTTATTCATTCGATATATCGGTGGGCTCGTTATATGGGATGCTTCGGTGTACTACTTTGCTGTTATTCCGAACAATGTGGATTGGCCGTCCGCAATAGTTACGGTTTGTGGTGCTGTGCTGTTCTGCGTTCTTGGGGCGCTTATTCCTTCTGCAAAAGCGGCGGATACCGATCCAGTAAAGGCGCTTCGTCATGAGTGATACACCCATTCTTCAAGGCATTGACTTAAAGAAAACGTACCAACTAGGTCGTTTGGAAGTTCCTGTATTGCACGGTGCTTCTATACAAATACAAGCGCGCGCATGGACAACTATTCTTGGCACAAGTGGCTCGGGAAAATCGACACTCTTGCATCTTCTTGGTGGTCTTGATCGACCAGACAAAGACAGTGGCGATGTGTTGTTCAAAGGTGCGTCTGTTTGGAGTCGTACGAATCGACAAATCAATCGTTACCGAAATCATGATATTGGCTTTGTGTTTCAGTTTTATCACTTGCTGCCTGAATTGAATATTTTTGAAAATACACTTCTGCCAACAATGATTGCGGGAAGTAAGTTACCAAAGGCCCAAAACAAGGCGAAAGCAACCAAACTGCTTGATCAGTTTGGACTTGGACATCGACTTTCGCATAGACCTCGCGAATTGTCTGGCGGAGAACGTCAACGTGCCGCGATCGCTCGTGCCCTTGTCAATGACCCTGACGTTCTTCTAGCGGATGAACCAACTGGCAACCTCGATGAGGAAACAGGTAACGAAATTCTCGATGTATTGAGCGAACTCTACGATGGTGGGCTCACGGTCGTCATGGTCACCCACAACAACGAAATAGCTTGTCGAGGCGATGTTGTCGTCAATCTCCGCGATGGACACATCCTCGAAAACTAAACCGTCCATTAAAGTGCTTTTTTTCGACCCTTTTGGTTGCTCTGAGTCAGTTAAAAAGGACAGCCACAATGGCATCATTGTGTACTTCTGATTGACAATAATGGTGAAGGTCGACGCTGATAAACGTTTTTTTTGGGTTATCTGACGTTTTTTTCCATAATCCGAAGAAGTTCTCAAATGGAACGGGAGTTGCACCGATTGTACTAAAGGTGGGTGCTGTTTTTTGCACCCTAGAAAGCACATCCCGCATATCATGCGGGCGGAGAACCGAATTTATGTTTGAACGTTTAACAGATCGCGCTAGAAAAGTCATGTCCCTTGCAAACCAAGAGGCCATGCGCTTTAATCATGAGTATATCGGCACCGAGCACATCCTCCTTGGCCTCGTCAAGGAAGGGTCAGGCGTTGGCGCAAATGTCCTTAAACACCTAGATATTGACCTTCGGAAGGTACGGCTTGAAGTTGAAAAACTTGTCAAAAGCGGTCCTGATGTCGTCACAATGGGCAAATTGCCCCAAACACCACGTGCGAAAAAGGTCATCGAGTATGCGATTGAGGAAGCTCGCTCCCTCAACCACAACTATGTTGGCACTGAGCACCTTCTTCTTGGCTTGCTCCGTGAACAAGACGGCGTTGCTGCACAAGTGTTGATGAACCTTGGGCTCAAACTTGAAGATGTACGCGAAGAAGTACTGAATCTTTTGGGCGCTGGTGTTGGGCAACTTGAAGAAACAGATGAAGGTGACATGGAGCCCCAAGGCGATGCGCCAAATCCAGCGCCTCGCCGGGGAAAAAGCAAAACTCCTGCGCTTGATAGTTTTGGTCGCGACCTAACAGAGCTCGCCAAGAAAGGCGAGCTTGATCCAGTCATTGGGCGGTTTAAAGAAATTGAACGCCTTGTCCAAATCCTCTGCCGCCGCACAAAAAACAACCCTGTTCTTATTGGCGAAGCTGGTGTTGGCAAAACTGCGATCATCGAAGGTCTTGCACAACGAATAGTCGAGCAAGAAGTTCCTGATCTTCTCCACGGCCAACGCGTTATCGTGCTTGACTTGGCGATGATGGTTGCTGGAACGAAGTATCGCGGACAATTCGAAGAACGCATTAAAGCAGTTATGAATGAGGTAAAGCGTGCGAAGAACATTCTCTTGTTCATCGACGAACTTCACACTCTTGTTGGCGCAGGTGGCGCAGAAGGCGCCATCGATGCCTCGAATGTATTGAAGCCAGCGCTATCTCGCGGTGAAATTCAATGCATCGGTGCAACTACTTTTGATGAGTATAGAAAATATATCGAAAAAGACAGCGCACTTGAACGACGGTTCCAATCAATCGTTGTTAATCCTCCGAGCAAGGAAGATACCATCGCGATCCTTACTGGGCTTAGTTCACGGTACGAAGATCACCACCGCGTGAAGTACACCAAAGAAGCAATTCTTGCTGCCGTTGAACTTTCGAATCGGTACATTGCCGACCGTGTGCAACCAGATAAATCTATCGATGTTATCGATGAGGCGGGCGCGCGTATTCGTTTGAAATCTATGACTAAACCCCCCACAATGGCGGACTATGAAGAAGAACTAGAACTTCTTAAGGTCAAAAAGGACGAAGCGGTCAAAGGTGCTGATTATGAAGCAGCAGCAGCCCTTCGTGATGAGTCAGAAAAACTCCGTAAAAAGAAAGACGACATTCAAAAAGAATGGCGTGAAAAACTAAATGAAGTAACTGCAGTAGTTGATGAAAACATCATTGCTGAAGTTGTTTCAAGTATGACTGGTGTTCCACTTACACGTCTTGAAGAAGCAGAGTCACAACGACTCTTGCAACTTGAAGACGAACTGCACCGAACCGTCATCAGCCAGCACGACGGCATTACACAAATTGCGAAAGCAATTCGTAAATCCCGAAGTGGCCTTAAAGATCCAAACCGGCCGATGGGCTCCTTCTTATTCTTGGGTCCAACCGGTGTTGGTAAAACCTTGCTTGCGAAAGCACTCGCTGAATTTATGTTTGGTGATGCGGACTCACTAGTTCACCTTGACATGTCTGAATACATGGAGAAACATACCGTTTCACGATTAGTTGGCGCTCCTCCAGGATACGTCGGTTACGAAGAAGGCGGTCAGCTCACCGAAAAAATCCGCCGCAAGCCATACGCGGTTGTTCTTTTTGACGAAGTTGAAAAAGCACACGGTGACGTGTTTAACATGTTGCTCCAAATCATGGAAGAAGGTCGATTGACTGACTCCTTCGGACGACATGTTGATTTTCGAAACACGGTCGTTATCTTGACATCCAACATTGGCTCCGACTTGATTAAAGGCGGACAATCCTTCGGCTTCGGCAAGAAGGAAGAAATCATGGATTACGAAAAACTTAAAAAGGGTGTTCTCGCGGAAACAGAAAAGTTCTTCCGTCCTGAATTTATCAACCGGCTTGATGATGTTATCGTTTTCCACCCACTCACTAAAGACGATCTCTACTCCATCATTGATATCGAGCTTTCAAAAATCATGTCACGACTTGGCGACAAGGGTATGACAATGGCGCTTGATCAATCAGCGAAAGATTTCCTTATTGAAAAGGGATACAACCCTGACTTTGGTGCTCGTCCACTTCGCCGTGCGCTTGGCTCGTTCATCGAAGACCCACTTGCTGAATCATTGCTTGGTGGTGATTACACTTCTGGTGACCACATTGAAATCTCCTATAAAGATGGCGATGACCATTTGTTCTTCACGGTCAATAATTCGAAAAAGACTGAAGAACCTGAACCTGAACCAGCGAAAAGTTAATACGCAATACGTTTACACAAAAACGGCACGAAACAAATGTTTTGTGCCGTTTTTTTATTGCATTTTGAGCAAGATACATCAACCCAATAATAACTCTTTTATTAACGATCATTGGTTAAAACGGGCACTGCACGTCAAACTGCATCGGCACCCCCATAGCGGGATGCGTAACCGTTATATCCAATGCGTGGAGCAGTAATCGTGGAGCCATGTCCTGAAGTTCTTGAGGTGCATATAAATCATCGCCAAGAATTGGGTGACCAATTTCTCGCAAATGAATGCGTAGTTGGTGCGACCGACCTGTAATAGGTTTTAATTCTAAGCGCGTTCGGTCATGCCCTCGATCAAGCACTTTCCAGTGTGTTTGTGATGACTTGCCTTGTTCAAAATCCACACACTGACGTGGTGGATTATCGAAATCTTTTCGAATTGGAATATCAATGAGGCCAGCATCTTCTTGCACTATGCCCCCCACCACAGCAATATACGTTTTTGCAACTTCCCGGTCTTGAAACTGTCTGCTTAATTCTCGGTGGGTATCGGCGTCTCTTGCCATCAAAATCACACCGGACGTATCCATATCAAGCCGATGAACAATTCGGGCGCACTCAATTGCTGATGCCACGCGAACAGCGAGGCAATCAATCTTGTTTGGTCCAATACCCTTCACGCTTAAAAGCCCAGAGGGCTTATCAAGCGCAACTAAATAATCATCGTGGTAGATGACCGGAACTTCGTGCGGAAAGTGCTCAGGAGTCGTATGATGTATGGTTCGTTCATTCAAAAGGTATTACTCTTATGACATATTGTATTGCACTATTGGTATCGCTACTCGCCGGACAATCAACCCCCCTTCATCCAGATGAAGCTGGCGCAATTGGAACACCCGTCTTACTAACAGACCCAGGTTTTTTCCTCAAAGCAGGCGAGTCCTACTTTGACCCTGCAGGCAAACGGGTCATTTTTCAAGCAATTGAACACCCCACTCAAGGTGAAGAGCCAGATGACGATTATGGCATGTACCTTGGCGATCTTACCTTCGATGCCAACGGTGCAATCTCTGGTCTAGAAAATATCATTCGGTTAAATAATGAGGGTTCTGCAAATACTTGTGGTTGGTTCCACCCAAAAAACGAAGACATCGTTATGTATGCAACAACTACAACACCACTTGTTGATGCTGACATTCCTGGATACCAACGTGATTCTGAACGGTATCGCTGGGCATTCCCGCCAAAGATGAATATCATTTCGCAAAATCTCAAAACAGGTGCGACGGAAGAACTTGTTACAGATGACGACTTTTATCTTGCTGAATGTTCGTGGAGCCCAGATGCAAGACACATCGTCTACTGCTCACTCGCAAGTGGTGCGGGCGATATTTACATCACCGATACCAAAACAGGCGTTGATCGACTCATAGTTGGCGACACTGGTTACGACGGCGGTCCATTCTTTTCACCAGATGGAAAGCGAATTGCCTATCGCTCGGATCGTAGGGGCAACGATTTACTGCAACTTTATGTCGCAGAGTTACAATTCGATGACGATGGCGCAATCGTAGGCATCGAAAAAGAGTACCAACTCACAGACAATGAACATGTAAATTGGGGGCCATTCTGGCACTCAAATAACAGGTTCTTAATTTACGCAACAAGCGCAGTAAGCCACCGTAACTATGAGTTATTCGTCTGCGATGCAGACAGTGGCAAAACAAGCGGCACAACAAGGTACGGGCTTAGAAGACGCCGCATAACGCACGCGGATGGTTTTGATGGTCTTCCTGTCTTCAACACAGAGGGCGACGTACTTATGTGGACAAGTAAACGAGAAACTGGAACAAGCCAGTTATGGACGGCGCCCTTTATGTTTGACCTTGATGCTGGCCCTACTGTCATGAGTCACTAATGCCTTTAGTTTGCCATGCTTTTCTGCTGTTACTACTCTTAGGAACTGTTTCCGGTTGCGCAACACAAAAAATAGAGTACCGAACAAGGCCATCATGGCACAACGCCATGGGTGGTAGTTTGCCACCAGAATCCGTGCGTGCTGATGGAACTATTGTTAAATATTCCAACGCAGCAAAACCAAAAAGTAGCGCACTTAACCAATACGTTAACTCAATTCAACTCGTTGAAACAGATAAGAACACTGGCGAAACGACATTGCGCGCTGTACTTCCCTCGCATATTTTTACCCAAACTTTAACGTGCCTTCGAGACAGAGACTGGGAATTACTCTTTAATCACGTCATTAGCAAAAAAACACAGTCGTATTATGCATCCCTGGATGATGAGCTAGAAACATTCAATACTTTTTTTCTAGAAAACCGGACAAACCTCGCGAAAACGTTGCAACGTATGATGAGTGGAACGAACTCTGGTGATGTGTATGTTTCAACGCAAAAAAACAAAACGGTTTACACTTTTACGAAAAACGTTCGTACGTCCTACGTGTTTACAAGTGTAACACTCGTTCAAGAAGGCCCGTTATTAAAACTGCATTCGATTGATTAACCTACTCTTGTTGCGCACGAAAAAGTGACAAGCACGCGGTATGTCCATGTAAAAAAGACTTGCCGCCAATTGGGCCAATTTCACCAGCTGCAAAGAATCCCGCAATCGGCACTTCGCCAAGTCGTTCACGGATTATTGTTAAATCATGATCTTCTTCGTGAAACAAACTTCTGCCGCGACCATTGCATGTTACTAACAATCCAGCGAAAGGTTGCGTGCCTAGTTGTTGAGCGTCTAAAAGCAATTGCAAGTCTTCTACAGCAGTTTGTGCATCACGCACATGAAATTGCACCGTTTTACCCAAGCGATAGAACTCGCCTGCGGCAATGCCTTTTCGCTTTCGGTCAATACCTAGAATGGATCTAACCAAAAAATCGCCGCGCCCAAAATAACTTTTGTGTTCATCGATAACACCGCCAAGAAGCAAGCCGCCTTGCAGAAAGTCGCGCTCTTTTGCCCCAACACTGCGTGCAAGATCTCGAAGCACGTCAAGAGCTGGTCGACCGCCTAGTTCAAGTACAACGTTGCCTTGAGTCTTTGTAACTCGGTAATGTTCGCCAATTGGCCTGCACCCCTGACTCACAATGCAGTCGAGTTCGATAGGGCCTGAAACTGTCAACCCAATTCCACCCTCTCGAATTGGCTTATCGTCAAGAAACAAACGGTTGTATCTTGCTTGCGATGCGCCGGATGCCATGCCACCAATAATCGGTAGTAGCCTGTCCTCTCCGCGACAATGAACAAGGGCTGGAAGCAATCGAGTTATTGGAGTGGAAAACGGATCGGCAAAGAAAAACACTGCTTTTGTGTCGTCTTTCAATCCAATCCATTCTGGAATAGCTTCAGGCCTTGAAATAGGCACAGGGTTCTTTGGCGTCGTCGTCCACGCGTTGAGTTCAACTCCGGGAAGGTGCATAGCAATTGCAGAAAGTCCCGCCACACCTTCGAGTTCAAGGTCACAGCCAACAACCGATTCGGTCGTCACACCAATGATAGTTTTGGGCGCAAGCGTCCTGCGAATATCCGCAATAGCAAACTCGAGCGCTTCGCGGTGATGAAAACTCGCAAAGACAAAGACGACATCAGTCGGCCCTGCCATCGCGGTTTCAAGCAACTCTGCAACCTCAATACCCGCAGTACGAGTATCGAGATGCTCACTAATCGCCGCTGCACTTCGCAATGTATTACGCCGTTGCCATGCTACCTACTGCCATGCGTGTACGGTTGAGCAATTCGTCTGAATCTTCAATTGTCATAATCAAAGGTAATCGGAAACGAACTGAACGAACACCACATGGGAGTGCGATAACGCCTGCTTCCATCAACGAAGATAGCATTGCTGCTCTGTGCTCTTGGCTTGGAACAGTAAACGCAATGAGTGAACCCTTACCACGAACACTTGTAAAAGCGCCTGAATCTTTGCCTATATTTCGAAGACCTGCAAGAACGTGGTCACCCACTTTTGTTACAAGATCAGCAATGTTGTCGCGTTCAATAATTTTAATAAACTGTGTGCAACGAACCATGTCAACTAAGTTGCCTCCCCATGTTGAGTTGATTCGACTTGAGCGTTTAAACACGTTATCTGCAACTTCATCAACACGGCGATTTGCATAAATACCACATGTTTGTGTTTTCTTACCAAAACAAACGACGTCTGGACGAACTGTAGTGTGTTGCCAGAACCATGTTTTGCCAGAACCATAAAAGCCCGTTTGTACTTCGTCAAAGACAAGAAGTGCTTCACGCTCGTCAGCATATTGGCGTAGTTTTTCAAGGAATTCGTTGCGGAAATGATTGTCTCCGCCCTCGCCTTGCATAGGTTCAATAACAATCGCGGCAATTCGGTTTGAATATTCTTCAAACGCTTTTTCAATCTCTGCGCACGTCTTTGCCTCTGCTGCTTCAATATCGTTCACGATGTTTCCATCGTTGTCGAACTCACAGAATGGTGTTGAAACGCGAGGCCAATTAAATTTAGGATACAGACCAACTTTGTCAGGAAGCGTATTAGTCAAACTCATTGTGTAACCAGAGCGACCGTGGAATGCTTGCTCAAAATGCAAAATGACTAAGTCATTTACGTCATCGTTAAAATTAGTACGGCCAAGTTTTCTCGCTTTCCAGTCAAACGCAGTTTTTAATGAATTTTCTACAGCAAGTGCACCGCCTGAAACCCAAAAGTGATGTGGGTAATCTTCAGGTGTCACTTTAGAACCAAACGCCTCAACAAACTCTGCGAGTTCTGTTGTGTATAAATCAGAGTTGGCAATTTTATTTCGAGACACTTTGAGAATGTCTTCACTAAATGGTGCTGCCATCAATTCCGGATGATTAAACCCAAGAGGCCAAGAAGCAAAGCAAGTAAAAGCGTCAAGGTAATCTTTGCCGGTTGCCGAATCGTGTATCCAAACACCGTTGGACTTATCAAGATCAACAACCAAATCGTACCCATCGGTAAGTTGGTATTGCTTTAAAACGGAATGTACATTTTCAGGGGTCACAGTCATATCTAATTGCCTTTCTTCTACTACCTTGCGAATCACCATTTCATCGCTACAAACGTCCCATGATACCAACACAAAGAAGGTCATAAAAGAAGCCTAAACACCTCGCAGGTTGCGCATCTGTTTAGGGACCTCTAAAACGATTTTTTTATAAAAAACATGGTTTTTTTTTAGAAAGATTTAGCAAAAAACGATGTTTTTAGGTCAGAAAATGAATACTTGTCAATAATGAACTTGACGAAAAGCCCTTAACTACGGACACTGTCCGATCACCATATAGGGTTTTTGTGAAACCCCACTGACTGTCACGCGTTTGGCACTTTTAAAACGCGATAATTGGAGAGTGTTCTCATGGCTATTCGTAGCGGCGCTGGTACAGGCGTCATCGTATCATTGGTTGTCTTTGTCCTTGCGACTGTATTCTTATTGGTTCTTAGCATTGTCTTTTATGTGGGCAACAGAGAACAACTTGAATCTGTACAAACTGCAGAAACTTCATTAAACGAGTACGCAACTTCAATTGAACGGTCTGGCGATTCCCTGCAACAAATTGCAGCACTTGCAAAAAGTTCTAACCAATCTGTTGCGGGCTACCTTAAAGGTGAACTTGACGAACGAAACAAATGGCTCAGCGGCAATCCAGAAACAACTGTAGCCGACCTCCAGTCACTCTTTGGTCCAAATATCAATTCAAACAACCCAGTCTCGTTGCTTGTTAAAAGTCTTAAGAGCAAAGTGAAATCAAGGCAACAAGAGCTAGATGCTCGTGTTGCAGACCTTGCAACAGCGCACGATACAATTGCTTCGCTTCAAGAGGAACTTAAATCGCAGGCACAAGCAAAGACTTCTGAAGTCCAGCTTGTCAAAAATGAATGGCAAGCCGTGCAAGATGAATCCTCTGATTTAAGCATCAAAGCATCGGACTACTTTTCCGGTCGAGCGAACCGGCTCAATGACGTTCGCGAAGAAAACCTTGGGCAGATTAAGATGCTCACTGATGACGTAAATGTTCTTCGTCGAGAAAATGCTCGACTTGAAAGCACGATCTCTGACTTGCGAACCAAATTTGATTCTGGCCGCATGAACACAGTCGACCCAGCCCTACTTGTCGATGGTACAGTCCTTGAAATCGGCACTGGCAACGAAGTGTTTATCGATCGCGGGTCAGATGATCGCATTGTTTTAGGTATGCGTTTTGATATTTACGATTCATCCTCGCAACTTCGACCAGACAGTGAAGGTAATTACCCAATGGGTAAAGCGAGCATTGAGGTTATCAAGGTTGGCAAGACCACTTCAACTGCGAAAATTATTCGTTCCAACTCAAGACAGCCGATTGTCCGTGACAACATTATTGTTAATCCAATCTACGATCCGAACTACAACTATTCATTTCTTGTGCACGGTAACTTTGATGCAGACGGCGACGGAAATCCTGATGCTAGCAACAAGTTTATTGCTGACATCATTAACAACTGGGGCGGTGTTATAGTTGAAGATTCAGGTGAACTTCCTGGCGACCTAGACTTCCTCGTTCTAGGCATTGCGCCAAAGAAGCCAATCCATAGACCGGGCAAGAACGCAACGATTGCAATGTACGACGAATATGCAAGACAACAAAAAGCATACAAGGATTACAAGCATCTTCTTGAGCAGGCGCAAACGGCGAAAATTCCTGTATTATCGCCAAATCGCCTTTTCGTCCTCACCGGCCAACGGCGATAATTCGTAGAAGTTGCCAATCGTACATACGTATGGCGAACAAAAAAACTACTTTTATTCAATGGTTGGAATACATACCCCTGCGTGTATTAGCGGGAATTGTTGGCTATTGTCCTATGAAGTTTAACATGTGGACGGCAAAGTGGCTGGGGCGTGGTTACTTTCGAACCAGTTCTCGCAGAAGAGAATTAGCGATTGCAAACATACAGTCTAGTTTCCCTCACTTTTCAGAAGCAGAATCTGCAAACCTCGCAAAAAAATCCATGGAGCATATGTTTCAGTTGTTTGTTGCTGAAGGTATAAAAATGCCTTCGCTCATTACTCCAAAAACACATCAAAAACACATAACGTTTACTGGTCTTGAAAAAGTTGCAGAACGACTGAATCAAAATAAACCAACTATTTTTATTACTGGGCATTGTGGGAACTGGGAACTGCTTGGCTACGCCCTCTCTGTGCTTGGCTATCCAATTGCTGCCGTTGCAAGGCCGCTCGATAACGCGCTCCTTAACGACTGGGTCCTAGGCGTGCGTGAAAAATACGGTCTTCAGATTGTCACAAAATGGGGTGGTGTGCCTATTCTTCAAGAACTCATTGAGCAAAATACGAGTATTGGATTTATTGCCGATCAAAATGCTGGAGGTCGAGGAATTCAAGTTCCATTTTTTGGTCGGCTTGCTTCAACATACAAGTCTATTGGCCTTCTTGCAATGCGCTACAACATTCCGATTGTTGCGGTACACGCAAAACGTGTTTCTACTTCACTTGAATACGAAGTGAGCATTACCGATTTTATCGAACCAAGTCAATGGGAGGCCCAGCTAGACCCGCTGTACTACATCACCGCAAGGTATACAAAAGCTATTGAACAAATGATTCGAAACGCCCCTGAGCAATATCTTTGGCTTCACAGACGATGGAAAACCAGACCTAAATTTGAGCTTGAGGGCAAGCCAATGCCCAAAAAACTAACTAAGCAACTCGAATCATTACCTTGGATGACTGAAAATGAACTCAAGAACCTCGCAAGTGCTACTATCTAACTAAGTAACTATGCTTCGACTTGAAGGCCACACCATTTTAGTTGTTGACGATGACCCTGATATCCTCCAGTCATTTGACTTAGCAATGCGTGCTGAGGGTGCGACAACCGTTACAGCAGAAGACGGCACAGATGCTGTTTCCGAAGCGATCAAAAGCCAGCCCGATGCGGTCATTCTCGACATGATGCTTCCCAAGCGCTCTGGTTTTCTAGTCCTCGAGGAACTCCTCAGCATGGACATTCCACCGGTGGTTGTCATGGTGACTGCAAATGAAGGCAAACGCCACATGGCATACGCAAAGACCCTTGGCGTTTCAGCTTATTTAATCAAACCGGTGAGTCTTGATAAACTAATAGATACGGTATCCTGCCTACTTCAGGAACAAGAAGCGTAACTATGAGTAAACAATTTGTCATTCAATCACGAACAGAAGAACAGGGTGGTCAGAGAACACCTCTTGGTACTCGTGATGAAATAGTGCAAGAACTTGCGAAGTTCAACACGAGGGCAGAGGTCGATGGCGGAACCATGCTCTGGGGGCCGGGAATCCGAATTGAGCTCCCGCCGGAGGAAAATCCTGTTCGGCAAATGTTGCTTCATATAGTTGAAGAGGAAATTGCATGGCTACCCATCGTACGACTTGCAAAACAATTTGATTGGTCAGTCATGGACATCGAAACTGGTCGAGAATTACAGCCGTAATTAAAAACGAGTCATCGAGTTAGTCGAAAGTAAAACCTCATCCATTGACGCATCAAATCTTGAAGGACCATGATTAAAACAAACAGTTTGCACGCCCTGCGCAGCAATCGCGGTCATGTACATCGCCGCAGCATTTGTCGGTAGACCAACTACACGTATATTTTCGCCATCCTCGATAACCGATTTTGCCACTTGGAGCGCGTGCTCAGGATTAGTGAAGACCATTGCAATAGGCTCATCCTGTTCAAACATAATCCATGGAACTGGACATGACTGTTGCCCACACTGAATAAAATAAAGAGTTGGCATGGAGTTGATATAAATCCATACTTGCTTCCTCGATTGTGCTGTTTTTGTATTTATGTAATGTTCAACTGTTTGATTAAACGTTTTTTTGTAAATTCTTACCATGTGTGTAGCGCTCCAGCTTACGTGATTCCTGTTGCCTTCCAAGGCAGTTCCCCTATTGCCATAAACTTGCGGAGCGAGGATCAAGGAGCCTAAATATTTTCTAGAGGCCTGCTCAATGCTCAGTCCACAAGTCTAGTGGCACTTCACATACAACCCATACGGCACAAGGTTCCTTTCGGTTCTCGGACGTTTTTGTACCAATCCAAAAAAATACCCAAAACCACATTTTTAGCCCAAAATAAGTCTCTGAGGAATTAATCATTTTTTTGAAGGGGCACTGAAGCAGGTTTTTGTACTCAGCCAAGAGTTGGAATGCAAGAGACCAGTTCTTGGGTATACGCGTGTTTTGGGGCATGCAACACTTCACGAGCGATGCCCCGTTCAACCACCCTGCCATGTTGCATAACACAGACATCATCAGCAATTGAGGCAACTAATTTAAGGTCATGGGAGATAAAGAGCATGCTCATAGCGCGTTGCGTTTTTAATGCATGAAGTAGTTTCATGATTTGTCGTGAGGTTGTTGCATCAAGCGCAGTCGTTGGTTCATCCGCAATCAATAACATCGGTTCACAAACAAGCGCCATCGCGATCATCACTCTCTGACGCATGCCGCCAGAAAATTCGTGTGGATACGATGAAAATCTTTTTGAAGAAATTCCCACTTCTTCCAGAGCAGACATCGAAACTTCTTTTGCTTGTTTCCGAGAAAGGTTCCGATGCAACCGAACGGTTTCTTCGATCTGCTCACCTACAGTGAATACTGGGTTCAGTGATGTCATAGGTTCTTGGAATATCATCGCAATGTTATTTCCTCGAATAGTTCGAAGTAATGAAGCAGAAGCATTCTGTAACTCCACTCCTTCAAAAAAAATACTCCCTTGCACTTTTGTGCTCTTGGGCAACAATCCAAGAACAGCCATTGCTGTTACGCTTTTACCTGAACCTGACTCACCCACAATTGCAAGCGTTTTTCCGCACTCCAAAGAAAGTGAAACATCGTGAAGAACTGTTTTTGAACCAAACGCAATGCATAAATCTTTTATGTGTAGAACTGCGTCCTGCATTTTAACCTTGAGACCTCGGGTCAACGCGCTTGCGAAGTGATTGGCCAAACCAGTTCATTGCAACAAGCGTTACTGCTATACAGATGCAGGGCCAAAACAAAAGCCACCATCTTGAATGTACTGGGTTTAACTGCCCTAAGCCGTCAGCAGCAAGATTACCCCAACTTGGTAATGGTTCGCGTATGCCGATACCCAAAAAACTTAAAAATGCTTCTGAAAGAATCGCCGTTGGAACCGTAAGTGTTGCGTATACAACAATTGTTCCGAGCAATGCAGGAATCAGGTGGTGCATGCATGTTCGAAGTGGTCCTACTCCGATTAGTTTGCAAGCATCCATTGCCGGCCGTTGCATCAGACTGCGCACCTGCCCTCTGATGACCCTTGACACTGTAAGCCAACTCACAATGCCAATCGCCGAAAGAAGCGCAACGACGTTCACGAACTCTTGCAACGCAGAAGATAATGACGGATTTCCTTGCACAAAACTGTTTGCAGCAACGGTTATCAACACTACGAGCATTATTGAAGGGAGCCCATATAAAATATCGACCCCCCGCATCATTGCAGCATCTATCTTCCCGCCTTGCATGCCAGCGATAGTTCCCCAAGCAGTTCCGATGAACACAGCGATAAATGCTGCAAACAACCCAACGCAGATACTTATTGCGCCACCAACGATACAGCGAGCGAGCAGGTCTCTGCCAAGTTGGTCCGTGCCAAAAAGCGCCATAGTGTCGCCATCACTTTCATTTGCAGCATCGCTCAACCATGTTGGTGGTAAGAGCGCATTGGATACGTTCGTTCGTTCGAACCGTCTACCGTCGCCGCTATCTGAAATCGCCCAAAAAAAAGATGTCGCAAATACTACGATGACCCCAAAGAGTGCAAAAATCAAAATTAGTTTTTTTGCGTTGCCCTTGCTTAGCATGCACACATGGTACGAAGAATCACTCCGCCTGCGGTGAATTTGGTTTGTCGGTTTTTTTAATGCTCTGCAAAAGTTGGGTGACTCGTTCAGTTACAATTTCGTCAAAACGATCTGTCGTGTCTTGCAATTTATCTTGCAATCCTTGGATATGTTCTTCAAGTCGACCAAGGTGGAGTGTTTGTGCTCGTAGTGAGAGAGCAGTTCTTGCTCGGACTAATCCCTGAAGTGCTGCGATTTTAGCCTGTGTTTCTGCTTGTTCCGTGTCAAGACCGCGCAATCCTTCTGCCACTCTGTAAATTTCAGCGTCTGTTTTTAACTCTGTTACTTTTACTTCATAGAGTTCTGGGTCTGATTCGCGCAGACGAATCAGCGAACCGAGCCGCTTACCCTGCCTTCGGCAAATCTTTTGAAATGCGTCTGGGTCCGATTCGCATATAAGTGAAAGTTGTGCTGCAAGATCTGGATCAATCTCTTTTGCAACAGCCATGATGTGTTCGACCATGTCCGCAGGCATCAAAGGGGTGGGGCGGGTCAGGCGAAGAGCCGACGTCCCCTGTGACCGCATGCTACCAGAATCACGCGGGGTTTTTTTGTCCATACCGCCGGGAACCCGTGAGTGATCTGAACTCATTTTAGATGGTTGTAAACAGTTTAAAAACACGGGTGAAACGCAAAACGAAGAGAAGTGTGTACTCTCACTCGATGGCGCCATGCCCAAAGAAAATACTGTAAAAAATAAAGCACCAATTATTGCTGAGTGTTTCATGTTGTGACTCCGTGCCTTCACAAAAGTGTTACTCGGTGAGTAAACCATACTGCCATAGTTCGACATCATTGCGAAGACTGTTCAAACTTTCCGCGACTTCTGCATACGCCAATTCGCGTGTGCCAGATAAGTAATCGTATTCTTCTAACTGCAGGTCTTCAAGAAGGAGGCCTTCTTCCTCAACAGTGAGCACCTGGGCTACTACTTTGTTTGGCGATGTCGATTGCTGGACCGCGCCAAAGCGAATTGCGACAAGTACCGCAAACACAACGCACGCTGCAAGTGCAACTTGTCGCCACATAACCGTGTGTGTTATTCGACCGATAATTTCTCGTGGTTGTTGTAATGACGAAACAGATGCGGCAAAAACATTATCAGTGAGATTTTTCGGTGCGTGCACTTTAAGTGCTTGGTCAAGTTGACCCTCAAGGAGTGCATCGACAGAAGCTGCAGCGACTCGGCTTGCAAGCCCACTTGGAGCATCAATATGCATTGCCTCAGAAAGAAGCGATTCCACCTGCCGTTCCTCATTGGTCAGTTTTGAATAAAATTGTTGGTTTTCATGCTTCATACTGTGCTCCTTGGATAACGCGGGACTTAGCCATCGATTGCCCCTTTGTTTGTGCTTCTTTGAAGATAACCATCACAATCCATAAGGCTTCTCAATTTTCCCAATGCACGGTGCTGGCGGGCCAAAACCGTGCCCATAGGCTCGCCAAGCACGTCTGCAATCTGTTTGTAGCTCATGCCTGCACTGTGGCGCATGTGAATGATGTCTTGATCAGAACTCGAAAGCTGGCAAACGGCGTTTCTGAGCCGCTGGACTTGTTTCGCGGTTTCCTCTTCATTCCGCTCGTCAATCACGCCTGGGGCGAGCACGCCTATCATTTCGTTCTCCATTGGGACTGCATGCCGTTTTCGCCGGCGCATTTCGTCCCGCATTCGATTCATCGCTATTCTGAAAATCCACGCTTCAAATTTACCTGTTTCGGTATACGTCGCGAGTTTTTGCGCAATTGTGCAAAAAGTAGATTGTGTTATTTCTTCGGCAAGGTCTTCGTTCCCGCATTTTGACCGTATCAATGCAAAAACACGGTAGGAATAGTACTTAACGAGGTACCCCCACGCGACCTCGTCACCGTTTGCAGCAGCAACAATGTTATCGTGAAGTTCTTGTTTCTCTTGGCTATTTGTCATATCTCTGGGTACACAAGCGTGCCCGCAAGTAGTGTAACGAAAGAAAACTATCTAGATTGCAGGTGTGCGTGTCTACATTCATCGACAGTATCCTTACAATCCAACCCACAGATGGACGTCATAACAACATTCGCACAAAATTGGTATATAGCTACTCTTCTCTTGGGTGTAATCATGCTTATTTGGGGTGGCCACCTGCTCGTTGAGGGTAGCGTTGCAATTGCCACAAAACTTGGAGTCAGCAAGCTCGTTATTGGACTCACTATTGTTGCATTCAGCACGAGTTCACCGGAACTTGCGCTAAATGCAATCGCTTCACTAAATGGACATGGTGAATTATGCCTTGGTAATATTTTCGGTTCAAACATTGCAAATATTGGTTTAGTGTTAGGCATTGGTGCACTTATCTGCAAGTTACCCGTC
The DNA here is from genome assembly GCA_002689385.1 of Phycisphaerae bacterium. Taxonomy (GTDB): domain Bacteria; phylum Planctomycetota; class Phycisphaerae; order Phycisphaerales; family SM1A02. Next base: position 27,833 of record NZFX01000012.1, read on the forward strand.
ACGGGTAGAGTTATCAAAATTGAGTTTCCATGGCTCGTGTTTGCCACATTTCTCGTTGGTGGGGCTACGCTGTTTTCCACACTAAATATATATTGGGCATTTATTTTTCTTTTGTTATTTTGTTTCCTTATGTGGCAATGGTTCCATATTGGCAATGAGGATGCATCTCAGAATGGACCACAAAGTGAAGCGTTCGCTTCCGATGTGCATTGTTCAACAATAAGCGCATGGACGATGTTACTTGCAGGCCTTGTGTTGCTTGGTTTCGGAGGGAAAGCGACTGAAATTGGCGCAGTCACAGGCGCCCTCGCGCTTGGGATGAATAAAATTGTCGTTGGCGGAACAGTCATCGCCATCGCAACAAGTTTGCCAGAAGTTGTAACCACAATAATCGCTGCTAAAAAGGGACACCCCGACCTTGCCGTTGGAAACGTTGTCGGGTCAAACATATTTAACATTTTGTTTGTGCTCCCCATCACCATACTTATACAACCCATACAAGCACCAAGCGGTGCATGGGTCTATGTATCTGTGATGTTTGGCATCACGCTCATTGCTTGGTTTCTCACTATGGATAAACGTATCAAACTCAAAGAAGGAATTATCCTCGTTAGTTTATATGTTTCGTTTTTACTCTGGGTTTCGCTGTTTTAAATAGCAAGGTCATCAAAACTATCGTTTGAAAACGGGTCGTCGCCCTGGGGAATTGCTGCAGCCATACCGCTACCGCCGGGTGGCGTAATGCTTGAGCCATCATGAAAACGCGTACATGTATTATCCCAGACCAACGGCACATTGCCCGTTGGACCATTACGTTGTTTCGCAATGATGAGCTCCGCAAGGTTTTCCTTCTCGGCGTTTGCTTCAAGCCACGCTGGGTCGTTAACGTGATAATACGATTCACGATGCAACATCGCAACAACGTCTGCGTCCTGCTCGATTGAACCTGACTCACGCAGATCGCTCATGCGTGGGCGATGTCCTTCACGTTGTTCTGCACCACGATTTAACTGGCTCAAACAAATAACAGGGACATCAAGTTCACGGGCGAGTGCCTTCACGCCCCGACTAATCTCACTTACTTCTTGCTGCCTTGACTCGGCACGTTTTCCACTTGTCATCAATTGCAGATAGTCAATCAAAATGACACCGATATCGTGTTGCTGTTTAAGTCGGCGAGCTTTTGCCCGCAGTTGGGTAATAGACAAACTTGGCGTATCGTCAATAAATAGCGGACGCTGCATAAGGTCATCTGCTGCCTGAATGATTGACGCCATGTCACGATCGCTCAGTGAGTTGCGACGAATGTTGTGACCTGAAACTGAAGCACGAGAACTAAGGAGTCGCTGAACAAGCTGTTGCCGGCTCATCTCAAGACTGAACAGTGCCACTGGAACATCGCGCATCGCCATGTTTTCTGCCATGTTTAGCGCGAATGCTGTTTTACCCATTGAAGGACGCGCTGCAATGATTACCATCTCGCCACGCTGAAGTCCGCTTGTCATTTCGTCAAGGTCAGAATACCCAGTTGAAATGCCCGTAATTAATCTGCCATCGTTTTCTTCAAGTTGTTGTATGGCAGCGTTCAATAAATCGTCAAGTTTTTCTGCATGCCGAAGCTCTCGCTGTTGCGCGATACTGAAAATCCTTCGCTCTGCGTCTTCTAAAATTTCCTCTGGATCTTCTGGCTTTGTATACGCATCTTGGAGAATTTCTCCTGCAGCGCCAATGAGTTGGCGAATAGTCGATTTCTCCTTCACTAAGCGTGCATAGTGCGCCGCACTAGCAGCACTCGGGACAGCGTGCGCCACCTTGATGAGATATTCCACACCGCCGACTGCATCAAGCACATCTCTGTCTTTTGCTACTTGCTGTAATTGGACTAGGTCGACAGTCTCATACTTGTCGTACAACTCTGCCATCAATGTGTAAATAGTGCCATTAGCCTTCTTAAAGAAATCATCCGGCCCACGAAGAATTAACTGCACGTCATTCAGAACCGTTGGGTCAATGACAATTGCGCCAAGGAGGCTTTCCTCTGCTTCAAGTGCGTGAGGAGGCATCGCTTCCATCAACCGAGAAATCGATTGTGGGTTTGCGCCGTCCATCCCATGCGTGTGTTTTTTTTGTTCGTTGCTCATCCTTGAGCACACCTTACTACTAAATGCCTTGGCGTGAGATGAAACGACAGGTCATCCACCAAGTATTACCAAAGAATTACACGCCCACTGGTTCTTCTACATTAATAGCGGCAGTTGTCGTTTCAACTACGGGCATTTCGGTTGTGTTCATTGCTTCATTCGCGTCCACCTGGATTGCTTCAACAGCATTTTTCATGAGGCGCCCAACTTTAAACTTAACGACTTTCTTTTTATCCACTCGCACTGGCTCAAGTGTCTTTGGATTTTGAGCCATGCGTGGCTCGCGTGTTCGAATTTCAAAAACACCAAAATTACGAAGTTCTATTCTGTTGCCTTTCCCGAGCTCTTCAACAATATGATCAAAAAGTGAATTAACAACCTTTCCCACGACTGCTTTTTTGTAATTCGTATTTTCGGCAATTCGATCAATCAAAACTTTCTTAGTAATTGTTGGCATCGTCCAAACTTTCTGTTCTTGCGAACTTCTCTTGGAGATTGACTAGATGTGCTGGGTTCTCCCTCCAGCAACAGCCTCTCTCTGTTTCTCTCGTATTTCCATACTCGTTTTTCTCTCTAAAACGAACACTCTTTGCTAAACATTTACGGCACATAAGACAGTGCCTGTGCAAAACTTGTAAGCACTATAAATCAGTATGGTAAGTTGAAGGGCAATCGTCAAGAACCTTTTTCTAACTCTGCGAATAAATCCGCCAGAAAATAAATTTTTTCCCACATTGCAACATTGAGTCGTACAGTTTTTTTGCCTCGTGCCTGTATGCACAACCCCTTATTTTAGGCCCTCAGGGCATTCTAGCGAAAAAATATACAGTATTTGTTTGGTTTTACCTGTATAGCGAGTATCATTCCCGCCCAACCATCTAGTCGATGAATGGAAGAATAGCCATGAATATACTAATTTGCGGCGCCGGAAAAACTGGCGCACATGCAACAGAAATCTTAGCCAACGACGGCGCGAACGTCACAGTCATTGACGACAACCAAGCTGCCCTTGATGCGCTCGCTGACTCGTTCGATGTGGCAACGCTTCTTGGCGAGCCAGCAACTGCAAAAAACCTCGTCACAGCTGGCGTCGAAGACGCTGACGTTGTCATTGCGGCGACAGAAATTGATGAAGTCAATTTGCTCTGCGCTTCGACTGCTTCTTATCTTGGTGCGGACCGCACGTTTGCAATGGTGACCCACAGCACTTACCTCAATCGAGACATCTTAGATTATTCAAAAATCTTTTCGATTGATAGTTTGATTTGCCCTTCATTTTCAACAGCGCGCGCAATCGCTTCACATTTACGAAACCCCGCAGCGATGAAAGTCGAACGACTCGCAGGCCATACGATTGAAGTCCAACAGTTTGAAGTAACCAAAGGTGCACCTGGAATTGGCAGACATTTATCCGACGTGAAACTTCCTGGTGGTGCTCGGATCGCTGCAATAACTCGCGAAGGCACTACGTATTTGCCAAGCGGTATAAGCACCGTCGATGTTGGTGATGAAGTTCTACTCGTTGCAAATACAGATGTTTTTCACGATGCGCGCCGCGTGTTCCGCACCAAAGATTCTGGTCGACGAAGTGTTGTCATTATGGGCGGTTCACCTGTTGCTGTTTGGCTTTGCCGTGCACTTAAAAACCGTGGATTTTCAATCCGGCTTTTTGAAACCGATCCAGAACGTGCCGGGGAACTAGCTGAAAAACTTTCATGGGTAACGGTCATTCAATCTGACCCAACAGACACAAATGTTTTTACCGATGAACACATCGAAAATGCCGATGCGTTCGTTGCTCTTACAAATGACGAGCACAACATTCTCAGCTGTGCGTGGGCTGCCGGCCTTGGTGTTGAAGAAACCTACCCAGTGGTTTCAAGAACCGACTACGCACCGTTTGTCAAAGCGATGGGGCTAACGCATACGTTTAGCCCAAGCGAACTTGCTGTAGCTGAAATTCAAAAACGCTTAAAGCGAAAACAATTAACAAAAATAGCATCGCTAACTGGCGACGAAATGGCAATTTATAGGGTTCGAGTTGGCAAGAACGCACCTGTAATTGGAAAACCGCTGTCAGAACTTCAACTCATGCCTAACTGCATGGTGATCGTTCTCGAGCACGATGAGCACTCGGGCACTGTTCCATCGGCGCATGAAATACTTGAAGAACAGGATGTCGTATTCGTTGTTGTACGTCAAGATTTTGTTGACGAATTGCGACTGCTTTTTGCGGTAAAGTAATCGTATGAATTTTCGACTGATTATACGACAGCTTGGTTTACTCGTTCTTGTCCTAAGCGCAGTCCTTTTTTGCATTTGGCTTTGGTCAGCCATCGCTTACGATTTTTCTGATAATGCCGTTTTTGCTCTTCTCTGGTCAACGTGCATTGGGGTTATTTTAGGTCTTGCATTGTGTATCATTGGCGGAAGTAAAAAAAGCAGACAAGGCACTGGCACGATGGGAAGACGCGAAGCGTTACTACTGGTTTCTACAAGTTGGCTCGTGGGAGCAGTTGTTGCAGCTATGCCGTTTTTAATCTGGGCGCGAAGCGTTGACAATGAACACCACGCCTTTCGCTCCGTTGTTAATTGTTTTTTTGAAGCAATGAGCGGGCTCACCACAACAGGTGCAACCATTCTTTCTGACATTGGCACTGTTCCTGCGCCGCTCCTTTTTTGGCGCTCGATGATTCAGTGGCTCGGCGGACTTGGCATTGTCGTATTGTTTGTTGCCGTACTTCCAAGTTTAGGAGCCGGCGGGAAAAAAATATTTAAAGTCGAAGCGCCGGGTCCCGAACCCGAAGGTGTCCGGCCACATATTGGTGAAACGGCTCGCATCCTTTGGCTCATTTATGTTTGCCTGACGGGTGTTGAGATTATTGCGTATTGGCTAGCGGGTATGACGTGGTTCGATGCGAGTAACCACGCGCTTACAACACTCGCAACTGGTGGTTTCAGCACGCAAAACGCAAGCATCGGTGCCTACAACTCGCGAACTATAGACATCATTACAATCATTTTTATGGTGCTCGCAGGTGCAAACTTCGGCTTGTACTACGCGGCAGTCAAAGGAAAACTGCGCGTTATTTGGTCCGATGTTGAGTTTCGGTTTTATTTATTCTTGCTTACTGCTGGTTCCATTGTTGTTATTTCCTCGCTGCTTGGAAGCGGCCAACCTTTAACTTCAACAACCGGTGCAGTGGAACCACTTTCAATTGGCGATGCCGTTACACAAGGTGTATTCGAAGTTGTTTCTCAACAAACAACCACAGGGTACGCTACTTCTAACTTTGACACGTGGCCATTTATGGCGAAAGCAGTTTTATTGATGTTGATGTTTGTTGGCGGGTGCGCTGGCTCAACGGGCGGTGGTATTAAAGTTATTCGAATATGGATTGCGTTCAAAGTCATGCTTAGTGAGCTTGAACGGTCCTTTCGACCGAACGTTGTTCGTCCGTTGAAGGTTGGGAAATCTTCAATCGATCCAGAGTTAAAACTTGCAACCATTGCGTACGTGCTTGGTGTGCTCGTACTGTTCGCAGCCGGTACTGGTTCTATTATGATTTTGGAGTCTGGTAACCCAGAATGCACAATGACGACTGCTGCGACTGCTTCAATTGCAACCATTTGCACAGTCGGCCCTGGCCTTGCAAAAGTTGGTGCTATTGAAAATTATGGTTGGTTTACCGATGCATCCAAACTGATGCTTTGTGTCTTAATGGCAATTGGACGACTTGAAGTGTTTGCAGTGCTCGTTTTAGTAACTCCGCGTTTTTGGCGAAGTTCGTGAATAAAAAAAATGTCTCGAGGGTGCTAATTTTTTTGGCACTTGCCATTACCGCCTTCCCTTTTATTCTCGAATACCTTTGCAAAACTAATCCCGTATATTTTTTAAGACCTATTGGCATCAAATTTATGCTTGACCAGTATTGGTTTTTTGTTTCGGCTGGGTTATTGTTTTTAGCTTTTTACTTTCAGTTTCCCTTTAAAGAAGAAGAAGCATGGCACTGCTCTTGTGGGTACGACCTTTCCTATATGAATAAGACCTCAGATAAGTGTCCAGAATGCGGGCAAGATGCAAAGCTCGAATGGTCTGTAACTATCGGTGGCTATTCCGGGCCAACGAAAAAAAGATTGCTTTGGGCAATCTTTTTATTTGTGGGAAGTTTTTTTCTACTTGCCGTCGGCTTGTTAATACGATTTATACGTCAGGTTGCAAGCGTTTAGTTACATCGGCTTGTCGCCGACTGTCTTGTCGTACACGGTCAATAGTTTTTCCTTATCGAAAATCATCTCTTCGCGAGAGTGCCCAACGATTTCATAACGCGGAGTAAGTTCAATTGCATCACACGGGCATGCGTCTTCGCACATGCCACAGAAAATACATTTCAACTCATCAATTTCAAATGAGACCGGGTATTTTTCTCGGTCTACCCATGGCGCTTCGCCAGCAACGATCTCTATACAGTTTGCGGGACACGCAGTTGAGCACATAAAACACGCAACGCATTTCACACGCCCTTCGATGTCGCGATTTAAACGGTGTACACCTCGAAACGTTGAGCGCTCTTGACCACCATCAAGCACGTCCCGATCATCCCGTTTTTGTTCTGGATACTGCACAACCCAGACGTTTTTCTTGTTCGAACCGCCCCGCCCCATATTGCCAAGGCAATGACGCAAAGTTGTTCCAAGACCCCGAAGAACGGCTGGAACGAAAAAATAATCCGATGCGGCCATGGGCTTTGGGGTGACGTCAATGATGTACTCTTTGTCTTGGGGCATAGCCACGTAATTATAGGGTGTCTGACCCCAGGAGTCAGACACCGCCCAAAAAAAGGTATTGAGTGTTGATTTACAAATGAGTATGCAGAACCCTCAGCGCTAGGAGGGTGCCTGACCCCAGGAGTTAGACACTGGGGGTCAGACACCTGTACAATGCCTCGATGGCAAAAGATGCACAATCAGGTCGACTCTGGCGATTATCCGCAATGGGATTCACCTTCGTCTCTATGATTCTTGCTGGTGGATTACTCGGGTGGTTTGTATGTTGGATTCTGGGCCAAACAAGCAATGAGCGAGTTTTCATCGTGTCGGGCGCTGTGTTTGGCATCGTCTACGGAATGATTGATTTTATTCGAGATGCACTCAAAGCAGTCAACGAGGATGCGCAATGAAAACACCTGAAATAGCCCTCTCTTTTCGCCAATTAGCCCTCGCCCAATGCGGAGCAACGATAGCCGCGGCTGCTCTTTGGTGGTTCGGCGCAATCGTTGGAGGTTTTGGCATGAAAAATGCCACCGTAGGAGCCGCAGAAGCGGGCATACTTTTGGTCGTTTCCCTCATAATTTTAGTCCTCTTCTCCCCAGCAAAAAAACGTCCAATTGCAACAATCGCAACCCTCTGGTCAGCGACCTCGTTTGTTCGATTCTTGACTGCACTTGGAGCGTCTACTTTGCTATACTACGTGGCTCAATTTGAGCTACGCTCAATGATGTTTTCGTTCCTTTTGGCTGCTGTATTTCTGCTTGTTGCAGAGACAAAAATCCTTGCAAATACCCTCTCAGAATACAACACAACAACGCACGATTAAGAACTACTTTATATACACACTATGTTTCCTTTATTAGCAAGCAACAACCCAATACACCACATTCTCGACAAGCCAATCTCGGGAACGGAACACTTGACGCTGTTAGGCAAGCCCATGTTCACTATGCATATGGCTTCACTTCTGATTGCAGCGGTTGTTACATTTCTGATTCTACGAACTGCTGCCAGGCGCATTGCGGTTGGGCATGAATCCGAGGGCACAGACCGGTATCTCACCAAAGGTCGGTTACCGCAACTCGTCGAAGTGATTTCACTCTACCTACGCGACACTGTCATCAAGCCAGTCCTCGGCACGGATACAACGAAATTTCTCCCGTACTTGCTCTCTCTCTTTTTCTTTATATTGACTTGTAACATTTTGGGTATGATTCCATTTGCAGATATTCAAACCGTTGTTGGAAAAGCAACAATTGGCAGTGAAATACAGGGCTGGGCTGTCTTTGGCGGTACTGCGACAAGTAACCTTGCAGTCACAGGTGGTCTTGCCATCGTTTCATTTTTCGTGATTCAAATGCATGCATTTAAATCACTCGGCATCGGCGGTTGGGCACATCACCTCACTGGTGGCGCGCCGCTTTACTTACTCCCAATTATGCTCCCAATTGAATTTATGGGCATGTTTATCAAGCCAGCAGCACTTGCCATTCGTTTGTTCGCAAACATGGTCGCGGGTCACACAATGCTTGCCGTTCTTACAATGTTCGGCATGATGGCGTTTGAAGGAACCCAAAACTGGCTCCTTACGGGCTCAGTCGAGGTAGTTTCTACGATCGCTGCGGTTTGTATTAGCTTCCTTGAATTGTTCGTCGCTTTCTTGCAAGCGTTTATCTTCATGTTCTTAACCACAGTGTTTATTGGGCAAATGTCCCACCATGGTGAGCATGAAGAACACGCCGAAACAGCGACGAGTTAGATCCAGAATTTTGGTTCACGTGGGATGAACCTTTAATGTTTTCTTTTCTGAAGTGCTCCCACGGCACTTGCAAATGAGTCACTTTTTGACGAATTGGATGAACCTATGAAAAAGCTTGTTGCTTTCACTGCTCTGGCCACTGTCGGCCTCATGATGTTTGACGTAAATGCTGCTCAGGCTGCTGACGGTGCCGAAGGCGCTGTATCTGCCGCTTCTGGCCTCAAAGGTATTGGTGGTGGTCTCGCTGCTGGCCTTGGTGCTATAGCTGCTGGTCTTGGTATTGGTCGTATTGGCGGTAGTGCTGTTGAATCAATCGCACGCCAACCAGAAATGGCTGGATCAATCGGTACCAACATGATTATTACTGCTGCACTTGTTGAAGGCGTTGCCCTCTTTGCAGTTGTTGTTGGCCTACTCGGCATTCTCTAAATTTGGGCTATTTGTTCAACGGGCTTGTGCAAACAAGCCCGTTGGATTCCCAGATTAACCCCTTTTGGAAGGACCGCCTTAGATGATCCCCTTCATTGCATCTGAATCTGCCTCTCCTGTAGATGTGCAGTTACTCACACTAGGAACCACGATTGTTGTTTTCGTTATCTTTTTATTGCTCGCAATGAAATTTGTCTGGCCACAGATCCTTAAAGGCCTTGATGAACGCGAAGCAAAATTACGCGACGACCTCGATTCCGCAGAAGAAGCACGTGCGCAAGCAAAAGCTGCTTTAACGGAGTACGAAGACGAACTCAAAAAAGCACGCACCGAAGCCGGCGAAATGATTGCGCAAGCAAGACTCGATGCTAAGGCTGCTGCTGAAGAACTTCGCTCAAGCAACACTCGCGAACTCGCGGAAATGAAAACTGCTGCAACTGCTGACATCAATGCTGCCAAAAAAGCTGCCATTGGTGAATTACACCGCGAAGCAAGTACACTTGCTGTCGCGATTGCAAGCCGTATTCTTGACCGCGAAATTTCTGCTGACGACCAGCAAGCACTGCTCTCAGAATCACTTGCTGAATTGGGACAAACAAAGTGACTTGCCAAACCGACGCACTCGCTACTGTCTATGCGAAAAGTTTGTTTGAACTTGCTTCAGACGCTGGTGGCAATGATAAGATTGTTGAAATTGCAGGCGAACTTGAACAAATTTGCGAGCTGGCACGTGACAAGGATGACGTTCGAAACTTTTTTTCATCCCCTATTATTGATGGTGCAAAACGTGGCGAAGCGCTATCTGCAATTTTCACAAATCGCGTGACTGATTTAACACTTCGCTTTCTTCTTGTGCTCAATGCGAAGGGTCGACTAAGCCACATTGAACCAATCAATGTTGCGTTTGACTTGCTTGTGCAAGAAGCATTTGGTCGCGTGGAAGTCGATGTGTTCACGCCACAAGACCTTGATGAAAACGCAATCCGGTCCATCAAGGAAAAAGTGCAAGCGATGCTTAACAAAGAGCCCGTATTGCACACCTATGTTGACAAAGCTATGCTTGGTGGACTCAAACTTCGCATCGGCGATCAATTGATTGATGGCTCGGTGCAAACAAAATTACGACGACTCTCTGAATCAATTAAGAACAGTGGCGGTACTGCCATCAGAGAAAATTATGAAACGTATCTGGAAGATAACTAATTAGAAAAGCCCTTTTTTTAAAGGCGAGGAATATCGTGAAGATTAAAACAGACGAAATTACATCAGTCATCAAGCAAGAAATTGAACAGTTCAGTAGTGAACTTGAAATTTCTGAAGTCGGCCAAGTTGTCGAGGTTGGTGACGGAATTGCACGAATTTATGGCCTTTCTGGCTGCATGGCTGGCGAGTTACTTGAATTCGAAACATCGCGCGGTACTGTCATGGGACAGGCCATGAACCTTGAAGAAGACACCGTGGGTGCAATCATTTACGGCGACTACCTTGCAGTTGAAGAAGGCAACACCGTTCGTACCACGAAGCGACTTCTTGAAGTTCCAACCGGACCAGAACTACTTGGCCGAGTTGTTGACCCTCTTGGTAACCCGATTGATGGCGGTCCACCAATCAACGCATCGTCCACTTCAAAGTTGGACATCGTTGCTCCGGGTATTGCTGCGCGCCAACCTGTTGTCGAACCAATGCAAACTGGTATCAAAGCGGTTGACTCCATGATTCCAATTGGTCGTGGCCAACGTGAACTCATCATCGGTGACCGTAAAACTGGTAAGACTGCAGTTGCAATTGATGCAATCATCAACCAAAAACAATACTGGGGCACCGACGAAGCTGTTGTTTGTGTCTACGTCGCTGTTGGTCAAAAAGACTCGACAGTTGCCGGTGTTATTGACACACTGAAGAAAAATGGCGCGATGGAATACACCATTGTTGTTGTCGCGAGTTCATCCACGGCTGCGCCGCTTCAGTACATCGCACCGTACGCCGGTTGCGCGATGGGCGAATACTTCATGTGGCAAGGCAAAGAGGGCAAAATGCCTAAGCATGCACTTTGTGTGTACGACGACCTTTCCAAACAAGCGACTGCGTATCGCCAGTTATCACTTCTTCTTCGTCGCCCTCCAGGACGCGAAGCATTCCCTGGCGACGTGTTCTACCTGCATAGCCGTTTGCTTGAACGTGCTACGAAACTTTCTGATGCCAATGGTGGTGGTTCACTTACTGCGCTTCCAATTATTGAAACGCAAGAAGGTGATGTTTCCGCGTACATTCCAACTAATGTGATTTCCATTACTGATGGTCAAATTTACTTGCAACCAGAGTTGTTCGCTTCAGGCGTTCGCCCTGCAATTAACGTGGGTATTTCTGTAAGCCGTGTTGGTGGTAACGCTCAGATCAAAGCAATGAAAGAAGTCGCGGGTTCACTTCGACTTGACCTCGCTGCATTCCGTGAACTTGAAGCATTTGCGCAACTTGGTACTGAACTTGATGCTGCATCACAGCAACAATTAAACCGCGGTGCTCGCCTTGTTGAATTGCTCAAGCAAGGCCAGTACGCACCGTACATGGCGATTGACCAATCCATATCCATCTACGCTGCATCCAAGGGCTTCCTTGATGATGTTGATCTTGACAAAGTACATGCATTTGAAGAAGGCCTCATCGAATACATGAGCACAACTGCAAAATCCACGAAGGACAAGCTCGTCGAAGCAAAATCCTTCAAGGGTCTTGACGATGATTTCAAGAAAGCGATTGGTGAGTTCAAGTCCACGTTCGCTGGCTAAGAACATCAAGCTAATTTGATTCGTACAAACACCCTCGGCTGTGCCGAGGGTGTTTTTTTGCAACATCGTTCAGCGTTCATGAAGGAACGCCTATTCGATGAACGCTTAGCAATAAATGCAATGAATGCCACCGCTGCAAAGAGATTCGATGGGCAATACGCGCCTTTTTAGCCGATTAAAGTAGGAATTATGTGTGAATTACAAACCCAGCATCGTCTTATTCCAGCCGCCCTTGAAGCTGTCAGCACCGCTTGTGCCGTCTCTAGAGCGGTTCAATCCAATTTAGCGCAACTCTGCGAAGTAACGAAGGACGACAGAAGCCCCGTCACAGTCGCAGATTTTGCGGTACAAGCGATTGTTTCGCTGAGCTTAGCGGACTCTCTCGATGAAAAAGACCGTTTTATTGTGGGTGAAGAAGATGCCGAAGTCCTCCGTGCCGATGATTCGGTGCTTATCCGCAAAGCAGTGCTCGAAGCAGTCCAATCGTGGCGACCGCAAGTCACCGAAGCCCAAATGCTCGACGCCATCGACGCGTGCAATCATGACGGTAGCGGAAATGGTTTTTGGGCACTTGACCCCATCGACGGCACAAAAGGATTTTTACGTGGGCAACATTACGCAATCGCTCTTGGTCGAATTGAAAATGGTGAAGTTGTAGTTGGCGTCATGGGATGCCCGAACCTTTCTATAGATCAAGCGTTTCCACTGAACACAAACGACGCTCAAGGTGTGATGTACGGCGCCTCCACTGGCGCTGGATCGTGGGAATTTGCTGGCTGCAATGCAACCGCATCGCCGATGCGAATTATGGCGCAACAATACGAAGAATCAAGACCCCTTCGTTTTTGCGAGTCCGCAGAAAAAGGACACTCCAACCGAGGTGATAGCGGAAGAATTATTGACGCAATCGGTACCGAGGGCGAGCCGGCTCGTTTAGATAGCCAATGCAAATATTCACTGGTAGCTCGAGGGCAAGCAGATGGATACTTGCGTTTGCCAACAAGTAAAACATACGTCGAGAAAATTTGGGACCACGCCGCAGGATTATGTATCGCAACTGAAGCGGGTGCAATCGTCAGCGACGTTTCGGGTAAACCGCTCGACTTTACACACGGCGCGCGCCTTGAAAAGAATCGCGGTATTATCTGCGCAACAAACGGACTTCATCAACGGATTATCGCGGCGATTAATGACCTCGCGATTGCACAGGAATAGCGCACCATGACGACGGATGCATGGCTCACATTACTTGCGATTGCACTTGTCATCGGCGGGCTTGTACACAAAAAAAGAATTGGTCCCGACCTTGTCATGGCAAGTGGATTAGTTTTTCTCATGGTGACAGGTGTCGTCAAGTTTGAAGAAGCAACTGCTGGCTTTTCTGGGCGTCCCCTCCTCATGATTGCAGGTCTTTTTATAGTCGCTGGTGCCCTGCAAGAGACTGGTGGCATTGAGCTCATCGGCAAAAGACTTCTTGGAAATCCTAAAAAGTTAGCAACAGCGCAAGCAAGAATGATGGCGCCAGTTGCAATCATGTCTGCATTTATGAACACCACGCCAATAGTTGCGATGTACCTTCCGATGGTCAACAACTGGGCAAAGAAGTTAAAGATACCACCATCAAAACTTTTTATGCCTCTAAGTTTTGCAGGCATCCTTGGTGGGCAAGGCACGATGATTGGTACAGGGTCCAACCTCATCATTATGGGTTTGTTTATTGGGTGGTGGGACTCGCCACCCCAGTGGGTACAGGATTTGCACATTGGTCCACCGAGCGATGTTGTTGCGATGTGGGGCGCTGCATGGATTGGCATACCAGTAGCAATTATCGGCATGATTTTCATCCTCCTAACTTCAAAATGGTTGCTTCCAAATAGAACTCCACTCGAAGAAACTATCAAGAACATTCGAGATTATGAAATTAAACTCTCAATCGCAAAAGGCGCAACCATTGTTGGAAAAACAATTGCATCTGCTGGTCTTCGTCATTTGCCTGGCGTCTTTTTAAATGCAATCGTACGTAACGATGTTCTTATAACAAGCGTTGCCCCGCAAGAAATTCTTCAGCAAGATGACAAACTTATTTTTGTTGGGGATGTTGATTCTGTCGTTGACCTTCGTAAAATGCGTGGTTTAATTCCATCCAATGATGCCGTTAATGAAATTAACGGGCGAGTGTTTGCTCGAAAAATGGTGGAAGCGGTAATCTCTGGAAGGTCGCCGCTCGCTGGACAATCTATTCGAGATGCACAGTTCCGGACCATGTACAACGCTGCTGTTCTTGCTGTGCACCGCAAGGGCAAGCATATTGAGGGGAAAGTGGGCGATATCGTTCTTCAACCAGGCGATACATTGCTCATCGAAGCCAGTGATGATTTTTTAACAACTTGGAGGCACAGTCCCGATTTTTATCTAATCTCTGAACTGCAAAACTCTATGCCAAAATTGCACGACAAGGCAATTGTCTCGCTTGGCATTTTGGGTTTGCTTATCTTTTTACTCACAAGCGGTTTTGTTGATCGCGTGGCATCCATTTGGCTATGCGGATTGCTGATGGTGGCGACAAGATGTATCAGTGGCCCCCTTGCAAAGAAGACCATTAACTTGCAAGTGCTTATTGTCATTGGCGCGGCTATGGGAATTGGCAATGCTGTTCAATCCAGTGGGCTTGCGCAAACAGCAAGCGACGCACTCCTCGACTTTGCCCATAGTGCAAACATCGGAAACTACGGAACACTCTTTCTTGTTTTCATTATGACTAGTATCGCGGCGCAGTTGATGACAAATTTTGGCGCTGCAGTCATCATGTTCCCCATCGTCATTGGCGCGGCACAAGGTATCGGTGTTTCTCCTTATCCATTTGTGTTCACCATGATGGCGGCAGCTGGTTGTAACTTCTTGACCCCAGTGAGTTACCAAACTAACTTGATGATTTATGGACCCGGTGGATACAAGTTCATGGACTTTCCAAGACTTGGTGTACCGCTGACTTTACTTGTTGCTGTACTTGCTACCTTTATCGCACCGATGGTTTTCCCATTCGTTCCAACCATATGAAGTGGATTGCCACACTCATTGCTGTACTAACGTTTGCCGTTATTGATTGCTGGGTCGTTGGAATAGTCACAACAGACAGGTGGGCATGGAGCCAGTGGCCTGCATGGATTCCTACGCAAGTCGTTCTCGCGATTCTTCTTTTGGCATTGGGCATTGTTTCAATTGCAAAAATAAAAAAATTCATATTCGTGTTTACCGCACTATTTATAGGTGTGAGTATCTGGTTTGTTTTTGTAGAGAATGCTTTCTTTGCAGAGCAGAACAAAACGAAAGGTCTTCGGGTTGTCTGCTGGACCATGAGCCATCCTAAAGAAAAAGTTTCTAAGGAATCTGCAGACAAACTCATTTCATA
>NZFX01000013.1 GCA_002689385.1 Phycisphaerae bacterium
ACTGCATCCACTTCGCCGCCATCAACACCTGCATACACTCGAACTGTTGTAAGACCAGCCATACCATTTTCTACTGTTTCAAATTGCATGCCTGTAAAGTCAGCCGAAGCTGTGCCGATTGCAAAGAGCGAACTCACTGCTGCGGCTGAGATTGTAAACGTTAAATTGTTCATTCTAAAATTCCTCATTCTGTTTTTGTTCTTTTCTGAAACTAAGCTACGAAACTTTTTGCATTTGCCCTTCCCAAGGCTTCTGCATAAAGCAATTGCTTCCACGCCCCAACTATGCCACATGTTTCATTATGTGCGAATTAAAAGCTCACTCTGATTAGCTTTTACGTCCGTCTGTTCCGTTTGGAGTCTAAAAATACCATAAACGAACCACAATCAATAGCATTACAGGACGTTGGCAACCTCAATGGTTTAGTTAAAGGTCTCTGAGGAATTAATCCCATCCATACACTTCATTCCTCTGAGGGGAGATCCGGTCTTCACGCCACAACTGCGGTGCGATCGCCTCGGTGCTTCGTAAATGGCTTTGACTCAATCAACACCAAAAATCGATTAATTCCTTAGAGACGTTTTGAGCTGTGTTAAACCCGTAAATGCCTCCATTAGATCTGCTTATGCACAAATATGTGTGAATACATGAAAGATAAAAGAAAACCGCCCTGACCAAAGTCAGAGCGGTTAATCATTCGTCTTACAAAGGCCGTTAGGCCTCGTAATGGTCAGCGCAATTACTTGCGACGACGACGTCCAGCTACGCCAGCAAGACCAAGAAGTGCAAGAGCACCTGGTGCTGGTACAGCCATGGAGTAATCGAAAGCGATTCCAGTTTCTTGGAATGTTTCGAAGTCGCCAACTTTACCTTGAATGTTGATAAGACCACTTATGGATGAATCTGTACCGAACATTGTAAATTGACCCATCATAACGCGAAGATCTGCACCAGCGAGCACTTGCGCGTCGTCTGGAGTAGCAAACCATGTACCGTTATCCGTTGAGATATCGCCGCCAGCTTCGAAGCCGGACCAATCGATACCGATGTTAAGCATGTTGTTGCCAACTTGATCTTCAAGACCAATTGTTACCCAACTGTCGTTTACGAGGCTTGGGAAAGCTGCGTAAAGAGCAGGGTTAATGTCTGCAGATGTGTTGCCACCAAAAGCGTTTTGGTAAAAACCACCTGTTGAACTAATGCTCAATAGGTTATCAGCGTCACCGTAAACTGCATCGAGTTCATCAGTTGCTGCATCAAAGTTTACGAAAATACGAGCTGTCCATGTACCGTCGCCGTTGTCGACGCCTTCGTAGCTCATTCCTGTGTAGTCTGCCATTGCACCAGTAGCTAGAAGCGAGCCAGCTGCAATAGTCATTGAAAGCGTTTTAATATTCATAGTGCTTTCCTTCCTCTTTTTCTTAATAATAACTAGATCTAGTAAAAAATACATACGTTGGTGATTGGCTTTTTGACCATCCAGAGCTGACTTGGGGGCCGTTAGTACCAATCATGTTCCCCAACATCGAAGATATTCGCAGTATAACGCAGTTGGTTCCCTCAACTTTGCACTGAAATCTCTTTCTCCGCTGGGATGTGCCGAAACTACGTTCCGACAACGTACTAGAGAGTAGCAGTTGATTTAACACAGTCAACTCAATTTATACAGTTTTTATAGCAAACTGCATAAAATAGCGTAAAAACTACCTATCTTTCCACATAATCACGTACTAAATTACCCTGTAGTAATAATGGTGCGGAATCTGTCACTACAACATCAACAATGGTGCCCATTAAATTATTTGCCATTTCTTCGGAATCTACATCAAACACACAAATGAGATCGCCCTGTGTTCTCCCAGATAGTTGAATTTTGCCCGAATCCCACATTAACTCAACACCAGAATTTTTCGTCATCTTCGGACTTAGGCGTTCCACAAAGACTCCAACCTTACATCCCTCATACGCTTTATGTACATCGCCACTTATTTCAGACCCTAATGCCAGAATAGCATTTAACCAACGCCGCTTATCTTCCCGCGGGACATTATCCTCAAAGCGGTCGATAGCAACCGTTCCTGGCCTTGGTGAATAATGGAAGACAAAGTTATTTTTAAATCGAACTTTGCGAATCAAATCGCAAGTTGCTTTGTAATCTTCTTCGGTCTCCGTGGGGAAACCAACAATGATGTCCCCTGCTATCTCGACATCTGGAATAATTGTTCTCGCACGTTCAATGAACTCCAGATACTCTTCAACGGTATACCCACGGTTCATCAATTTTAATATTCTGTTTGAGCCAGATTGTGCAGGAACGTGTAAGTAGTTACAAATCCGTGGGCAATCCCTTATAACTTCAAGAATATCATTCCCAAAATCTTTGGGATAGCTTGTTACAAATCGCAAACGCTGCACACCTGGCACTTCATCATGAATTCGTTTCAACAAATTTGCAAACGTTGTAATACGTTGCGATTCGTCGAGTGGTTTACTAAACGCAGTTAAACCAGGTCCAATTTGAGGAACTTCAATACCCTCGTCATTTACAGCAATATCGTGGGTATAACGATAATGGTTAACCGTCTGGCCAAGCAGTGTGATTTCAACCGCTCCCGTTTGTACCAGTTGACGACATTCTTCAATAATCGCATCCGGCGGCCGATGCACTTCCGCACCACGGGTGTTTGGAACAACGCAATATGTGCAGAACTTGTTACACCCACGAGTAATTCGAACATATGCACTTTTGTCCGAACTTCGGCGGTGGTCTGGATTGAACGCACGGGCCAAATCGAGCAACTCTAAATTATCATCCGCAGCAGATAACGCCGTTGAACGCCTTGAACGATTTCCTTGTAACGCACTTCGCTCAGAAGCGCTCAAGCGTTCGCCGAGTACTGCATTATGCAACATAGTTGGAAGATGATCCAGTTCGCTCGGACCACAGATGAAATCGAGTTGTGGATAAGTGCCGAGTAATTTTTTCCCTTCACGCTCAGGCAAACAGCCGAGCATGCCAATAACCACTTCACGACCCTCTCTTTTTTCAATGCCAAGTTCTCCAATTCGGCTGAGCACCTTATTTTCCGCCTGCTCTCGGACTGAGCATGTATTAAATAAAACAACATCTGCAGAGGCACGGTCTCCTTCAAACGCATAACCCAGCGCTGAAAGTTGATCCTGCACGAGTTCACTGTCAAGTTCATTCATTTGACAGCCAAATGTTTCAAGGTAAATGTTTTTTATACCGCTCGATTGTTTTATAGAGTTTGTCATTTGCAACAGCGTAGTATGACCGAAACTGCCCGCCTTTGTGTGGAAATAACAACAATTAGGACGATATGTACGGGGTACATGCGAGCAGGCCAAGGCATCATCGTAATCTCCATCACACTGCTCATGCTCGGTGTAGTCATGGTGAACTCTGCTGGTATGCAAGTTTCTGATTCGCCCCTTACTTTTCTTGATATGGTTACCAGCCGGCCGTCGATGCTTGCTTTTTTTGCGATTGGAGCGATGTTCATTGGAAGCCGTTTTCCAATACGATTACTTTCGAGATCGCTGTTTCGGATTCCAGCCATGTATTGGCTTCTTCCTCTGTCTGTACTTTTGCTGCTCATGGTCTATGTACCGGGAATTGGGAGAGAAGTTAATTACTCTCGGCGCTGGGTTGATTTTGGTGGAATAAACTTTCAGCCAAGCGAAGTGGCAAAGTGGTCGATGGTCGCTATCGTGGCTTGGTGGAGCGCTCAACACCTTGATTCTCTTTCATCGTATTGGAGAGGATTTATCCCGCCAATCATTGGCATCGGTGCCATTGTTTCGATCATTGCAGTGGAAGATTTAGGTACCGCGGTGCTTCTTTTTGGTGCAACATGCTTTGTGCTTTTTTCGGCTGGTTCAAAATTCTGGCACTTTGCAACGTTTTTACCATTCGCTGCGGGCGGATTTTATCTAGCGGTCTACCAAAGTGACTATCGCATGGCGCGATTAAAAACATTCCTTGATCCATTTCAGAACCCTGAGAATGATGGGTACCACATTTTGCAATCCCTCTCTGCAATTTCAGAAGGCGGTTTATCTGGGCTGGGTCTTGGAAATGGAATTCATAAATTTGGGTACTTGCCAGAAGACACTACCGATTTTATTTTTTCAGTCGTTTGTGAGGAACTAGGAATCTTTGGCGCCATTGCTGTTGCATCCTTATATATAGGTCTTGCAGTACTCGGCCTGTATGTGGTTAAAAAAGCCAGTTGCGCCTTTTATCAGCTCTTTACCCTTGGCATTATTGTCACCATTGGCTTACAAGCATCCATCAATGTGCTTGTTGTGACAGCGCTAGTACCGACAAAGGGCATTGCCCTTCCACTTTTGTCAAACGGAGGGACGGGGTGGCTATTGACTGCTTTTTGCATTGGGCTTATCGATGCGATTGACAGAAACGCTTCTGCAAGTTCAACTGTGCACAATGCATTCCCAACAACCACGCGTGACTAATGTTTTAATTGCAGGAGGTGGTAGTGGCGGGCACGTTGCACCTGCAATTGCGAGTGCCGAATCGTTATCTGCAAAAGGTGTTCACGTTCTTCTAGCACATTCAAATCGAAAAATTGATTTTGACATGATGGAGGATTCGCCTTTTGATTCAGTTGTGTTAGCTGCCGCCCCACTTTCGATGAAACCACTCGGGCTGATTCGTTTTTGCATTGGTTTTCTTCGCGCTACTCATCAAGTAAAACGAATAATCAAAGAGAACAAGATAGATTGCGTTCTTGCCACCGGCGGTTTTGTTTCAGCACCAGCTTTACATGCAGGCAGAAAAGTTGGTTGTAAAACGGTGCTGTTAAATTTAGACGACCCGCCTGGTAAAGCAAATAAACTTGCTGTTCGATGGGCTGATACTGTTCTTACAACTGTTATTTGTGCATTAAACGATGCAGTGAAAATAGCACCGCCACTGAGGCAAAGCGTCATTGCATCAAAAAATGCCGGCGAGTCCAAGAAGATTTTTGGACTTAACCCAAATCGAATGATGCTACTGGTCACTGGTGCTTCGCAAGGTGCGTCTACAATCAATCAGTTGCTGCCAGCGCTTGCAAAAATGCAACCAACCTTTTTTCAGGGGTGGGAAATTTTACACATCGCCGGGAATGACCACGCCGACTCTGTAAAACAAGCATGGCAAGACGCCGGTGTCTCATGCCGAGTAGTAGGTTTTATACAAAACATGGGTGATGCTTGGGGCGCGGCTGATCTTGCTATTACTCGCGGTGGGGCGAATACAATCGCAGAGATTTCTATTAATAGGGTCCCCTCTATTGTTCTGCCCTATCCATATCACCAAGATGACCACCAGCGGACAAACGCTGAACCGCTTGAGGAACTTGGCGGTGTTTATATCGCCAATGACCATAAACAGCTCGAGTTGAACCTCAAAGATGCTGGAGTCCTTATTCTGGAATTGCTCAAACAGCATCAAACACGGTTTACTATGCGACAAGCTATGGTTGAATCGCCTTCAAGTAACGGCGCTGATGCTATTGCCAGCGCCTGCCTATCCAAACCAGATTAATTCCTCAAAGACGTTTATTAGGCTAAAAGTAGCGGTTTTGTTGACTTAGAGCCAGTTTTTGCGATTGATACAAAGGCAATAAAAATTGAGAGTGGTTAATTTCCATGTTTAAGGTGGAATAAATGAAAAAAGACGGTATTCTTCATAAAGAGAAAGATGACAGATAAAAACAACAACTTTCCTTCGAGATGTGTTGTATTGGTGCCTATTAATCGTGCTGATGCAGCCGATGCCGTAACAAAGAAATTCAGTTTACAAGCATCCACCGAACATGCCCCAGCTCTAGCAATGGCTGAACTTTGCTTGCATCTTCAACACTTCAAAACAAACCAAGCATGGATGGCAGAGCAACAATCTCCCCACCTCCTTCTTGTGCACGCGCAAGAAATGGCTGGGCTTTCTGAGATGGTCAATGCTGTTCGTAAATATTTACCTACAGTGACAATTTCAGAATTGCGCGATGGCCGGCTTGAAGAAGTTGAAAATCAAGGCGCAGTTGTTGACACCCTTGGCGAAATGCCCATCGTTCATGCGGAACAAGTTGACGCCGATGAACTATCAATGCTCCTAGATAGTAATCCACAAAAGGAAAACGAATGACGAATCAACGGTCAACAAGGAGTGCATGTTTATTCGTTGGCGCATTCGACAACGAACTCATCACTGAGATGGAACAGCCAACGAACAATGTGCGCAATGTTTTTGATGCCATAGGAACAATCGCTACATGCACTGCTTCGGATCTTGTTGAAGCTGTTGTGGTTCACGAGTCGTGCATTGAAGAAAATCCAACAGCAAACATCGATGCACTGCGGCGTGTTGACCCAACAGCCATCATCGTAGTCGCAAGCACAAACACACGGTATACATCCGCCGATGCGAACGTTTCGGTTGCTACTGATTCAACCAAATTATCATCAGCAATAGCAACTGCAAAAGCCGACCCTAGTTCTCTATCGATTTCAACAGAAATTGACCTCGATGAAGTGCTTGGCATTGCAGATGAAACCATGCTTGAAAAAGATGCTTCAGCGCTTGGCGATGTAGACTTAGTTCGTGCACTTATGCACGCGCCCGCAAGTTTCAAAGAAACACTTCTCGACCTTCTTACGCAACAAACAAGTTGGAGTAGCTGCACAATCGTTGATGAACACACATCCGTTGAAGCAGGCGCTGTTTCGGCTTCGATGCGATATGGTCACGAAGAACACGGCATTCTTACCGCAAATGGCGCAACAAGCAGCGAAGTGACCCGGTGGGCTCGTTGGGCTGCTTGCTGGCTTGACCTTGCGAGGAGACAACAAAATTTAAAACTACTTGCCTATCGCGACGAACTTTCCGGAGCGTGGAACAGACGTTTCCTGCATACTTGCTTAGCGCGTGAGTTAAAATTTGCACGAGAAGAACGAAGACACTTAACTGTGATGATTTTTGATATCGATGATTTCAAGCATTACAACGACCGGTGGGGACACGATGCTGGTGATGAAATTATACGAGAGCTCGTAAAACTTCTTCGAATAATCATTCGAAAAGGCGATCATGTTTGCCGAATCGGTGGTGATGAGTTTGCTGTGCTTTTCTGTGACCCAGAACCACCACGAGAGCCCGGTTCAAATCACCCAACAACAATCGAAATACTTGCCAAGCGGTTTAGAGAGCAAGTACGCCAAGCACACTTTCCAAAGCTCGGAGTGGAATCCACTGGGGTACTTTCCATATCTGGTGGACTCGCTACATTTCCATGGGATGGCATGGATGTAGATTCCATTTTGCTTAAAGCGGACCAACGGCTTCTCCAATCAAAGCGGCAAGGTAAAAACTCAATTACCATCGGTACTGATGATTAATCGGTGCCTTCTTATTCGTGAACATGCCCTTCGTTTACCGAGTAAGTAATATATGCGCCGGACACTAATCCTTTCAGATATTCACTTTTGTAAACGGGGTTCAACCGTTACATCCGTAGAACAATTGCAACCACTGTGGCAAGGGTACGACGAACTCGTGCTTAACGGAGATACCTCTGAACTTCACTGTGCCCAACACACTGAAAAAGCTGGACAGGCCGTTGAATCGCTCAAAAAAATGACTGCAAAAGACAACGTTGAGTTAACAATTATTTGCGGAAATCATGACCCGACAATCAGCGACATTGAACACAAATGGTTTTGTGATAAAAAAGTCCTTGTTTTCCATGGGCACGCTCCAATTGTTGGCGGCGCGCCCTGGAGTTGGCGTTACAAACACTTTGCAGAAAGTTCTAATAAACAACTGCAAGAAACTGGCAACGGTTTTGACGAACAACTTTCTGCAGTTCGAACTGCGTCTATACAATCTGCAACAGGAGCATTTAACGAGCACCGACCATCGTTGTTTCGTTTAGCGTTATCAATTGCACCGGCGATTATTAAAATTGTAAAATGCTGGAAACGCTACCCAACAGTTGTTTCTATGTGGGCGGACACATTTGCACCAAGTGCAAAATGTATTATTACCGGGCACACGCACCACGCGGGCATCTGGAAGCGAGAAGGAAAAACCATAATCAATACCGGTTGTTTTGGATTCCCATCACACCCAAGAGCAGTCGAGATTAGTGGTACGAAAATCACCATATATAAAATTAAAAAAAATAATGGTGCTTATGGGCGTGGGCCTGTGTGTGCATCTTGGGATGCTCTGTAAACAGCACTCTGCAACTTGCAACCAATTGCTTGCTCGATAATCTTCGATGCAGAGATAAGCTTCTGCAAATCAACCCCCGTTTCAATGCCATTCTCATGTGCAAAGTGAACAAGGTCTTCTGTCGCAATGTTTCCTGCAGCCCCTGGAGCGTACGGACAGCCTCCAAGGCCGCCGCACGATGCATCGAATGAAACAACCCCGCACTTCATGGCTTCTGATGCGCAATGAAGTGCACGCCCTTGCGTGTTATGCAAATGCAATACAGAATCTTCCGGCAACAGCACACCATCGAGTGCGTCGTACATTTTTCGAATGTCATCTGGCCTTGCAACGCCGACCGTATCGCTTAGGGCAATCTCGTGGATGCCCATGTCAAGCAACCGCTGTGCAACATACCTAACTTGTTGTTGATTTGTTTCACCTTCGTATGGGCATGCTATCGCGCAACTAAGATACCCTCGAACACCTACTCCAGAAGCTAACGCCCGTTCAATGAGTGGTTGTATTCTTTCTAGAGCGCCGTTAACAGAAGTGTTTGTGTTTTTTTGGCAAAACGTTTCACTCGCTGCAGCGAGTACGGCGATTTCATCCACGTCGCAAGATATGGATCTATCCCAACCACGTTCATTCGGCACAAGGGCGGAGTAGGAAACACCCGTTTTTCTTGTTATTCCAGCAAATACTTCATCTGCGTCGGAAAGTTGCGGTATCCATTTCGGATTCACAAACGCCGATGCTTCAATCAACGTCAACCCCGTTTGTGAAAGTGCGTCGATCAATGCTATTTTTATTTCTGTTGCAATCGAATCGGATTGGTTTTGCAGCCCATCTCTAGGCCCAACTTCAGTAATCGATATTGACTTTGGCCACACACTCATATCGATTGGACAGCCCCTTCGACAACTTCTGAACCGACGTGAGTGTAAACCGACGTGCCTGGGGCGTTGCACTTCTTGCTGACCATCGCTATCACCGTTGGAACGGACCCCCGCATCGGGCTAATCGAACTCGAAGTTACCACTCCCACAGGCGTTCCACTTGTTGTTTCGTCTTGCCAGAGTTGTGCACCAGCAATCGGCAATGCATCTGTTTTCATACTCACTTGCATAATTTTCTGCTTCGGTTGCCCAAGGGATTCCATGCGCGCAACAATTTCCTGACCAAGATAACAGCCCTTGTCAAATCGAACCCTTGATTGAATCAAACTCGTTTCATGAGGAAGGTTACTTGAATCAAAGTCAATCATAAAGAACGGCGTCAATCGCTCAACTCTCGACATGTTCAATGCATACCAACCAATCGGGTTACAACCGTCTTGTTGCAGAGAATTCCATACAAGTTCTACTTCTTCTGGCGACACCATAATCGACACTCCATCAACACCAACGACTTCTTTGGGAAGAGGCTGCACTGTTGCTTTGCCCGCGCATGACTCGCCTATCAAAATATCTTTTGCTTCTGGCCCAAGACACCAGAGCCAGTGCGTCGATGCGGTGCAATTTTGAATTTCAACATCTTCCATAACAACATAGGCGTTTATATGATCACACACTTGGCGCACTACATTGATATCAATGTCGAGTAATACTTTATCCTCAAACACGCGAACGATTACATCTGCAATGACAGTGCCTTTACGGCTTGTAACAAATGCGAGGCGCGCATCTCCAGGCTTCATTGAAACAATATTCTGCGTCGTTAATCGTCCAACACACTCCAGGCGGTCAGGCCCTGTTAACTGAATAGTGCCTCGACATGGCGCATCAAAAATACCAACCGTTTTTTGAATCGCTGCATACTCCAGCTCTACAACGCCAGTTGTGGCAACTACAAAACAACCATCTTCGCCCCACGCTAAAAATTCAGTCATAGACTGTGCGTTGTACGAACCCGTTGCAGCGCCAGATCGCTGTGTCGACTCTAAACTGGTTTCAAGCACAAGTTCATATGATTCGAGTGTTTTTTGTATGGGTGATGGAAATGTCATGCGCCTATTGTATTCCTGACAGCGCAAATTAGTTGGTCAAATAAACCTTGCCCTAACGATTCTTGTTCCGTACGCTCTGGATGCCACTGCACTCCAACATACCAATTACGGCTGTAATCACGAATTCCCTCTAGCACACCATCGTCCGCTTCAGCGATGACAGATAGTGAGCCCACATCAGTCAGTGCTTGGTGGTGATGTGTATGCACTTCGCCAGTTCCAAGTACACCTGAAACAACGTGGGCACCTTTGATGTGATTGGAAGCCAGTGGCTCCACTAAATCTTGATCAAGCGTTCCGCCCGCGAGCAATCCCATCCATTGCATCCCTAAGCAAACACCCAACACGGGTACCTCAGGCTTTTTTTGTAACAAACCCAAAAGTGTGAGTTCGCAATCTTGTCGCACTTTTGTGACAGGTGTTGCGTTTTCATGCGTCGAAACATCCCATTGTTCCATTCGTGGATCATCACCACCAGTGAAGACAAAACCATCACAAATACTGAGATAGTTCGTTTCCTGCCCAATAACAGGTGGTATGAGGACAGGAATTCCACCCGCCCGCACTACAGAGGCTGAATAAGCGACCGATACCCTGTATCGATTTTCGTGCATATCAGTTGTGATTCCAATGATAGGTGCAGACATTCTGTGCAGGATACACTTCTTTATCGTACTTGCCCCCAATCTCGATGTTTTGTACAATACCTCGTTCTCGTCGCCCCACTATTTTGGGGCTACGCAAGTACCCACGACGAAAGGATCCACACTATGAGCAACAACAGAGACTACGGTCGACCGCAAGCAAAGACATACCTTAAGACTGACAACCGCGACCGAAAATACGTCGACTACAAATCAGTCGAGGAACTTCGACGGCTCATGACGCCAAACGGCAAGATTTACTCCCGTAAGCGACTTGGGACATCTGCGAAGGAACAACGCATGGTTGCTCAAGCAATCAAACGTGCGCGCTTCATGTCGCTACTTCCATTCACTTCTGGAACAATGTAAAAACCAGTTGTTGGTTACTTTTGTTTTCCAACAATTCTTTTTGACAATTGCGTACAAAATGTGCCGATGGATTCCCAGATTAATCTGGAACGAAGCCGTCGCAAGTCGTTATCCAATGGGTCTTGGCGAAGTCCCCTGCGAACCCATCCCCAAGCACTTCGGAACCGATTACTTTTCATTGATGCAAGAGCGAGGTTGTGCATTGATGCGATGCATGTTGGCTCAAGGCGAAGCACTTTCCGGCTTACGCTCGCGCCATTATCTATTTTATCATTTGCAAACAATGCCACTGCAAGAAGACGCAATGATTTTACTTTCAGTGGGTGCCCATCTTCGAGCGTCAAAAGTAATTGTTGAAGTTGGGTCGCACACACTTCTGGCTCACCAGAGGCAAGAAACAATTCAGCAACATGCAGCCACTCTTCTGGGGCTGGATCTGGCATAGACGAATCTTGCATTGAGTCAAGATATTCGTGCAAATGCGGGCGGGCTGCTGCTGGCCTATGCATTGAAAGTAAAGTCTGTGCAATACGAAGACCTGCGACTGGATGGCTCGGATGCAAACGTCGAACAAGTCCCCAAGCGATGAACGCTTCTTCGAAACGACCTTCGCTCATTGCGAATTGACCTCCACGAATGTGCGCGTCAATGTTTGCTGGTTCAAGTTCAAGCACGCGGTGTAAGCAAATCATAGCTTCATTCGAACGGCTTGATTCCGCTAAAACATCAGAGTGCAATAGCAGTGCCTGAATGTTACCTGGATCTTCACGCAACTCTTGCAAAAGAATTTGCGATGCGCGTTGATTTTGTCCAGTAGCAACAAGACCGCCAGCAAGGCGTAATCGACCACCTTGGACATCTGGGTCTTTTTTCAACGCTTCATTCGCACACCAAACAGCGCGGTCTACAAGCCCGCGAGTTAGCAGACTCCCACTCATTGCGATAAGTACAGGTGCACCCTGTTCGTCTAACGCATCTTGTGCCATATAAAATGCTGTCTCTGCGGAATCGTGATTTTCATTTGAAGCGTGCGCATCAACCAGCATCGCCCAGGCAAGTTCAATCTTTGGATCAAGTTTTAAAACACGGTCAAGCCAAACAACTGCATCGGTAAACCTGCCTAAACGCAGGCATGCAGCGCCAGCAGCGAGTTGAGGATCGATTGCGTCTTCAAGCAGCCGAGATGCTTGTTCAAAACTTGAAAGTGCTTCTGCGTCTCTGCGAACGCGTTCGAGAGTTAGCCCT
>NZFX01000014.1 GCA_002689385.1 Phycisphaerae bacterium
AAGGGGCGCACTGCAGACAAATTGAAAAAATGGTCTGTAAACACTTGGCTTATAGTGATTTGCGCTGCTGTGTATATGCTTGATCCGTTTCTAAGCCACATTATGCGAGAGTGGTTGTACATGTCGACAGACCACGCCATTTGGGGCCTTCAATATTGGCGATTCATTGGATTCCAATTTTTACACGCTAATTTTCAGCACTTGTTGTTTAATATGATTGGCCTTTTCTTCTTTGGCCCGCTTGTCGAGCAGTACTTAGGCGGGAAACGATACCTTGCGTTTTATCTTCTATGTGGAATTTTTGGCGCGGTGATGTACCTGATACTAAATTTGGGCGGGTATATTTTTGGCGATTCTATTCCCGGTCTGCTCTTTAACGATACAGCAACTCCGCTTGTTGGTGCATCAGCAGGTGTGTTTGGTATTTTGCTAGCCGGCGCATTCTTAGCACCGAACGTCCGCGTTCTTGTTTTCTTTATCATTCCGATGCGGTTGTCAACAATGGCTTACGCCTTAGTTCTTCTTGCATTGTTTACAGTTATCTTTGGGCAAAACAATGCCGGCGGCGAAGCCGCACACTTAGGTGGTGCGGCAGCCGGTTGGTACTTCATTCGAAACGCACACCACTTGAATGGTTTTTTTGATTTTCTTGGCAAAGCGGATCCAACGTCAAAACATTTTGCCCTTCGGGACAAAGGTGCATCACAAGCAGAGGTCGACCGCATTCTTGACAAAATTCACAAGAAGGGTCTGCAAAGTTTGAGCAATAAAGAGAAAAAAATATTGCATGATGCTTCAAGAAACGGTCGTGAGGATACGTAATTGCCTTCTCCGTTGAAATTTACAATACATCATAAAAGTAAGGAAAATGCTTCGCGAACCGGAACGGTTATGACACCTCACGGTTCATTTCGCACGCCAGCATTTATGCCAGTGGGTACTCGTGGAACGGTGAAAGGACTCACCCCTGCACAAGTTCGTGGAACTGGTTCTGACATTCTTTTGAACAACGCCTTTCATTTAATGCTTCGACCAACGGATACACGCATTGCGGATTTTGGCGGTGTGCACAAATTCATGAACTGGAACCGGCCAATTCTCACAGATAGCGGTGGGTACCAAGCGTGGTCGATGGCTGACATCAACACTATAGATGAAGACGGTGTAACGTTTAAGTCGTTTATCGATGGCGCAACAATTCGAATGACTCCGGAGAGTTCCATTAAGGTTCAGAATAATCTAGGCGCGGACATCATCATGGCGTTTGATGATTGCCCATCAAGCGTCGAGCCACAATCCCAGAATTTAGCTCGAAGGCGGCACGCGCTTATTTCTCGCGATGGTGTCATGACAGAAAGCCAGCATGAACTTCGCTTGTTGCAATCACTTGACCGAACTGCTCGCTGGCTTGAGCGGTGCAACAATGCACACCAAAAGAAAGATATTCAATCGCTTTTCGGCATTGTGCAAGGTGGTGTAAACCTCGATTTACGTGCTCGAAGTGTCGAGCAAGTCTGCAACATAGACCTTCCCGGCTACGCTATTGGTGGTGTTGCCGTTGGCGAATCGCCAGAAAAAATCGTAGAAATTGTAAAATTCACTGCAAAATTGCTTCCAGAAGAAAAACCTCGATATTTAATGGGCGTCGGGTACGAACGAGATTTAGTCGCAGCGATTGCTTCTGGAATGGATATGTTTGACTGTGTTTTGCCCACTCGAAATGCACGAAATGCTCATGCCTTTACTCGAAATGGCTCGTTAAACCTACGTAACGCCTGTTTTATCGATGATTTGGGCGTTATCGAGGAAGGTTGCACATGCGCGTCCTGTGCAGCGGGGAACAGTCGTGCCTATCTGCGTCACCTCTTTAAGTGCAAAGAAATGCTCGGTGGGACGCTCTTGAGCATACATAACATTCACCACTTCCAGTCATTGATGATAGACATACGGCTCGCAATCGAAGATAATTCGTGGTCAGCACTTCCAGAACGCTGGCCAGTGCTTAACCAGTACTAGACACTTTTTTTACCCTTCAGGAATCACTGTCACATGACTTTACTTTTAATAACAAACGAACAACTCGCAACCCTAACACTCGGCCAATTTGGCGATGAGGGTTCGCAAACAACCACAGCAACTACTGCCGATGGTTCAACAAATACAAATGGTGGCCAAATATCGACTGGCCCATTTGGCGACAATTTTTTCCCAATGCTAATGTTGCTCTTAGTTGGCATGATTGTGTTTAGTTTTTTCGGCGGGCGCAAACAAAAGAAGCGCCGCGCGTCGATGCTTGATTCGCTTTCGAAGCATGACCAGGTGCTTACACGCGGTGGCGTGTTTGGCACAATCGTTGAAATTAAACCCGATCGTGTCGTACTTAAAGTTGACGAGTCATCAAACACAAGAATTACAGTTCTTCGCGAGAGCATTGAACAAGTAACAGCCGATACTACCGATTAATCCTACAAAATAGACTAACGTTTTTTTCGTTCACTGACCCCATTTTGGATCATTAAAGTTATGCAGAATCTCCTCTGGAAGATCATCCTCATCGTTCTCCTTCTCATCGGTTGCGTGTTTGCAATCACACCTCCGGAAAAGAAAATCCGACTTGGTCGTGACCTTAGTGGTGGCGTCAGTTTGATTTATTCCGTACGAATGGACGAGGGCGTCGATCGCCAAGCCGTCCTATCGCAAACCATCGAAGTGTTGAAAGAACGCGTTAACCCTGAAGGCGTGTTTGATATTCAAATGACACCTCTTGGCACGGATCGTATTGAAGTAGTGATGCCACTTCCGAGTTCACAAGTGAAAGAGCTTGCCAATGTATACCGCGGGCACCTTGATGCTTTGCTTGAAGGTGCACAAGTTCGCCCTGGTTCACTTGACCAGTCCCTTATTGATGGAAATGCAGTTGAGCTGTACGGTGGAGATGGTCCGCGCGGCGTATTAGTATCTGATTTGCAACGAATGCACGGTGACCTGCAAACCGCAAATGCAAACCTTAAAGCTAGTCCAGAAAACGGTGAGCTTGAACAAAAAGTTGCAGATGCAGAAATTAAATTCGAAGACACTCGAGAGCAATTGCTCTCGATGAGTTTAGATAGAAACGAAGTTGCCCGTTTACTCCAACTTTCCCCAATTGGTGAACCACTTCGTGATGAAAATAACCGAGTCCTACGTGATGAAAACACGGACGAAGTGTTGCGCGGGGTTGCTCCCCGCGATATTGCGTTTACTGAATTAGAAAGTGGCTACCCGCACTTATCCACAGAATTGACGTCACTTGTTGATACTTTCAATGAGTACCAAGATAAACGTACTGGTTTTGATGATCCGGAAGATCTCATTCGTATGTTGCGTGGTGCTGGCGTTCTTGATTTTCGAATTGCAGTACAAATTGGAAAAGCGGAGGGACTTGATGTTGCGGATCTCCGAAGTCAACTTGCAGAAGTTGGTCCAGACAATACCGACTCGCCAATTGCTAGTTGGTATCAGATTAACAACGTAAAGCAATGGGTTGAGACTCCTGAGCAACTTGTTGCGCTTAGACAAAACCCACAATCGTTCCTCGCATCACGATCGCTTGAAGCGGCTGAATATGACGGCTCGGTTTACTTGTTGTTGTACAACGATAACAGTCGATCCATGACGCACAAGAACAGTAGTAAGTGGTCGGTTACGAGTGCGTACCAAACATCAGACCAATTTGGTCGTCCAGCGATTGCATTTCGTCTAGACAGCCCAGGCGGTGTAAAAATGGGTCGCATGACGGGGCCTCATGTAAATGAACCAATGGCGATTGTGCTTGATGACCAGGTATATACCGCGCCGAATCTGAACTCCCAAATTAATGGTCAAGGGCAGATTACAGGTAGTTTCTCTCAAGAAGAAATTCAATACTTACTTCGCACCCTTGCTGCGGGCTCGCTTGAAGCACGGTTGAGTGCAGATCCAATAGCTGTGAACATCGTTGGTCCAACCATCGGTATTGATAACTTGAGTCGCGGCATGAGCGCGCTTGGGTGGTCCATTATCGCTGTGATGATTTTCATGTTGATCTATTACATGACAGCTGGACTTGTTGCAGCCTTCGCATTGCTCGCGAACGGTTTGCTTATTTTTGGAACGATGGCGTTGATTGATGGCACGTTTACATTGCCAGGTTTGGCAGGCGTTGTTTTGACAATGGGTATGGCCGTTGATGCAAACGTACTTATCTACGAACGTATTCGTGAAGAGTTACATGCTGGCGCAAAAGATTTGCGCGAGGCAATTCGTGAAGGCTACAACAAAGTGTACTCCACCATTATCGATGCGAACCTCACTAACTTAATTGTTTGTTTTGTGTTGTACCGAACAGCAACAACAGAAGTTAAAGGTTTCGCTGTTACTCTTTCAATTGGTATTCTTGCGACACTCTTTACTTCGCTTTTCGTTACACGAGTTATCTTTAAAATCTACACCGATGTTCTTGGTGTACGTAAATTGCCAATGCTTCCTATGGTTGTCCCAGCAGTCGCACGGGTATTACACCCAGCGATTGATTGGGTAAGCTTTAGGAAAATGTTCTGGGTACTTAGTTTTGTTGTTTGTGGCCTTTCAATTTTCTTGCTTCTTGGTAGAGGCGTCACTATGCTTGACACGGAATTCCGTGGCGGTGTGTCGATGACAATGCGAACGCGTATGGTTGAAGGTGAACGTATCTTGCTCACACATACAGGCGATTCATCTGTAGAAGCACGCGTGCATGCAATTGGAGCGGGGGCTTCTGGGGACTTGCAACGTGATAAAATTCTCGCTGAACTTGCGGGTGCGACAATACTCACAATCGGCGAAGGCCAAGTGGATGAAGACGGACGCGTAGTCGCGGACGGTTTCCAAGTTAAAGTTTCAAATCCTCCAGGCATTGAAGATGATGCAGTTGTAACCGAGACAGTAGTTGAAGCAATTACAGAAGCATTTGGCACAGACCTAGACGTTCCGCCTTCACTAGCATTTACTGGTGTCGACACGACAGCTTTCGAAAAATATACTCAGCAAATCCCACAAAACGCAACAACAGTTGGTCAACTAATAGGCTCAACGGCGCGTGGTGATCTTTCTGATTACCGTGGCGGCGTACTCATTCTTGTTGAAGACATTGAGCCAGCGGCATCACTTGAAGACATTACAAAACGCATTGACCGAATGCGTCAACAGCCCGAATATGCCCGCGATGCTGGCGGGCGTGAAGTAGAAGTGTTTGGAGTTAAGCGCGCCGAGGGCGATGGATATATCGCAGTAGCTGTTGCTGTATACGACCCAGACATGAATTACTTCAAGAACAATCCTGAAGTTGTTGATGAACGAGTCGCTTCAAACGAGTGGACCCTAGTTTCTACGGCACTCTCTCAGCCACAGTCACTTGAGCAAGTAAGTAGTTTTTCATCGCAAATTGCTGAAACAATGAAAGCAAATGCAATTGTCGCAGTCATTTTGTCTTTGCTTGGTATTCTTGCTTACATTTGGTTTAGATTTGGTTCTTTGCGTTATTCACTTGCAGCGATTGTTGCGCTGCTCCATGACGTCCTTGTGACTCTAGGTGCGCTTGCGCTTGCTGGTTATGTATCGCATATTGCATTCTTCAGCCAAAACCTCAAAATTGAGGCGTTTCAAATTGACCTTGGTGTTATCGCGGCGCTGTTAACAGTTATTGGTTACTCGTTGAACGATACGATTGTTATTCTTGATCGTATCCGAGAAAATCGCGGCAAGCGTCCATTGCCAACGCAGGAAATTGTGAACAATTCAATCAACCAAACAATTAGCCGTACAGTGCTGACCTCAGTGACGACACTCGTTGCGATAGTCATTATCTACTGGGCAGGAGGCGGTGGTATCCGGCCGTTTGCGTTCGCGTTGCTTGTTGGTATTCTTGTTGGTACGTACAGTTCCGTTGCGGTCGCAGCACCGCTTGTATTCAAAGGTCACTCACCTAAGAAAAACATACCAACAGAACTTTAGGAAAAACGTTCAAATTTCAAGAAAATAGTTAGTAACGTCCGAACATATATATAGTGCCAAGGAGGGCGCCAAATTATGTCCGGAACAAGTAAAACTATCGTTTCAATTTGTGTTCTACTGCTCGCCTCACTCGTGCTGTATTACGGGATGACCCCGCCACAAACGAGTGATGCCGAGCAAGTGGATATTCCTCGCCCAACTATGTTTGGTGGCGATGCAGATGAAAAACTAGCACAACTAGGTTTCCCACCAATTGCTGTCGAACTTGTGCAAGAGTCAATTGAAACACCTGAACCTGCGCCAGTTGTCCCGCCAGTCGATGTGGTTTCTGAACCTGTGATTATTAAGCCAATGGTATTGATTGAAAAACAAAAACCAGACCCAATTGTACTCAAGGAAACAGTTGTTACGACATATACCGTCCGAGTTGGTGAAACGCTTGGTGAAATCGCATCGCGAGAACTTGGAAGTTTTCGGAAATGGCGAGAGATTGCATCGCTCAATGGAATTGATGACCCAGCAACCATAATGCCAGGACGCACCCTTCGAATGCCCACCGCAGCAACTGCAAGGAATCAGAAAACGCCACTAAAGCCGGCTATTTCGACAGTAGATAATGATTCTCATAGTGTTTCAGAAGGCGAAACGCTCAGCTCCATTGCAGGTGATTACTACAACGATGTTACTAAATACCAAGTGATTGTTAACGCAAATCCAAGTGTTGATCCTTCGCGATTGCGAATTGGTATGGTGCTCATCATTCCAAAACCCTAATATGTTGCGGTGCGCTGACTGGAACATTGCTGGCGCTCGCGGAGAGATAATCCACGGTACAACACAATTCCCTGTTGGTGATGCTGTTGGAGTGGTTCTTCTAGGGCACGGTTTTTTAGGGTACAAAGATTACGGAATGATTCCTTGGCTTGCTGAGCAGTTTGCACATGCTGGTTGGATTGCTCATCGATTTAATTTTTCGCACTCTGGGATGCTCGAGGGCAAAGAGTCATTCGTTCGTCCAGATCTGTTTGAACAGGCCTCCTGGAACACACAAGTTGAAGATCTAGAAATACTTTGCAAGCACGTTAAAGAGGATACTCTGCCAATACTTTTGTTTGGGCACTCGCGAGGGGGTCTTGCATCACTTCTCGCAATGGGTAGGGGCGTTTTGGATATAGATGGCATAATTTCACTTTCTTCACCATCGAGTTGCAATCCGCTTACTGAGGAGATGGCCAAGGAGTTGTTGAGGTCTGGTCATATTGAGCGAGCATCTTCGAGAACGAGTCAAACGCTGCGAATTGGTAGAGTTTTTCTTGATGAGCAGCTTGATGAACCCGATGCCCATGATTTGCTCTCATTAGTTAAATCTATTCCTACAGACGTACTCATTATTCATGGCGAGGACGATGATACGATATCGATTACTTGTGCGGAACAAATATGCGCAAAATTGCAACATCCGACACTCGTGCGAATTCAGGGTGGTGACCATATTTTTAATACACCTAATCCATTCCCCATCGATGGTACACCCTCGCCCCAGCTTCAATCGGCCTGGGACGCTATGTTTACTTTTTTACCAACAACCAAAGTAAAGCACCAGTAACTTTTTTTTAAAAAGTGACTGTCATGTTGAAAAACGAAAAGTGATTGCGGAGAAAGGGGCTGTTTGAGAATTTAGGAATGTTGCGGCTGTTTTGATGCAGTTGTTTCAACAAGTGGCATTTCAGCTTGTTTTTCATGGACAGACGCCGCGATTTCACCTTCATTGCCAACTTCGTCAACGGTGACAGAAACGTGCTTAGATACTCCACGTTCTTGCATCGTTACACCATAGAGTTTGTCGCATTCGATCATCGTGCGTTTATGGTGCGTAATGACTATGAAGTGACTGTTGTCAAGGAAGTGGTGCAATGAACTCGCAAACCGATGGGTATTCGCTTCGTCGAGCGCAGCATCAACTTCATCAAGAATGCAAAATGGTGAAGGCTTTGCCTTGAAAATACTCAAAAGCAAGGCCACAGCAGTCATTGCTTGCTCGCCACCACTGAGCTGGGAGATAACGCGAGGTTGTTTGCCCGGTGGTTTCGCTTTGATTTCGATACCTGCTTCAAGTAAGTCTACATTACCGTCTTCGTCAGGCAACATCAAAATATCTGCACTGCCACCACCGAACATTTTACGGAACATTCCTTGTGGTCCAGAGAAATGTTCGCGAATAAGATTAAATGTTTCTTCGAATTTCGTTTTGCTGAGTTCTTCGAGTTCATCTATGAGTGAAACAAGTGACTGAACTGAAGCGTCAATGTCGACGACTTGTTGTGCCAGTTCAATGTTGCGTTCATCAAGGTTGGTTTCTTCTTCGATTGCATCAAGGTTGACATTTCCGAGCTTCTTAATCTCGACGCGAAGCACTTCGCCTTCTTCTTCCATCTCGATTCGGTTTTCAGCAGGGCGTTTAGTTCGCTCTGGATCATTGCACCAAGTCTTATAGGAGTTGCATATGTCAAGTTCAAGTTCTTCAATCGTACGTTCTTCTAAGTTCTCGCGATTGATCTCAGCTTCACGACGACTAAGTTCGATTGCATGGAAATCACGTACAAGGCGTTCCCCAAGTTCGCGAGAGGCATGAAGGGTCTGCGCTGCTTGTTCGACAACAGTATCTGCTGCGTCCATCTTTTGGTTAAACGCTTCGAGTTCTATTTTGCATTGCTCTGCATCGTCTTTACAGCGGTCGATTTCGTCTTGGCTTTCTTGTTTTGAATTTTCGAATTGATCGAGTTGGCTGATTCGATGTGCAATTTGGTCTTGAAGTAGGGCACGCTGGCGTACAGATTCTTCAAGTGCGGCATCGATATGACGCAGTTCTCGCCTGTTAGCTTCGTGTTTTTCACCGATTTGTCCAAGATCTACACGAGCAGCAGTTAACGCTTCAGAAGTCGCCTTTGTTTGAACATGTGCATTGTCCAGTGCCTCGCGTTGTGTTGTTCGGTTTGTGGCTAACGCTTCAATTTGCGAGGTGAGCTCGTTCGCTTCATTTTCTGCAGTGTTACTTTGTGCAGCGCTTTTTGTGATGCGTTGTTGCAGCTCATCATGCTCTTCGGTGAGTGCTTGTACTTGCCGCTTGCATCGGTGCGTATCATCTTCGATTCGCTGCAAATGATATTCATGTTCAACAACGGCATTACGTGCATCACGAACTCTTGCCGCAGAGTCGCGTTGTTGCTGTTTTGCTTGTTCGCTTTCATCGAGCAAGTCGCCAAGTTGAGTTTGGCGCTGCTCAATCTGTTGGTCGAGTGCAGAAACCTCAACTGTCAACGCATTAATTTCAATTCGCCTTGTTAACCAACCCTTTTGATCACCAGAGGTTGACTTGCCGACAAATATTCTTCCATCTGCTTCTATAAGTTCTGCGTCTTTGGTGACGAATCGCCACCCTGGCATTTGCTTCCGAAGGGAAAGAGCAGTTTGCACGTTTGGTACAACAGCGGTGCGGCCAAGAATTTTAGCGGCCGCATGCTTTGCGTAGTCTGAAATTTGGATAAGCGAAAGAAGTGATACTGCAGGGGAGTGTGCTAAGCTTGCATTGTCGTTTGTTTCTTGCATTGGAAGAAGGCCAACTCGTCCATTAACTTCTTCAAGTGCGCGTTCCACTTGTGAAACGACTTCATCTGTTTCAACTAGAAGAAGTTGCACGTTTTGTCCAAGTGCAATTTCGACCAAGTGGGCATCAGCATGGTTTGCATCGATGGCATCGCCGAGCATCCCCTTGACTTGCGGGAATTCATCAGCATGGTCGAGTACGTATTTTACTGCATCAGTTAACCCTTCACGAGCGTGTTGCATTTCTTCAAGGAGGTGCAGTCGTGAGCCAGATCCAGCACGTTGATGACGCATGGCTTCTAAGTCGCTGGTCAATTCTTCAGCGAGTTCGCCGAGCGAATGCGCCGCATTGTCATGCGATTTTAAAACGGCTTCATTTTGTTGTGCAGTTCGCTTTGCGTCATTGATTTGTTCCGTTGTTGTTTCACGGTTTGTTTGTAACGCGTGCAATTCAGACTCGGCTGTTTTCTTGTTGTTTGCTGCGCGCTCCTGTTGCTCTGTTTGGCTGTTCCATCGTTCTTTCGCAGACTGAGCAATTGCGTGAAGTTGCGACTGCTTGCCGGATTGTTCTTCAAGTTCATCTTGAATCGAAGCAAGCAAGTCTTGAAGTTCAACAACAGTTTGTTGGAATCTGGCATGTTCGATAGCTATTTGTTCGACACGAGTGTCAATTTCGTCAAGTCGTTGCGCGGACTGCGTGATTTGGTTCGCAGCAGTTCCTTGTTTCACAGTTAGCGTTTCTTCACGAGTTTGGAACTCTGCAAGCCGAGTTTTCTCATTGGTAACTTGTTCTGTTGATTCTTCAATTGAACGCTCCATCATTTCTATTCGTTGGTTCGAATGTCGGATGGTCGCTTCGTGTTCTGTTGAACGTTGAATCAACAACTGATGCGTTGCCTGCAAATTGTGGCGGTCAACTTCGACTTGGCGTTTAGCGTCTTCTTGTTCAATAACAGTTTCTGTTACTGCTTGGCGTTCTTTCTCAAGTGCAGCAAGTCGGCTAGTTAGACCATGGAGTTGCGTATGAAGTTGATGAAATTGGTCAAGTGCAACGTGCGTTCGTATTGTGCGAAGCCGTGCATCAAGGTCTGTGAATTTTCGGGCTTTTTCTGCTTGTCCACGGACGACGCGTAACCTGCGTTCCGTCGAAGCGAGTTGTTCGCGAACACGAACAAGGTTTACTTCGGTTCGTTCAAGTTTCCGTTCTGCTTCTTTACGTCTTGATTTAAAGCGTGCAACACCTGCGGCTTCTTCCAGAATCCCTCGGCGTTCGCTTGGGTTTGCTTGCAACATTGCTGCAACCCTGCCTTGCTCAATAATGGAATATGCATTGGTGCCAATCCCTGTGTCAAGAAAAAGTTCCCGAATATCTTTCAAGCGAACCTTGTTTCCGTTTATAAGGTATTCACTTCTTCCATCTCTATACAAACGTCTTGTTACACCAACTTCATCGGTATCGACGGATAAGAAACGCCTGTTTTCTGGATCGTCCGAATCAGCATTTGTAACAGGGTTATCAAACGTAAGTGTTACCGTTGCTGCGCCTAGTGGTTTGCGAACAGCGGAACCAGCAAAAATGACATCAAGCATCGCTTCCCCACGAAGACTTTTTGCTGAGCGTTCTCCAAGAACCCATTTGATTGCATCGACAACATTTGACTTGCCACACCCGTTAGGGCCGACGATGCCAATGATTGGCGCATCAAAAACAAACTCCGTAGAATCGGCGAATGACTTAAAACCTGCAATTGTAATTTTTGATAAGCGCATGAAAAAAAGACCTCCTGTCAACTGTCATGGCTTCATCCTAAAGCCATCCCACACACTAAGAACAACATAGTTCTGATGGGCACCCTACTAAGAGTTTACATTGCACATAGTAGCGAAAAAAACCATTTTGCCAAGTAAAAAACAGCGAATACAGCGTTAAAAGAACACTCTGTTTTTTATGGAGAAATTGTGATTGGTTTTTGTTCTTCTGTTTCTGGTTGCACGACTGGTGGACCCTCAATAAAACGTGGTGCTTTATCAGTGTCTTCTTCTTCCTCGCCAAATTCTGGTCTTTGTGTGTACGTTGTTTCAGAAGTCAAGCGTTTGATTGCGGCAAGCAGTCTATCTTGTTCAACCTTGAAATCTGCATTTAGGTACTGTTGTCGCCAAAGTGAGTGTATTGCACCTATTATACGGCTGTATGTTAGGTCTAATCCGGGAACAGGCGCTTCTGGTGTAGATTTATGTGCTAGGAACATTGTGAAGGTAGGTAAACTAGGGGAGATATTGTCGTGTATTGACGACTTCCCATCCTTGTTTCGATGGCGAACTTCAACAGCATTTGCATTAGTAGTCGATTCCTTGATGACTAAATCAGAGCCCCAGGTTTGCATTGTAAGTGGTCGCTCTATTGAAATGTCGCCAGATAAAATAATTCGAGGTATTCCGGTTTGGGTTACATAAATCGTGTTGTAATCGGATTCAACCACAATCAAATCAAATTTATCTTGCACAGTGTATTTGTCGACTGTTGGGTCGTCTCGTTTAACGAGGGTCTCAGTTGCTTTGAGCCGAATTTCTAAGTCGCTGACGTTGAGTAACGGGCGAAGTCCAACTTCAATACGAAAGTCCCTTGGCATTCCTTCAAGAATGTCTAAGGCATCAAGGCGACTCGCGAGCCCGATGTCTGCGTTTGCCATTTCGATTAGGTGTGGTACGCTGATTGGATCTTTGAGTCCGCCACCCGCTCGCAAAGCAGCGAGCCGCGGTATTTCGTCGGGATATTCATAGAGTTGGCGAATGATCGGAAGCGCACGGTCACCTAGTGCTCGCCAGCGCCAAATTGCAGCGTCTGCATTTCGAGGGCTTGGGTCGCGAACAAGCATGCGCTTAATTTGCAAAGCAATAGTTTCAGGGTTTTGTACTCGCAGCGTAATGTGCGTTAAAATTTCTACGAAAGTTGCAACGTCATCCTTCCATGAGGGGGGCACGCGTATTTCAATTTGCTCGTCATTGATGCCACGAGCAGTTGGTCCATCTTGTCCTAATTCTTCAGGAAACACACGATTGATTGCTGTTTGGATGTTTGAAGCACGTGCATGGCTTGGGTCGAGTAGAACAAGGCGCATGGGCATGTTGATCATGACTTCACCGCCGTCTAGAACTCGACCGGAGGTTCTGTCCACATAATCATTATCAAGCGCTTCGGGGTCAGCGAATGGATTTATGAATAGAGGTCCTGAAGCGACTGCAACTTCGCGTGCTTGTCCCTTACCAGTTGTGAGTTGGCCAAGTCGTAAATACGTTGGGAGAAGGAATCCGCCTTCAAGACTTGAAGTTGAACTACTTGGTTCTGCAAAGACGTGAACATCAAATGTTGTGCCTCGTAATGAATGGTGGTCAGGGTTAACATTCGACCGAGCGGGTTTACGGCCGGTTGCTGCTTGTGGAATAATTGCTTCAACGATTACAACGGCCGTATCTTCTGAATTGATAAGTTGTTTTGGCGTGAGCTTACCGTAGCCCTGTGTCGATTGCCCGACGCCTCTTCTGGCTAAGTCTGCAATCATATGCGCGCGAACTTGTGGTGGAATTTCACTTGAACCGGTGCCTTGCAACCCGATGACCAATCCATAGCCTGCACTGACCGAGGGCTTGACTTTATCGCTGTACGTAGAGTCAAAGCCCATTAATGCGACGTGGTGTTTGACTGTCCCCTTGAGCATATTTGGGACTTCGCCTATGTATCTAGAGTCTGAACGTGTGGCGCGCTTTTGATCCCGGAGTCGTTCCACGGAACTGCAACCGGTGGCAAACACTAAAATTAACAACAAGAGTATTTTTTGCATTAGTGAATTGTACCCTTTATGACCATGTGACAATCCTAGAGATACATAAATGGGGTTAGAGAAGGCGAGCGAGGGCTAGGCCGTCACCGATGGGCACAAGGGAGTAATCAACGCGGTCATCTGCAAGTAAAAAGGATGCAAGTTCTCGTGTCGCAATTGTATTTGCATCCTCATTGGCTTCGTCAGCGACTTGTCCTCCATAGAACATATTATCGATGGCGATGATGCCGCCCGGGCGGAGTAACTGAAGACCAAGCGAGTAATAGTTTTTGCTATTTGTCTTGTCCGCATCGATGTACATGAAATCAAAGGAGTTTTTCTTGCCTTCATGCAGCAATGCTTGCAGCGAGTCTAAAGCAGGTGCAATTCTCAAATCAATTTTGTGTTCGACGCCTGCTTGTTCCCAAGCAGGTGAGCAATAGCTGATGTAGTCCATCGATACATCGCAAGAAACAATTGATCCTTCTTCGGGTAATACCTCAGCGATAGCGAGCGTGCTTGCGCCTGTGTACACGCCAATTTCGATTGCGTTCTTCGCACCAATTGAACGCGCAAGGAATGCGAGAAACTGAAGTTGTTCTGGTGAAGTCAACATTTCACCGTCTTCGAGTTGAAGTGTTGTTTCGCAGAGTTCTTTCATAGATTGAGAAGGTCTACAAGCGTGTGAACGCATCCACTTTTGCATATTTTCTGTGAGTTGAATTGATTGGCTTGACATGCGCACCATAATACCCCATTAGTCATCGGTTTAGGTAGAATACGTCGTTCCCCTCACTTTTTGAAGGATTCTCATTATGCTCCATACCGCTGACCCCAATTTACGAAATGTCGCCATCGTTGCACACGTTGACCATGGTAAAACAACACTCGTTGATTCAATGCTCGCGTTTTGCGGTGCAATGGAATTGAACAGGGCTGAAGCGGAGTGCATTCTTGATTCTGATCCCCTTGAAAAAGAGCGAGGTATTACTATTACTTCCAAAAACTGTGCTGTTACCTATAGGCCAACAACAGGCGATATTGCAAACGAAACATGCCGAATTAATATTATCGATACGCCTGGCCACGCCGATTTTGGTGGTGAAGTAGAGCGAGTATTAAAAATGGCTGACGGCGTATTATTACTTGTTGATGCCTTTGAGGGCCCAATGCCC
The DNA here is from genome assembly GCA_002689385.1 of Phycisphaerae bacterium. Classification (GTDB taxonomy): domain Bacteria; phylum Planctomycetota; class Phycisphaerae; order Phycisphaerales; family SM1A02. The sequence continues at coordinate 14,606 of NZFX01000014.1, forward strand.
CAGACGAGATTTGTGCTTGGAAAAGCGCTGGAGCTTGATCTTCCAATCATTGTTGTTGTGAACAAATGCGACCGACCAAACGCACGTGTTGAAGAAGTAGTAAATGAAGTGTTCGATTTGCTTGTTGCACTTGACGCGAGTGATGAACGTCTTGACTTTCAAGTGATTTATGCTTCGGGTCGAGATGGATGGTCAAACACTGAAGAAGGTGTACATGAAGGCGATATGCAACCATTGCTCGATGCAATTATGAGTTATCTGCCAGCACCGGTTGGCTATGCTGACGTGCCACTGCAAATGTTGATTGCAAGTGCAGACTATTCACCGTATTCAGGCCGGATAGCAATAGGGAGAGTAATGTCTGGTGCGCTTTCAGCAGGACAAGCAGTAACTATTTGCCATACAGGTGGAAACCGCATGGCAAAAGCGCAAAAGATTTATCGTTTTAAGGATCTCGGTCGATCACCTGCAGAGCTCATTTCAGTTGGTGATTTATGCGCTGTTGAAGGTATTGGCGATTTTGAGATTGGCGACACTATCGCTTGTCCTGAACAACCAAATCCGATAGCGCGTATTGCTGTTGACGAACCGACGCTGCACATGCTCTTTCGCGTGAACGATTCGCCAAATGCGGGCACGTCAGGTAAGTTTGTAACATCAAGGCAAATTTCAGATCGTTTGCAGCGTGAATTGCGAAGTAACTTAGCGCTTCGTGTTGAAGCGGGCGATACCGCTGATGAGTTTAAAGTTTCAGGTCGCGGCTTGTTGCACCTTGGCATTCTCTTAGAGAACATGCGCAGAGAAGGGTACGAACTTACAGTCGGACGACCACAGGTTATTGAAAAAGAAATTGACGGTGTAAGGTGTGAACCAATCGAAATGCTTACTATTGACGTCGATGATGCACATGTTGGTGCGGCGATGGAACTGCTTGGTATTCGGGGCGGTGAAGTACAATCCCTTGACCAACGCGGCGACAGGATGCATATTGAATGCGAGATCCCTGCGCGTGGTTTAATAGGTTTGCGAAGTCACATGTTGACCGCTACCGGCGGCGAAGCGGTTATGTATCATTGTTTTCAGAAGTATGCGCCGACACGAACAACCATGTATCGAAGGCCAAACGGAGTGCTTATTGCAACTGCTCCCGGGCAAGCAACAACGTATGCGATGCTGAATATTTCACAGCGAGGGGTTCTTTTTGTTGAACCGCAAGACGTCATTTACGGCGGGCAAATTGTTGGCGAAAACTCTCGTGACAATGACCTTGAAGTAAACATTATCAAGGGCAAAGCGTTCTCTAATGTTCGTGAAGCAAACAAAGAAGCGACAACAGTGCTTAAAGCTTCGCGTGAAATTACATTAGAATCTGCACTTGAATATATTCAAGACGATGAGCTTGTCGAGATTACGCCAGGCGATATACGTATTCGTAAGCGAGAACTCAGTGAGACTAAGCGCAAGCAGATTGCACGCAAGAATAAATAAGTTTTACCTAGCTATACTGTTGAAATGTTTAATACGCTTGTAACAATATCACTCGTAATCCAACCTAATCTGACTGTAGCAACCCCTATCCCTCGCGAAAATGACTTGTGGGTGCAGAGAACAGCACAGATACAGAACGTGGTTGATGCACAAGGTCACGATGCCAATGTTATTTTTATCGGTGATTCCATTACACAAGGCTGGGAAGGTAGCGGTGCAACTATTTGGAAGGATACCTTTGCGCCTTTAAAATCAATTAATCTTGGAGTTAGTGGAGACAGAACAGAACACGTTCTGTGGAGATTAGAGAATGGGCACCTAAGGGGAATGGCACCAGATGTTGCAATTTTGATGATTGGCACAAACAATTTTGGCCAGCATGATTCATACTCACCGCAAGAAGTTCTTCGTGGTGTAGTATCAGTTGTTGAAAAGCTTAAAACCAAACTTCCAAATACGCATGTGTTATTGCTCGATATCTTTCCTAGGGGTGAGCACTTTAATGCCATGAGAGGCGCAATTGCACAAGTCAATCAAGCCTTGCAATCTGCATACATCGTTGATGATCAAGTTACATTTTTTCCAATCGGTCAGCACTTTATTGAAAGCGATGGCTCAATTAGTCCTTCTGTAATGCCCGATTATTTACATCTGTCTGAACGGGGCTACTCACGCTGGGCAAACGCAATTCTCAGTTTGGTCGAATCTAAAATAGGTTTAGTAAAGCAAGTAGATTTGGCCAACGACATACATCGCCAAGTTAAGATCGATAAAGAGACAGATCAGTACCTTGATCCATCCAACAAATGATCATGCTTGAAGCTCTTCAAACATCAAAGGCTCTTTCTTAATAACAAATCACTTACTCGATTGTAAGTGTTCCTGAGCCAGTTGATTCTTGCCATCCACCAATTCGAATGTAATACGTCGATCCGGCTTCAACAGTGTAATTAATCTCAGAGTAATAAGATTGACATCCTGTATCACTGGCGTCTCCATTGCATGCTACTAAATTGTCACATGTTCCAGCATAAAATGCCAATGATGTGTCATAACTTGAGGGGTCGCATGTGGTGATGTTGATAGGACCTGAGGTATTTGCGGTGTAACGGAACCAAACATCAGGCGAGTTTCCCCACTCGAGATATGTGCCCGAGCATAATTCGTCTGTTGGCGGATTGTCGCTTGGTGTGGCAGTAAGAGTCTCGAACGGGTTAGAACCATTGTTTGCGATCATCGCGTTGGAACACTCGTCTCCAGCACCAGCAATTGGGCAATCTGTTGTATTGCAATCAGTCCCATTACCTTGGAAGCCACCGCCTAGTTTGATACACACCTGTGGCAATCCATACGTGCAGGAGCCATCATCAAAGCAACAAGCGCCATTGTCTGGACAGTTGGAAAAACTACAACTTGATTCATCACCGTTGTATTCGCCGCCTGTGAGTAAACAGTCCGATTCTGTTGTTTGTTCTGAGCAACCTCCTTCGGGAAGACAACACGCGCCAACTGGTGTGCAGTCATTCCCCCAAGCATCAACTACAGAAAGAATGTCAGAGACTGATACGCAACAATCACCATCAACATCGCCGGAAGGTTTAAATGAGCCGTCGCCGCATAGAGCGTATGTGTCGATGACTTGAAGTAAATCTATAACATTTACTACATAGTTGCCATCAATATCTTGTGGGCAGAATCCAATAGGTGCATTGCAAGGATCTGATAGTTCGATTGCCATATTGATTGCTTCAACACAATCAATAATGCCATGGCCGTAGTCGTTGTCCTCACCCGTTGGACCAAGGTCGGTTGCAGTCACATATAAAATTTCTTTAACTTCTTCAACTGAAAGATCGGGGTTTGCTTGAAACATAAGTGCGATAGCGCCATTGATATGTGGCGACGCCATCGAAGTTCCGTCGTAGGAAGAGTATCCCCCAGGCACGCTTGAGTAGGTGCTTACGCCAGGCGCAGAGATGTCTGGTTTAATTGCAGAACTGCCATCAGGCGTACAGTTTGTTGGCCCACGCGAGGAGAAACTTGCGATTGGGAAACTTGCGTTGTATGGGTCAATTGCTGCCACTGCGCACGTTCGGTATTCATCGGTCGCACGATCACCAGGTCGCCGTAGACCTGAAGACCCCTCGTTACCCGCTGAAAATAAGACAACACAACCTGCAGCCTCAAGTGCATCGAGGTATGACCAAAAAGTTTCGTCGCAGTTTGGGTACCCGTGACTTGAAGTTAGGCCCCAAGAGTTGGAACAAACTCTTGGCACGTCCCACGCCGTTGCGGGGTTTCCGTCTGGGTCAAGGAACCATTGGAATGTTTCGATGGCATCTGCAACCGTTTCAGCAATGGAACTTCGGTCAATGCCTGCAGAAGTAATCCAGTGTGCGTCCGGTGCAACACCGATGCTTACGCCTGGCGAACCACCACAAACAGTACCCATGGTGTGCGTGCCATGGCTGCCCGCGTCAAATGGAAAGTTGTGGTTGTACGTGTACGGATCAAGAAATGCCCACTCTGGGTGCCCAGCGTATTCAGGGCGAAGTCCCGCCCAACGCGAAGCGAGTGCTTCGTGATTTCCATCGACACCTGTGTCAAGCGTTGCAACAAGAACACCATCGCCGGTGAATCCCATCTGCCACGCTTCGGTTGCGCGAATTGCAATGACGCCTTGTTCTACGCCACCCCGATTATCCGTTTGTTGAACTGGGCCCATGCGAACGGGTTCCACTAATTCAATTTCATAATTTAAATAGATATGACCAACATCTTTTCGTTTTGAAAGTTGGAGAATAACTTCAGGTCGAGCGTCAACGCGAATGGAGTTTGAAATCCAAAACGGAGTTACTTTGGTCACGCCACCTATGCGACCAATTTGATTAAGCGATTGGAGTATATTTTCTTGTGAAGTGAACGCAGTTGATTGTAAGCTTTCAGCAACAAGTTGGTGTCGTTCAACAAAACCCATTCGTGCTTCTGTAATTGAATCTGAAAGTTCTTTGATGTTAACTTGCTCTTCCATATATACAAGCGTGGATACCGTGCCCCTTGGTCCGACGGCTTCCATTTGGTCTTGAAGATTTTCGTCAAGAATAGTTTCACTATATGTTGTGCTGCAAAGTGCAATAGTTGCACACATTGAAAAAATGAACATTTGTTTCACAGGTCTTTCTCCTTTTGTCTCTGTGTTATGTTTCATCATTATGGATTAGATGCTCTTGTAAAGCAATAATAAAAGGGTCAATCAGCCCTTATAAAATGCTATTTAGAGAAGAATTTGGTTAAAAGAGCTCATTTTGTATAAATGAGTCACACGGCCCAAATTTACCGACATTCATTATGGAGTAAAAAATAGCCCTAGAAAAACGAAATGAATTCGTATGTGTGTTTAAAGTTAGTCGCAATCGCCAAATTGTTCTATTAGAAGAAGTAAATCGTGAATGTTCACGATGCCATCTTCAGTTAAATCTGTCTCGAGTGCATCTTCAGGTGTACTTACTAACTCCCAGTACGATACTAACTCGAGTAGGTCGCGAACATCAACATCTCCATCACTATCAAAGTCACCCGTGCATTCGCACTCATCGGGAATTCCGTTACTGTTTGAATCGTAACTTGTGCCATCGGTAATATCAGCGGCATCATCAACACAGTTTCGATTGCAATCTTGTGTCAAAACAGTACCTTCAACAATTCGAAGTATCTGATCTGAAGAAATATTGTCGCCTCTTTGCACAATACCCGATGGCCAAAGAATAGTTACTTCTTCGACGGAATCACTATCGGCTAAACCAAAATGCGCCCTGAACATGTGTTGCGTGTTGTATCCTGACCCACTTTGCACATCGCGCATCTGGTGAATAAGATTGTTGTCACTGTCGCGATGCGTTATATGTATTCGCGCACCTATTGCAGATCGATTTGAGACTACTCCACAAAGTTCAAACTCAATCCAATGATTGCCGTTTTGGTTTGTGTTCCGAAGCAACACGTTTTGTCCTTCACCCGGGGCTGTTGGACTTCCACCTACTGCGTATAAATCTACCCAGCCGTCGTTGTCGTAGTCCGTCCAAGAAGCAGAATTTCCGTTTATGCCTGCAGTTGCAGGTGTGTATTGCGCTACATCCTCAAACGTGCCGTCTCCGTTGTTACGAAGAAGTCTATTGGGAGGAATCATCGTGCCGAAATTAACCGTGTATAAATCAAGAAGCCCATCATTGTTGTAATCAGCCATCGAAACACAGCGAGTTCGTACGTTTTCTGCTATACCTGATGAAACTGAAATATCAGTAAATGTTCCGTCGCCATTATTCCTGTAGAGTTTGTTGTCACCTGGATGGTCCGAACCAACTTGATTACCAATGAGGATGTCCATGAAACCATCGTTATTAATATCGCCCCATGCCACGCCACGACCGTGCCCGACATCAGCAACACCTGCTTCTGCGGCGACATTTGTGAATGTGCCATCACCATTGTTTTTAAAGAGCATGTTTGTGCGATTTGCTACAGGCAAGTTATCTTCAGATCCACAGACAATATATATGTCTGCAAGGCCATCATTGTCGTAGTCGCACCAGGATGCACCGCGGCCTTCTTTCCAAGCGGATTCAATGCCAGCGTTTTCATCAAGGTCGAAGGTGTTATCTCCTTGGTTAATCATGAGTCGTTTTTTACGTTGGTCACCACCAGAATTTGTAACAAGGACATCGACAAAGCCATCGAGGTTTACATCTTGCCATGCAACACCTCGTGGCGAAAGCCAGTACATTGCTAGCGGGTTGCCGTTTGTGATATCGCTAAACACACCTATGGAATCATGGTGCAACAAATGGTTTTGGTCTTGCCCGAAATTTGTGCTTTGTCCAACGAATAAATCGGGCAACCCGTCATTGTCAATGTCCGCCCAAGCACAATGGTGCGAAAGGTCAGAGCCAACAGCAGAAATAGTAGTTGTGACTTCTATAAATGTACCGTTGCCGATATTCTGAAGCAGTTGGTTTGGTGAGCCGAGGTATTCGACTCCATCGTGCACGCCAAAGTGAGAAAGGTATACATCGAGTAGTCCATCGTTGTTGAAATCGCACCATGCAGACCCGCGATGATTTTCATGGTTCGTTCCAGCAGTGAGCGCAGTTGTTACGTTTTCCCAACTTGAGTCGGCAGTAACCCGCTCCGCTCTTGGATTAATAGGCAGTAATAATGTTTTGTTTTTTTTTGGAGCAAAACCAAATAATGCAAAGCAAGTCAACACCGCCGAAAGCTGTGTGCAGAACTTGACTTTGTTTAATTGCATAGCAATCTAATATAAACTACAAGTGAATAACTTCAAGTTGTTTATAAAAAAAAAGTCGCAAATGTCAAGAATTGTGTCATTTATTGCACTATTATTGTCCGGTAAGTCGTATGAATTCGTTGTATTCTGCTGTTTAATTACTCGCACGGCCCCCAGTTGCCAACGACCAGAAGTAAGTCTGAGACATCAACTATACCGTCGCCTGTGACATCTGCAGGGGAGTCTATAAGCCCCCATTGATCAATAATTGCAAGCAGGTCTGCGACGTTGACCATGCTGTTTCCATCAATGTCACCTTCACACAGAGCAACATATATTGAAGCAAGGGCATTATTTGCATTGATAAAACCCCATCCGAACGTAGTGTCGTAACCCGCGCTGCCTAAATCAATAGCAGTTGTTTTAATTGTATTTTCTATTTCATCAACAGTCAGCGACGGCTCTATCGAAAGAAGGAGCGCAGCTACTCCTGCAGCGTAAGGAGCTGAAAACGAAGTGCCGTTCATCCACGCATAGTCCATTGAGCTGTACCCAGCAGAACCAGTTCTATCAGTCGTGTAGATGGAATCACCAGGTGCACAAATTGTAAGGCCATTTCCCCAGTTACTAAAATCCGCAAGAACGCCATAGCTATCTAATGCTGCAACTGAGTTAACGGTTGGCAAACTTGCTGGGTAACTAATGGATGAACTTGAATTGTTTCCCGCGGATGCAAAGTGCACCATGCCAGCTGACCGAGTTGCTTCATATGCAGCTTCGATTGCGCTACTTGTTCCCCCAAAGTAATTGCTGTTGTTTGAGACTCGAAAGCCCTGCGTTTGTCCCCAATTCAGTGCATTTACCGTCCAGCTGTACTGTGCATTCCAGCTTCCATTGCAAGCAGTCGTTGAAATAAAGCATCGTGCAGAGACGGAGTTGGCGCTTGGTGCAGAACCCACAGTGCCTATGCTATTGTTCATGATTGCAGAAACACATCCTGCAACTGGAGTGCCATGTTTGTCACAGCTGTTTCCAGGCCCACCGTTGATGCCCGGTTCATTTGTAAAGTCAGCGCCGCTATCTTGGTTGATGTCAGGATGATCTTGTTGGACGCCTGTGTCAATGATGAGAACTTTTACGGACGCATCACCACTTGTTACGTGCCACGCTTCAAGCGAGTCCATATCCATGTCTTCGGTTCCACCAGACTCCAATGTATTGTGAAGTCCCCAGCAATGGGCAAACCCAGGATCATTAGGCAAGCCGTGCCCGTATCCTGCAAATATCATATCGGGTTCCGCAAAACGAACAGATGAAAGTTGTGCAAGTTCGTTTGCTTGCGTAAGAACTTCAGTGCCATTTTTCGAATTGCTCACAAGGATGTAGGAGTTTGGCAGTGCTTCCCAAGCTTGTTCAGTAGTGGGCTGCACATCGAATGCCTGTAACATTTCGTTCGTTTCAGTGATGGAAGTTTGTTCATTGCACTGAAGCAAAATAGTTGGCGTTGGAATAAGTGGGTTGCCAAATGCATCGTAAAACACAGGGGATGCGAATGAAATGTTTTGTTTTTTTGAAAAATTTTTAACGATACTCAGTACGCCTTCTAAGTGTTGGGCGTTTCGAGGAAGTGTGATGAAGTACCAATTATGTAGACCAAGTGGCGCAATGTTTTCTGGATTTATGGCATTGTTTTTCCAAAACGTATTATCTTCAATGTGCACTACGAATTTTGTAGTGTCATAGGTGAGAGGCTGTTCTTTTTTGAACGAAAAGTAGCTGGGATGGTTCATGTCCAAGACGTCTGATGCAGACGCAGGTGATGTGCATATAGATGAACTCAGGCAAAGAGTAATGAAGGCAGTTGCGAAGGTGCTGTGAAGATTGGAAGATACGATCTGACTCATCGTTACCAGTATGCCCAAGCAAAGCACAAAATGCAAGCTAAAGCCAGTAAAAAATGGTGTAAAGCCGGAATAAACGAAACTCAAGCGAATGCAATTAAAATGATTTCAAACGTTTTTTATTGAAATCTATTTATATTTCATGATTCTTACACCTTGAATTTAAAGACTTAGGTGAATAAGTATATAGAATGAGAATTTTCTTGGATGGGATCATCGAATGCAGACTACAAAAACAAGTACAAAACAGAATATAGAATCTCAAGCAAAGTCTACTGTTGTGTCCGCTCAACAATCCGCAGGTGAAAACTCAAATAGTGATGAGCACGCTTGTTTCACAACAAGCAAAAACACCAGTTCGACGATGCTTAAGTTAAAATTGATTAATCTTGCTGCTGTGACCCTTCCATTTATTGGATTCATTGCAGCGATGGTTCTTTTGTGGGGAGTTGCTTTTAATTGGGTTTACTTAGGGCTTTTTATTGCTATGTATTTTCTTACATCAATCGGTGTTACCGTTGGGTACCACCGGTACTTTACCCACCAAAGTTTTAAAACATCAAAGCCAATGGTTTTCATTCTTGCCGCATGTGGTTCGATGGCTGTTCAGGGCCCCGTATTGCAATGGGTCGCAGACCATCGACGACATCATCAATACAGCGATGAGGAAGGCGACCCACATTCACCGCACCTACATTGTGCAGGATTTTGGGGTTCATTAAAAGGTATGTGGCACGCGCATATTGGTTGGCTTGTTAACCCGCACGCAAAGGGTTCTATGCGCTATGTTGGAGACCTTCGTAAGAGCAGACTTGTCAGGCGCATGAGCAAGCTTTTTCCTCTCTGGGTATTGGCTGGATTCTTGATTCCAGCGGTACTTGGTGGCTTGTTCACAATAAGTTGGATGGGCGTGCTTCTTGGCTTTATTTGGGGCGGTCTTGTGCGCGTATTTTTCGTACATCATGTGACTTGGAGTATCAATTCTGTTTGCCATATCTGGGGTCAACAACCTTTTAAGACTAAGGACCACAGTAAAAACAATGTCATCATGGGTGTGCTTGCTATGGGAGAAGGTTGGCATAACAACCATCACGCATTTCAATCATCTGCCAGACACGGGCTTCACTGGTGGGAACTCGACGTAAGCTATATCCTTATCGTTTTGATGTCGAAGATCGGATTAGTTTCCAATGTCAAGGTGCCATCCAAGCAACGCATTTTAGAAAAACGGAAGTAAACGCCTACTTTATGAACGTCGAGAGTCAGACCCTCTAGACATGACCTTTTATTGCGCTACTAAAACTCTAGAGTGTACAGTTGTATATTGGGGTAAATGTACGATTACTCACACGGTCCCCAGTTACTGATGATGAGAAGTAAGTCTGAAACATTGACAACTCCATCGCCGGTCACATCTGCTGGTGATTCAGTTAATCCCCAGTCAGCAATGATATTAAGCAAGTCGCCTATATTTACATGTTCATCTTGGTTTAAGTCTAGGAGGCATTCAGGAGAGCATATATCGCACTCCTGTTCTTCGTAGAAAAAGCCATCTTGGTTATCGCATTCCCATTGATAAAGAATTTGGCAATCATTTTCATAACAACAAGCTCCATTTGGATCAATGCAATCGATTATTTCGCAAGATGAATCAGGACCAAACCATTCCCCATTGTAATCAAAGCATTGTAGTTCATCAAAATCAGAATAACAAAGAGCATTTTCGACACAGCATGCGCCAAGGAGAACTTGATCAACACATTCTTCAACGTCAGTCAATTCGTCGCATGAAGAAAAAGCCCAAAATGAATACCCACCATTAACCTCACAAGCATATTCTTCAACATTATTTACACAATAGTCTCCAAAACAGCATGCTCCATAGTAGGTCGTGCAATTAGGGGCATCCTGGCTGCAAGTTGTTCCATCGCCATAAAAATCGCCACCCATCCAATAGCATTCATTATCAGTTGTGCTGTCATAGCAATCGTAAAAATCAATGCAACATGCTCCAATATCAGATTGGCAATAATCGCCTTCTACTGTGCAAGTTGAATCAGTCCCCAAGAAAGTGCCACCCCAATTCCATTCACACTCTTCTTGGGTTACTTCCTCTTCGCAGTAATACTTGAAATCTTCAATGCAGCACGCACCAGTCAAGCCAGAATAGCAATCAGTACTGAGGCAATAAGATCCGGCTCCTTGCCACACTCCTTGAAAAATTTGTCCGCATAGATTTTGCCCCTCAGGTCCTGGAATATCTTGGCATAAATATTCAGCATCCGATTGATAACAGCACGCACCAGATTCACCTGTAAGAAAGCCTGAAGTTGGTCCTGAAAATATCTCACCATCACTGGTTGCATTTAGTGCTTCTTGAATGGTATTTGAGTCTGCCTTGCCATCATTATTAACAGTCAATGTGTCAGCAAGTGCTGCACTAGATAGGAACATCGAGATGAGCAGGGTGCTTAACATAAATTTCATAAAAATCATGCCATTATTATGCTATGACATTCTCTTCTATGCAAGGATAATCGCTCTTTTTTAGAAATAAAGTTTTTTTTAATGTTTAACCATTTATAAAGAATTCCGTACATCGTACATATAGATCATTCATATCATGATTTCAAAATGCCAAATCTATCTCTCTCTAAAAAATGCTTATTGTTTAGGCTCAGCATCGACTTCTTCCAGTGCAAGCGACTCTAGAACAATGTAATGAAATTCATCATTTAGCTGAGAGTTGAACGGAAATAATTGTGTTGCAAAAACAGCAGTGACATCTTGCGAAGGATCTATAAAAAAATAACTGCATGCTGCGCCACCCCATGACAAGCGGCCTTCGCCGCGCATTCCCAAAGATGTCTTAATAGCGCTTCTTATCCCAAAACCCAAACTAAATTTGATCGGGTTTTCAATGTTCTCTCTATTGATGCCAGGGCTAATTTGGTTTTGTGTCATGAAATTCACAGTTTCTGATGTAAGAATTCGGTTCCCCTCCAGTTCACCGTTTTGTTCTATCGCCATGGCAAATCTTGTGTAATCGCCTATAGTTGACCAGAGTCCACCACCACCAGAATCGTAAATAGTGTTTAATTCATAGGCTGACTTTGAGTAATGGATAGTATCAACGACCAATTTTTCATTAATTTCAGTCACAATGGGCATTGGTTGGAGTAATCCGATTGGCGTGAATCCAGTATCTACCATGCCAAGGGGCGTAAAAATATTTTTGTGCAAATAGGATTCGAAATCAGTTTTAGAAACAACTTCAATAATGCGTCCGAGTACATCAATGCCTAATCCATAAATAAACTTTGAGCCGGGTTGTGACATCAGTGGCATTGCCGCAATTTTTTTAGCGGCATTTTCAAGTGTCTTGTCATCAATAAGGTCTTCTCTGTAATAGGGCAAAAATTCATCTGTTGCAGTAAAGCTGTATCCGATGCCAGATGTATGTGTAATTAATTCACGGACAGTGACTTTTTTATTTGGAATTTTGAGTTCGCCATTAATTAATATTTTAACATCTGCAAATTCTGGAATATATGATGAGACAGGGTCGTCAATACCAATCTTTCCTTGTTCGATAAGTTGCATGATTGCAACAGAAGTTATTGCTTTTGTCATTGAATAAATTCGAACGACTTGAGTAGGTGATAATAAATCTTCGGCTTCTGGAGATCGTTTGCCAACAGCTTCTAAGTAAATGGTTTCTCCGTCTTGTGTAACTTGTGCCATGCATCCAACTACCTTGTTGTCATCTATTAGCGATTGCATCCAATCTTGTAGCGGCTTAAGATCGGCGGCAGAACATGCAACCCCTAACAATAAGGATGTAAAAATAGAAAATACAATTGAATTGTTTTTGAACGTCATGTTGGCATTCTAATTGAAATGGCAGTTCTTACTAGGTCTGGAGAATTGACGCTTAATGGTCTGCCTGTTATATACTTTGACTTCAAATCAACGACAGGTCTTCAATCTCTGGAGGATGCACCACGGGAGCTCCCGTTGCAACGCCGTCCATCAACAACCAAAGAAGCAATCTCAATTTCAGATTCATTATTCTTCAGTACAGTCATTCCAAGTATAGAGCGTTAAAGTTCCTGTTCCTGCCTCGCCGGTTTCCCATCCGCCGAGTCGAATTCGATAACTTTCACCTGATGTAACGTTAACATTGAAGCGCGAGGTATAGTCTGAGCAAGAGTCGTCGTCGCCGTTACAGGCAATTTGTTGCAACTTTCCACAAGCACCAGCGTACATAACAAGGTCAGTATCAAACGTCGCTGTATTGCACGTAGTTACAGTGAGCGTTCCAGTACATGTTGCCTCATAAGAAAACCAAATATCAGCATTAAGTACACCTAGATATGTGCCTGAGCACATGGAGTCGGTATACGGATCAATGCTGTTGCTAGCCTCTGCAGTAGAAAAATCTGTTTCGCCCAAAAAGATGGGCATCGCATCTGCGCACTCATCGAAATCACTTGTCGAACAAATTGTATTTATACAAGACGACCCATCACCATTCCAAATACCACCCAGAGTTTCGCAAGTTATTGGTTCAATAAATTCACATGTTTCACTTGGCATGCAGCAAGCCCCTTTTACTATTGATTCACAAACAGACCCCCAGCGCTCAAGAATCATAAGAATGTCTGAAATATCAACATCGCCATCATTATCAAGATCACCAGCGCAGCTACCTGCGCAAGCTCCAAATTCTGAAAGCAGCGCCAAGAAATCAACAACATCAACAGTGTTGGAGCCATCTAGGTCACCCAAGCAGGGGGCTGTAGAAAGTCCATCAAAAAAATTCCATACTTCTATAGTCGCGTTGATGTCCATGTTTCCCCACTGACCAGGCCAGTCATGTCCGCCCCCGTCGACAGTATAAAACCATAATTCAGATTTATGATTCGTTGAACTGTAAATATCGCGGTGGACAGTACTGCCATCATTAGGATTGGTATCTGGAAAATCATACGAATCCGTAACACTCACACCCATGAACGAAGCCCAAAGAGCCATAGTATTAGGAATAGAGTGATATGCTCCCCAGCCACCTGTATCTGCCATGTCCCCTTGCCAATATGTAACATTGTCTGTGGTCCCGTTTAATGACAAAATAGGGCGAACGACGGCAGGGTTACAGTTTGTAAACAGTGTATCCATCATCATGCCAACAATTGGTGCAAAAGCATTAATTGTTTCTGATTCGCGACATGCCAATTGAAAAGACATTTCGGCACCGTTTGAGAATCCAGTTGCGTATATTTTATCTGGGGCTGTTCCATGAAGTTGTTGGAGATGTAGTGCAAGTTCTCTTATGAATCCATCGTCATCAATGTCAATTCCTGCATGAAACGAATAGTCTACATCCCAGAACCGATTGTTCGATTGGTCACGCGTACCATTTGGAAATGCGATGACAAAGCCACGTTCATTGGCAAGTTCTACCCAGCCGTAGTCGTTCATCATTTCATTATTATTTCCGCTGTATCCGTGCATCGCTATGACAAGTGCGGGAGACTCGGGTAACTCGCTTGGAACATGAATTCGATATTGACGTGTGAGGCCATCGTGATCAAAATCAATATTCTGGGCAAAGGTCATATTTGACAAAAGAATCATCAAAGTAATAGTTGATAAAAAAAGTTTCATATTTTAACTATAGAGTATCTTGTCGGATAGTCAAACAAAAAGTCCGATTTATAGATCACAGAAAACAGTCAAGATTGGTGTATTTTATTCTGTAATACATCAAGTGACCAAGGTAAACATTGGTAAAGGGTGTAAAATTGTATGAATAAATTTGCAATGAACAAACTCAAAAAACTATGCCCATATCTTATTGTTTTGGTAATTCTAACTTTCGTTTTGATTATGTTCATTATGTGGGGGAAAAATGATGGAGTGAATCGTATTTCCTTTAATTCAAATACTTGGAAGAATACTCCAGCAACCCATTCACTTGATTCAATTCGTTTAAGAATGGCTGACGATTTTTTGAAAACATATCGACTGCTTGGAAAATCAAAGGAAGAAATT